>CANGWP010000131.1 GCA_947457605.1 Bdellovibrionales bacterium | reverse complement strand
GCCTTCGATGCGTGCGCGCGGCTGGCGGATGCAGGGTGTGTGATCAACAATCAGATGGTTTTGTTGAAGGGGATCAATGACGATCCGAAAACCGTAATGGAACTCAATCACAAGCTTCTTTTGATGCGAGTGCGCCCATACTACATGTTTCAGGCCGATCTTTCCCAAGGCATCAGCCACTTCCGCACTCCAGTCGAGAAGGGGCTTGAGATCATTAAGGCACTTCGCGGATGGACTTCTGGCATGGCCGTTCCTCACTTTGTGATCGATGCGCCGGGCGGTGGTGGAAAAATTCCTTTGCTTCCCCAGTATGTGATGAAGCACGAAGGCAAGGAATGGACGCTCCGGAACTACCGCGACAAAGAGTATACCTATCTTGAGCCGTAGTCCTCTTGTCCTGAGTTTGTTGTTTTTGGTTTCTTGTGTGAGTGTTCCGGAACGGGCAAGCCATCCCCAGTACTCCTTTCCCGAGAAATGGGTTTATCTGGAATTGCCCACCGGTGCCGAGAAGAGGCGTTCCTACAAAACAATGGGGTGGGTTCGAGCCAAAGCGGATTGGCCCACTCTCGATCAGGATTCCTATAGCCAGTCTTTGTGCAAAAACTACTTCAATAAGGCGGCGGCCTCCTTGCTAAAAGAGGCAAAAAAAGCCGGAGCGGATGCCGTAATTCAGGTCCGTTCCGTGGTGTTTACTCTTGATGGCAAAGCCGAAGAGCATCCCTTGCCCGAGTGTTCCGATGATGGGGCGGTGGGGGAAGTCTTGGTTCGCGGAATTGCCATAAAATTCAAACCCTTGGAAGAACAGTCCTCCACTCTGCGTTAAAACTCAAGGTTTTCGCCACACTCTCCGATAAGGAAATGACGAGGGTAGACTAGAACTATGAGCGATTCAGTCCTCAAAAAATTCGGAAAATACTTCCTTCTCGATCGGATCGGAGAAGGTGGTATGGCCGAGATCTTCAGAGCTCGCTTGGCTTCGCCGGGCTCGAGCGGTCGCTTTGTCGTCATCAAACGGATCCAGGGTGCCTATAGCAATAACAACGAATTCGTTCAGATGTTTCGTGCCGAGGTTCAGGTGACCATGCGGTTCACTCATCCGAATATTGTTCAACTCTATGAATCCGGCGAGGAAAATGGGCAGCAGTTCATCGCGATGGAGCTTGTGGAGGGAAGGAACCTTCGCCAGATTCTTTCAAAAATTTCTCAAAAACAACAGCGCGTTCCGGTAGCTGCCTCCTGCCATATGATCGAGCAAGCAGCAGCCGGCTTGAATTATGCGCATGGTTTTAAAGACAGAATTACCGGCGAGCCCCTGAATGTGGTTCATAGAGATGTAAGTCCTCAGAATATTCTTGTCTCCTATGATGGGAACATCAAGGTGATCGATTTTGGAATTGCAAAAGCGGCAACGAATGGAGAGGCAACACGTGCCGGAGTCATCAAGGGCAAGCTAAGCTATCTTTCCCCCGAACAAGTGATGGGCGAGGTTCTGGACGGGCGCTCTGATTTATTTGCTCTTGGAATCGTGCTTTGGGAACTCCTTACCGGAAAGAGACTCTTTGTTGCCGAGGGAGACAATGAATTTCAGGTTCTGAAAATGATTGAGAGCTGCAATTCCTACGTGAAGCCTCCCTCCAGCATCAATCCGGAAGTGCCAAAGGAACTCGACGCATTGGTTCTTCAAGCCCTGAGCCGGGATCCGAAAAAGCGGTTTCAGACCGGCGAGGAGATGGCCCGGGCTTTGCGCAAAATTTTGGCCATTCATTTTTCTGATTTCGGAGCTTCGGATCTCTCCACTTTTGTTAAAAAGCTTTTTCATGATTTGATTGTTGAGGATCGCAAGCAGCTTCAGCAATTGAACTCCAAAGCAGAAGAGTTGATTGCACTCGGAAGCCAGATTATCACAAAAGAACATTCCTCCGGTGCATTGGCCACCACAGCGCCACGAGATGCAACTAGGGTTACAAATTTAGGGAATAAATTCGAGAAATCCCAGATCACAAACGCTGAAAAGGTTGAAGTTGCCATTCAGCCCGAGCGACAGATGAAGGTGCCGAGCAGTCGGAGCCCCGTACCCGGTGCGGGATCCAGGCCGGGGGGGGGACCTGCAACTCCGCCGCCGGTGAAGCGATCTCACACTCAATCCCAGATCCGCAACCCGGACCCAGTCGGTGATTCTCCCGGAATGTTCACCTCCATTTTGAAGCTCGCCATCGCAGGAGCTGTGATCGCTGCCGCAGGAATCTGGTTCAAGGGTCAATTTTTAGAGAAGGGTGAATCATCAGGTCCAAGTAGAAATCTCGCGAATACTCCGGTGGGGGCGGTGGCGCCACCCTCCACGAACGCGCAAGCCAAAACCGCCCGAATGAAATTACGCTTTTTCCCTGATGGAAACCTTTCCAAAACACGGGCGACCCTCAACTCGGCACATGTGGATCTTGCGGATGGAAGTGTTCCCGTGGCAGTGGGCGAGCCTCTGGAGTTTGTCGTAGACCGGCCTGGATTTGTCACCTTCCGCAAGGAATTTACAGTGAAGGAATCCGATCTGGTAGACGGAAAAGAATACGTCCTGGACGTGAAGCTCGAGCCGATGGTTTATGGAACGCTGACTTTGTCCACGGTACCGGATCTTGCCGATGTGACGATCGTGAGTCTCGATCAGGGATCAAGTGGCAATCTTCAGAAGTCCGTCATCTTGAAGACGCCAATCTATCAGGAGAAACTTCCGGTAGGGAATTATCGGGTTGTGATCCGGAATGATCTCCTGAACGTGGAAAAGACATTTCAAATCGAGGTGAAGCAAGGGGATCGGATTGTGAAGAACGGGATTCCGCTGGAGGCGGCTCGGAATCCGGCAAGTCGTCGCTGATCAGGGTACGTATTTGTATCCAACCCCGTACACGCTTTGAATGTGATTGTTCATGGCTGGAATTTTCTTCCGAAGGGACCGGATGTGGACATCAATGGTTCGATCCGTGGTATCCGATGCCGAATCTTTCCAGATCTCCCGCATGATCTCCTCCCTTGAAACGACAACCCCGAATCGTGCAGCAAGCAGGCGAAGGATGTCGAATTCGGTCAAGGTCAACTGAATGGGTGAGCGTTCATACTGGGCGACACGCTTCAATGTGTCGATTTCAAGCTTTCCCACGACCACTTTGGGAGCCGGATTGGAAAGGGAGCGTGCGAGGCGGGTCTTGATTCTTGCGAGCAACTCCTTGTGATCAAAGGGTTTGGGGAGGTAATCATCCGCGCCCATGGAAATTCCGTACGTGATTTCAGCCGTGGTGTTCTTGCCGGAGAGGAAGATCACAGGAATATTCTCGGTCTCAGGGATCGACTTCAGGCGCTTGCAGGTATCGTATCCATTCAGGCTTGGCATGACCACATCCAGCACGATGAGCTCAGGCTGAATGGATTTGGCAAGCTCGATTCCCTCGACACCATCCCGGGCGATGGCGACCTCGAATTCGCGGCTCAACATCACCTGAAGAAATCTTCGGGTGTCGGCATTGTCTTCAATTACCAGGATTTTTGATTTCATTTCTCGCTCCAGAGGCGCTCAAACAGGGGATTGAAAGGATTTCTTCGATTGAGGCTGAGGGAAACACTCCTGTCCTCGATGGCAGACTGCAGGGCCCGGTTCGCTTCCACGATCTGTTCAAGGTTTCGTTTCATCTCTTCCCTGAGCTCAATCTTTCCTTGCAAAACACGGATTTGTTTCTCGAGCGCACTTTGCAGGACCGAGTTTTTTGCGATCCCGGCCTCAATGTCACTCATGGCGATCTGCAGGGATATTCCCTTGGCTGCCGCCAAAGTGCGGATTTCGGTAAGCGCGGTCTGGAGTTCAAAATCGGGTACTTGAAGAGAGATTTCGCTCAGGTCAATGACAACGTATTCCGGATTTGTTTCGAGAAACCGGTGGAGGCTTTTTCGAAACATCTGAAGATCGTCAGGAGTGATTTCCCCGTTGATTTTGAAGTGATGCACCTGTTCATCCATGGAGAAGAGCATTTTCATATTTCCTATTTTTACATGATCTTAACAAATTCAAAAGGGACGCTTTTTTCATTTTTTGTGATGTTTTTTTGACGTTTTTGTTGATCATGAAAACCGGGGATGAGCTTTTGTTTTGGTTCGTATCTACCGAAGAGAGGTTTGGAGATGCTGTGAAAACCAGGTGGCAGGTCTGTACATTCGGATGCGCATTGAGTTTATTCTTCCTTCCAGGAAGCGGTAGGGCCCTGCCATACAATTATCCGGCTGTAAGGTACATCAGCCCGCACGGGCAGTCCCTCGGAGGGATGACGATTCCTTTGAGTGAGGAGACAGGAAATGCTCTCTTTAACAATCCTGCGGCTCTCGCGAGAAACACGAAGTTCCGGGCGGAATATCTTAATTTGAACCTTGATCTCAACAGTTCAGTGATGGGGTCGTTTTCCACCTCGTACGGGGTTTCCTCCCTTGGTGGTTTTACCTCCACCCTCAATTCGAATCCCAATAAGATTTACAGTGCCGGATTCGGAAACTTGACGGCGGTTTCCTGGGGAGGGCTTGCGGTCGGACTGCTTTTCCAAGAGAGGGTAAGAGCCTACTCGGACGGTACGAATGTGAATTACGAAACAACCAGCAACATCGTCCCGGCGGTGGGATACGGACTTGCTCTTGCCAGAGGGGTCATGAGGGTTGGCTACAGTCTCCAGCTCGTGAGTCAGGCGAGTGGGCTTGCCCAGTCGACCTCGAACTCCTCGGCGGCCTATCTGAAAGGAATCTCGGAGGGCAAAGGCATCTCGCACACAGCCTCCGTCAATTTCGTATTTCCGTTTGCCTACACACCCACTGTATCTGTAGTTGCAAGGAATCTGTTCGGGCTTCATTACTTGAATAAAGGCCTGGTTCCAAGGGCGAGCTCCCCCAGCGGAACTCCCTCGGATGAACCCATGAGCATTGATGCCGCATTCAACTTCAATGTTCGGATTTCCGGTCAGGTCAAATCTCATTGGTATTTGCAATACAAGGATCTGACCAGTACGAGTTCGATGTCCATCCTCGACAAGCTCAGCATTGGAATGGATCTTAGTGTCAGCCGGTCTGTAGCATTCAGGGTGGGACTGAACAATCTCCAGTTCAATGGAGGAATCGGCTACCGAAGTGAGACCAGTGAGATCAATCTTGCGTACTATCAGGAGCTCACTCCGTTTCCGGCCATTTCCAAGTGGGACACACGGTATGCACTCCAGTACAAGTATTTTTTCCAGAATGTCAACACCAGAGACCGGGAGGCGGAGTTACAAGCAAAATGAAATCTGAAAGCATGAAAAAAGAAATCTTCGTGGGTATTTTGTGCAGAGACTCTTCTGTGGAGGGAGTTTGGAAGTCGGAGTTGAAAACACTGCTTAGGACTTTGACTGGTGATCAGGCTCCGAAGGTACACCCTGTGCGAGATTCACTTTCGGATCTGATCCTGATCGATGCGGGACGTAAGGATTGGGAGGGATGGGTGAAGGATCTCGACCGTGAAGGCAAATCCATTGTTCTAGTGGTGGATGAGATCGATCCGCTCCCCCGGGCGGAATTCCTGTCCTTGGTGGATGATGTAGTAACTTCTCCTTTTCGGGCAGCATCTGTTCTTTCGATTTTGCGTCATCACCATCATCGAAAAAATTCCGGCGAACTCCTCGAGGAAAGTCGTGAGGTCATGCGGGAACTGGAGAGTGCCAACCGGGTTCTGGAAAACATACTGCAGACCAAGACACCAAGGAGGTTCAATGGTTTGAAGGGAATCCAGGTCATGAGCAAACATCTCTCCGGGCTGAAACCCGGGGGGGACTACTTTGATCTATTTGAGTCCGACAAAAAAGACTTTGTGAACTTCCTCCTGGTCGATTCGTCCAACTATGGAATTTCAGCGGCACTTCTTGGAATGATTCTTTCGAGTTCTGCGAAGATTGCCAGTGCTTCCCAAACCCCTTCCTCTCATTGGGTCAAGGCGATCTTCGAG
>CANGWP010000130.1 GCA_947457605.1 Bdellovibrionales bacterium | reverse complement strand
GAAAACGAGGAGCTGAAGAGGAAAATCGCAGCCGGAATCGAGCAGCTGGTCCGCGAGAAAAGGATTCCCGAATCCGTATCGAAGTTTGTCATTTTGTCGCGCGACTTCTCGGTGGATCTGAAAGAGCTTACCCAAACCCAGAAGCTCAACCGCAACCAGATTCAGAAATCCTTTCGGCCCTTCATTGATCTGCAGTTTGAATCCTGATTTCAATTTATTTGATTAAGGATACAGCCGGATTCTGCAAATTCAGGTACAATGGGGTTATGAACCTTGGGTTGGTGCTTACGGGCGGAGGTGCCCGGGCCGCATATCAAGTGGGGGTATTGAAGGCGATTGCAGAGATCACGCAAGCAAAGGAGTCACCTTTTCAGGTGATCTCAGGCGTCTCCGCCGGTGCGATCAATGCAGCCTACCTGATGTCGAGGGCTGATCAGTTTCAAATCGCGGCCCAAGGACTCTGGGACTTGTGGACCGGATTGCACTCGGAGCGGGTGTATCGGAGCGACCCTGCATCCATCGCATCTCTGGGGTCGAAATGGCTTCAAACCGTCGGAATGGGCGGTTTGCTGAACCGAAAGCGCGCGAATCATCTTTTGAGCACCGAACCTTTGCGCGAGCTTCTGGAGCAGGAGCTGTCGCTCGACCGGATTCAAGGATTCATCAAGAATCAAACTCTGCGGGGTGTTGCGTTTTCTGCGACCAACTATCTTACCGGCACTGCAATCACTTTCTTTGACGGAGATGAGTCGATCAAGCCCTGGGTCCGCTCGACCCGTCTTGGGGTGAAAACCACTGTCACGGTGGATCACGTGATGGCATCAAGCGCGATCCCGGTGTTTTTCCCGCCGGCACGGATTGAGGGCGCCCTCTATGGAGATGGGTGCATCCGGCTCACCTCCCCTGTAAGTCCTGCGATCCATCTCGGAGCGGATCGAATCCTCTGCATCGGGATCCGGTATTTTCGGACCCAGGAGCAGACCATTGAACTGAATCAAAATCTAAAGCGGGATGACCTCTCGATCGCCGAGATCGGTGGAGTTCTTTTGAATGCGGTATTCTTGGATTCTCTCGAAACCGACATCGAACGGCTTGAGCGCATCAATCGCACGCTTTCACTTATGACGGATGAGCAAAAAAGCAAACTGCCTTCACCCTTAAAAACCATCCCGGTCATGGCACTTCGCCCGAGTCAGGACCTGGGGCAGCTTGCACAAGGAACCTTGAAGGAATTTCCGGCTCTGATCCGATTTCTTTTGAAAGGCGTGGGAGCAAAAGAAGACAAGGGTTGGGATTTGGTGTCCTACCTTGCGTTTGAAAAAGCCTACACCCAGCAGCTCGCAGAGCTTGGTTACAACGATACTCTTCGGAAAAAAGAGTCAATTCTTGAATTCCTCTACGGTGATCCCTCGCGCGTCCACGCGGAACTGGCACGATGACCCGTATCCCCAGCGCCTGTCTTTTTTACTGAAACCGATTGTGAAACCCATCGGAGTGCTCTCACTCGTCCATTTCGAGGTAAGTTTCCGGATGAGAGGGTCGGTGGAGTCCGCATCAAGAATCAATTCATTCCGGCCCGGATGAAATCGGTTCTCACGGTCATAAAACACGAGTTCGAGGGCATTCCTCTGTCGTCGTTCGGTAAGCGGGGTCAATGCGAAAAAGAGAAACTCCGGTGAGTCGCTCAATTCGAACTCAAGACGGATCTTTCTTCCGGCAAGAGGAGTGCAGTGAAGCCCCAGCACCCGGGAAAGGGGATCCTGCACGGATTGGAATCCATCCGGACCGCTGGATGGGGCAGCGTCGGTTTCTCTGAATGTGGATTCAAGAGCGGTAATTTTGTGCCCCCGTTGTTGGATGTTTCCAAAGGCCGGGTTTTGCGCGACCAGAAATTTCTCCATCGAATCTGCGGGGAGATGCAGGTGGAAAAGATCCATGAGTTCACGTGCGCGGTTCCGATTCGACAAAAGTTTCTTTAGTTTTTGGTGAAGGAGAGCCGGGTTTCGGTCTCCGAATGCGGTCCTCATTTCCACAAAATCGCTCGAATCCAAATCAAGCCGCTCGGCGCGAGCGTGTTGAAGAATGGCTTCGGGATCAAGGGAAAGCCATTTCTCAAATTGTCCGCCATCGATCGTAAAACCATAGTAGAAAGAGCTTCTTCCATACCAGGCGCTTCGTCCCCGTTTGCGACCATAGGAGGGAAGGGTTTCTTCCGGAAAGTCAGGAAACAGCGAGGCTCGCGAAAAAAAAGATCCGACCTCCCGGGTATATCGATTCAACTCGCGCGGGGTGGTGGAGGAGTCTTCGATCGAGTTTTCCGCGATGATCAGAAGGCTGCCGGAGTCGCCATTCCGGAATCCCTCTTGGTCCATCAGGAGGGAGATTCGGGACGACAGGTTTTCGGATGATCCGAAGAGAGCGTTGTGGCGGATCATTTTTCGGGAGGAGGTGCGAAACAGGTGGCGGGTGCCGCCCGGAAGTCTGACCTCGGTTTCAATTGAATCCTCTGATCGGTCCTGTCGTCGGTTCAGGAAAAGACTGATCGTGGAACCGTTGGTTCGCGTCCAATTGAGATGATCGGTGGCCCGGTCATAGAGTCGGACTACCGATGGATTCGGGTGTTCCAGGTTCGCCCGCGCAGCATCCTCGGAAAGGACCAAAGATCCGAGAACCGCCTTGTGAAATGCCTCCCGTCCGTCCGGATTTTCGAGATCATAGCGATAGGCCACATCAATTTCTTTTTGATGGAAGCGCGAGACTTCGAAAAAAAACGGGATCACCTGGGTGCTCAGGTTGCCCAGTTGAAGTTGAAAAGAGGTCTCCTTGAAAAGGAAGATTCCCTGAAACACATTACGCCAATCAAGGCCCGCATTCACCCGTAGAGAGGAGCCCAGACCCCGGATGCGGCTGATTCGCACCTTGGCATGACGTTCGGACTCCTTCATGACCGATACCTCGTACTCTCCGTCGAGAAAAGTTTCAATCGCAGCATTTGCTCCGAAATACAGATCCGTGGAGGGGATTACCTGCCAGCCAAAAGTTCCCCGGAAGCCGACCCGACCTGTAAGGTTGTAGGCGATGACCTCTCCATCTTTCATTTTTCGAAGATCACGCCTCGAGAGCGGCATCCGAAACGGGAGCGTGAAGGGATTCAGAATGTTCCTGAGTTTGGCGGACAAATTGGGATTCAGATTAAGCGCATTCAGGTAGGGGTTCAGTTCAGTGATGTTCTCCGTTCCGGGCGGCACGGGATCCGGTCCCGGCGCGGGAAGCTTTCGAACGTCCAGCGGGGAAAGTTGCCGGTAGTTTTTCCATTCCAGTGTTCCCCGAACCCCGAAGCTGATCCCGAAAAACGGAAAAGAAAACCCCGCCTCATCCGGGCCAGGATTCACGCGATCGGTACCGTAGCCGATGAGGTTGCTGCTCAGGCGCAAGCGCATCCGATCGACCACGGTCCAGCTGCCGATCAGATCGTAATTGTTGTAAACATCCCGCGCAGTGCTTGCGTTGAGCGAGGTGCTGCCAGTGAAGTTATCGACAAAAATGTCAGAAGAGTTTTCGCCATCGAACAGAGCTCCTGTGAAGCGGGAGTTCAGGTTGTCAGGTCTGCGAATCGCCCATTGATAGAAACTCTCGGGCCAGGTTTTCAATTCAAGTTCAAGGGCTGGGCTTGGCGTTGGGCAAAGGAGTTCCGAGCCGGAAAGCAGCACGAGAAGGAAAGTAAGGCGGACCCCAAAATGCATAGCGGCAAGATAATGGAGCGAAATGTTTCTGTAAATCTCTTTAGCTGGCATCTTTGAGTGGGCATGGCGTTTGGGCCCGTAAAAAGAATCCCCTTGGATTTACGGGGGGCAGCCTGGAGCGACGTCCTGCGGCCTCGCTATTGTGAAGCCACAATCAAGGGAGTTGGCTAAACTCGATGAATCACAGGGGATTATCGCCTAATGGCCATATGTATGCCCATTCAAAGAGGCCAGTTTATGATTTCTTCTGAGGGGCAGTGGTCAAGAACTGCAATGTTTTCTGATTGTCGATCGCCCACTTCATGGCCCATTCGCTTTTAAACAGCACCAGTGGATTGTCATCGCGATCTAGCAGGCAGCGGGAGTCCTCACGGCGCTCAAATACATCCATATCCAGACCCGCCCCAGTGATCCAGCGTGCGTGTGTGTAGGGGAGTTTTTCGATCTTCACATCCACTCCGTATTCGGCCTTGAGCCTATGCTGGAGGACTTCGAATTGAAGCGCTCCTACGGCGCCGAGGATCGGATCACGATCTCCAAATCCACGTTGTCGATAGATCTGGACCACACCTTCTTCGGACAGCTGTTCCAGCCCTTTTTGAAGTTGTTTTCGCTTCATGGGGTCAAGGATGGTGACGCTCGAGAAGTGTTCGGGAGAAAACGACGGAACACCCCGGTACTCAAGCCCCTTCTTTTCGGTGATCGTGTCCCCGATGCGAAGGGAGCCTTGCGTATCCACAAGTCCGATGACATCCCCGGGCCAGGCCTCTTCGACCACAACCCGCTCTTGACCAAAAAAGCTCACGGGCATTGCAAGTTTCAGGTCTTTTTCAAGGCGCGAGTGTTTTACGATCATGTTGCGCGAGAAGTGACCCGAGCAAATTCGGATGAAGGCAACCCGATCCCGGTGCGCGGGATCCATGTTCGCCTGAATCTTGAAAACAAATGCGGAGAATTTCGGGTCGGTGGGAGGAATCGGAGTTTCGCCAGAAATTCGGGGTGTCGGGGTTGGCGCAAGCTCGATGAATCGATTCAAAAATCGTTCGACTCCGAAGTTGTTCATCGCGGATCCGAAAAAAACCGGAGTCAGTTCGCCGCGCAAGATTCGATCCCAATCAAACTCATCGCCCGCGAGCTCCAGAAGCTCAAGTTCACTCTTGAACTGGTGATAGAGTTCTTCTGCCTCGAAGGTGTCGTTCCGTTCACCACCAAGGGATTTCAGGAATTCAGGGTCATCGACACCGGACATTTTTTTGGATTCGATTTTTTTGCCTTTGGATTCCTGATCCCGCTGAAAGAAGTGGATTTCCTGCGACTGGCGATCGTACACGCCGCGAAATCGATCGCCCGAGCCGATGGGCCAGGTGAGCGGACACGAGCGAATTCCAAGGATTTTCTCGAGTTCATCGAGAAGATCCAGCGGCTCGCGCGAGGGGCGGTCCATTTTATTGATAAAGGTAAAAATCGGAATTCCGCGCAGCCGACAAACTTCAAAGAGTTTTCGGGTCTGAGGCTCAACCCCTTTTGCCGCATCCATGAGCATCACTGCCGCGTCGGCCGCCATGAGGGTTCGATAGGTGTCCTCGGAGAAGTCCTTGTGGCCGGGGGTATCGAGGAGGTTGATGATTGTTCCGTTGTATTCGAACTGAAGAACCGAGGTGCTGATCGAGATCCCTCGCTGCTTTTCAATCTCCATCCAGTCCGAAGTGGTGTGGCGCTGGTTTGCCTTGGCTCGAACCGCACCCGCCAAATGGATGGCTCCCCCGTAGAGAAGCAGTTTTTCGGTAAGCGTGGTCTTCCCTGCGTCCGGGTGGGAAATAATGGCAAAGGTCCTGCGACGCTTTACCTGGTCCTCAAGCTGATGAATAAAGTCCGACACGATGGGGGAGTAGTAGCAGGTTTTGAATGAGATTTAAATATAAAAAACGCAATAATTACAAGAATCTAGTAAGCCAAGGAAAGATTTACCTAATGCCTGACTGAATTAATCCGATAAGAAGAGTATGAAGAGTCCTGAACAACCAACCATTGCAATCGTAGTGACCCGGAACGGGGGGGAACCTGTTTTAACTGAGACGCTGACGAGTGCAGAGGAGATCCTGGAGCTGGAGCTTGCCTTGATCAACAAGGAGCCCGAGCCCTTAAAACGGGTTCATGAGTTCCGGGAGCGGCAAAAGGCCGAGGACGAAGAGTTTGCCGATTTTGTAGAGGGCATCCTCTCGCAGCCCTTCCTGAAGCCCGAGGTGCAGGAGCATGCGGTCCAGTGG
>CANGWP010000129.1 GCA_947457605.1 Bdellovibrionales bacterium | reverse complement strand
TCGAAGTATTTCTTCATGAAAGCTTCTTTGTGACTGAGCGGAAGCCGGATCTTGTAATATTTTACATCCGGCGGGGTCACCCAGCGGGAAAGCTCGGGATTCATGGATTTGAATTCAACGTAGGTCAGTCCTGCAGCACTCGCGACCTTGAACAGATCCGCAGGTGACGGAATCTCCACCTCAGTAAGAACATCGCCGTTCACTTCCCCATGACGATTCACATGCGGGGTACGAACCGGCTGGGACATCGATCGAAGCATGGTTTCCATCGAATCGGCCGCAAGAGTTTCGGCTTCTTCCGGGTCCGCAGGAGAATCGCGGGTGAGCTCCACTACCGGTTCTGAAGGAGTCCCGTTTTTCGCAGTCGCCTCGGGCTTGTCGGAATCGAGTTGATCCGGCAAACGCTCAAGATCATCGCTTTCCTCTGCCTTTACCGAAACCAAAGCCGCATTCACGTCTCCGATTTTTGTATAACTCTCCTCAAACCCGAACTGCTTCCGATTTTTTGCCACAATCGCTGCCGCATAGAGTTTCGGAACGTAGTTTTTGGTTTCCGGTCTCAGGTATTTGCGCTTTTTGTCGCACAGTTCCCAGAAATCATCGGTCTTGTACTTTGCAATTGCGCGTTGGATCTTGGCCTCACCTGCATTGTATCCGGCAGCCGCGAGCGGCCAGCTGCCAAACATGGAGTACAACTCTTTCAGATATTGAACCGCTGCAATCGTGGATTTTTCAACGTCCCGGCGCTCATCCACCCACCAGTTCACATCCAGTCCATACCGGCGTCCGGTCGCAGAAATGAACTGCCAGGCACCCACGGCCCTGGCATTGGAGCGGGCATTGTTGTTGAAACCGCTCTCGATCATGGCCAGATAAACGAGATCCTGAGGTGCCTTTGCATTCTTTAGAATGGGGCGAAGAAAGGGGATGAAATACTCGGAACGCTCGAGATATTTCTTGAAATGCCCCCGACCCTTGCCTGTGAAATAGGTGATCCACTTTTCGACCGCAGAATTCATTTCAATGGGAAGATCAAAAGAGGCATTCTCGATCTTCATTCCGCGATACTCGAGCCCGTCAATTACTTTGAGATCGCTTGCCGGATCAAGGGCAACTGCGACCGGGTCCGGATCACGCGTCGGAGCCTGAGGCTCGATCCCCGCGCAAGCGGTAAGGATTGATGTCAGAACCAAAGCAGAAAACTTCATCTTGATGTTTCGACTTGAAATCACGTGCTACTCCCTTAATTTCCGTCCTGGATCACAGGAGGGCGCAATGTGAAAATTGTATCGGCTAAAGAAAAAACCGGCTAGCCGAAATTCCTTTTTAACACTGAAAAAAAGACATTTTTTTGACAGATAAAATCAATGAAGTTGATCCGGGGCAAATCGCTTCAAGAACTGAACGATCGCTTTTTCAAGTTCCTCATCAGACGGAAAAACATCCTCAACCTGAGGATGCTTCATGAGAAACCCGCCGATCTGTTGTGCGACGGTTTTTACCGGAAGCTGGTAATACATTCCAGCCACCGCGTTTTCGCCATGCTTTGCCATAAGAACTGATTTTGCAGCCTTGTAATGGTCATTTTCCGTGTAACCAGTTTCACCCAGCTCTTCCGCCTTGAGCCCGAGCTGGGTGATCACCTTGCTGCGAATGTCCTCATCGGTCATGATCAAATTTTCGAGCTTCAGGAAAAGATCCTGATAAACCATCTGTCTTGTTCGGGGGTTCAGTACGATCGCCTGATCCTGCTCGAGACGGGTCACAACAGCTTTGGCCAACGCCTTGATGTGCTCTTTTTTGGTTTGCATTCAGTTCTTTCCTCGCCTCCATCTTCGCTTGAAAAGTTCAATGAACTCAAGCGATTCTTTGAGTCTGAAGAAAATACTTCCGGAAACATAGCACGACACCCCCAGAATCACCCCCACCCCGACCCGGATCAATTTGAAGGGAAATCCGTCTTCCGGTAGAAGCGCTGCAATCCAGTATCGATCCACTCCGAAAACCAGAACACCCATGATGGCAGCAAGCCCCGCATACGCGAGTCCCGATCTCAGAAGCGCCGTGGTCTTGAAGTCAACGGATCGGGCGGAAAGCTTGCGTGAGATGAGCGCCCACAGTAGCGCAGAGTTGAGGATGGCTGTAATCGAGGTGCCGAACGCAAGCCCCACGAAACCCAGTTGCTTCACAAACAAAAAATTGAAAACCAGATTGGAGATCACTGAAAAGAAGCTCGAAAAAACGGCGAAACGGGTCTCACCGATTGCATAACAAACCGGAACCAGCACCTTCACCACCGAATACGCAGTAAGCCCAACTGCGTAGGCAGCAAGCGCCTCGGCGGTCGCAATCGTATCGCCATGATGAAATCGACCATGTTCAAAGATGAGTCCGATGATCGGAACCCCCAAAAAACCAAGACCCGCGGATGCGGGGAAGTTGATCGCGAACACGCGCTTGATCGAGGTGCCCAGCGCATCGGAGGCCGTTGAGTACTCACCCGCGCTCCAGTGGCGACTGAATGCCGGAAGGGTTGCGGTTGCAAGAGAAACTCCGAAAATCCCGATCGGAAACTGCATCAAACGAAAGGAGTAATTGAGCCAGGAAACAGCGCCTTCTCCCACCGAGGTTGCAAACATGCTGTTCACCAGGATATTGATCTGGGTTGCCGCAAGCCCTACCGTTCCCGGAACCATCAAAAACATCATCGAGCGAAGCCCCGGGTCCGAAAGAGCGGATCCCAAAAAAGGCTTGCGCCAGACCGGACGGAAACCCACTTCCCGAAGGACCGGCCACTGAATCAATGCCTGAACCAGCCCCCCCGCGATCACGCCGTAGGCCATTCCCTCGATGGGCTGGAATCCGTATTCCGGAAGAATCCTGGCAAGAGCCACTCCGACCACGATCGACACCAGATTGAAAAGCGCGGATGCAAACGAGGGAATGAAAAACTTCCCACAGGCATTCAGGATCGCCATGAATGCTGCCGCAAGTGCTACGAGCGGAAAAAACGGCATCATGGCCCGGGTCATCGAAACCGTGAGTTCAAACTTGCCCGGGATTTCCCGATATGCACTCGCATACAAATTCACCAGCGGTTCGGCAAAGAGGATTCCCAGAAGTGCGATCAAACTCACCAAAGAGAACAAAACCACGAAAACCCGGGTGGAGAGCTGCCATCCCCGCTCCATCCCTTCCTCTTTTTGAACTTTGATAAAGGTGGGAACCAGGGCGGAACTCATCGCACCCTCTGCAAAAAGATCCCGAAGAAGATTCGGAATCCGGAATGCGATCTGATAGGCATCGGTTGCAGTGGAAGCTCCAAAGAGTGCGGCAAAAACCTGCTCTCGCACAAGCCCGAGAACACGGCTGATCAGGACTGCGATCCCCATCACTCCGGCGGATTTCAAAACCATTTTTTGAGAAGAGCCGTCCATGCCTTAGCTTGGAAAGGTTTTCGTGAGCCAGCGCGTGATGCCTTCTTCAATCTTGCCCTTGAAGGCTGACGCTAGAAGACTGAGCGAAACATCAACAGAAAGAGACCCGTCTTTTGCGGAAAGGGTTCCGCTCGCCATGGAGGATTTGAAGGTCACTTTTTTGGCTCCTTCATCCCGCTTCACCTCCACATTTCCAATCGGCGTCTTGCTCAGGAAGCGATCGATGTCGGAGGAAATCGCACCATAAATCACATCCGATGTTTTTCCGGGAATCGTGAAAGTTTTAGAAAAGCTGGCCATGCTCATTCTCCTTCTTTTTCGACAAAGCGCTCGATCTCGGCGAGTTCCTGACCTGCAAGAACCTCATCCTCGGCGCGAACCTTCAGTTTCTTGATCTTAACGGGAACCGGCAGCCGATGCGAAATTAAATTCTGATGGGACTCCAAAATCACGATCGTCTGCTTGGAGGGAACCACGGAGTCCTCTTTGTAAAAGATCGAGTGGATCCTTCCACTGGTGAGCGCCATCAGTTGCAAGGGGCGGCCTTTTTCCGATCTTCGAACCGAGAAGAACCAGTTTTGAATCCGGACCACGAATCGTCGATCATGGATGGGGTACACGCAAATCCGCTCAAGCTTGCCGGACTCGCTCATGAAAAACCCCTTCACACCCTTGTGAAAGCCTCCCCAGAACTCCACGCGCTGGGTCCAGGCGAGTTTCTTCTCGGGCGCCGGGAGTCTGTGATTCATCCAAAGGAAACCCTCTTCCGCCCGAAGAAGCGGTGTCACCTCGGCCAGCGCTTCAGCCATGAACTTGAGCCAGGAAGGCTCCGGGGCTTGCTTCGGGATGAACTCGTCATCGACAAATCCGGTATAGAACATGGATTCCTCAACCCAAGGGTGGGACAGAAGCTCAAAGAGAAAGCGCTCGTTGGTTTGAATGCTTCCCGAAACCCAGATCTCGCTTAAAATTTTCCGCGCAGACTTCAGCGCCTTGATCCAGCTTGTGGAAAAGAGCGTGATCTGACCAAGAGACCCACTCGATTTCCAATCCACGTTTTGTCCGGGCACCACATCCCATATCAATGAACCCTCAAATTCCCCCTCATTCCATTCGGTTTTGAATGAGACCTCGTGGACGGTTCCAGGATGAGGGATCTTGAGCCAGGTATCCTCGGCATAGAGTTTGAGATTGATTCCGCAGATTCCGGAATCCGGCGCTCTTCCCGATGCATTCACCTCGGGATGAGAACTCAGGAGTGCGGGTGCAAGAGTGTGGATCTGCCACTGAACCGCCTTGGTTCGCGCAACACTTTCCCAAAGTCGATATCCGAAATTGATCCGACCCAGGGCTTCGGTAAAATATGCATCGATTCCATCCGAAAGAAACACGAGGTTTCCGACCCCTACAAACTCAGACGCTTTCAGGAACTGGCGGGAGTACCCCTCGATCTTGCCACGAATTTCATCATCAAGGGTTTGGGCGGGACAAACCTCGACCCAGTTTTTTCCCTCGAACATGAGAGATCCGTCGATCACCGGAAAGAACTCGACATGCCCGTCTTTTCTGCGGGCAAACGGCTGCACATAGCAGCGGGCGCTTTCCAGAAAGCGCTCAAAAAACAAAAGCGTCGCGCCACAGGCTTCCTGAACCTGATTCATCCAGATCGGAACCCACTCGTTCAATTCGTCGAGATTCCGGAGCACACGCGTGGCATACCCCCCCCTTACCCGGTAGGCGCTTTTCATGACGAGCGGAAATCCGGCACGTCCATCCTCACCGAGCTTCCGGATGGATGCCTCGATCTCCCGAATCGAGGTTACGGGTTCGTCCGAAACCACCAGAGTCGGAACGCCAACGCTCTTTGCAAGATCAAGCGCTTGGTGCATGTTCCAGAAAAGCTGAAGATTTTTCGCCGAAGAGGTGATGGTGAACAGCCCGGACTGACGAGCCCACCCCTCGAGCTCGGGACGCTCACCCCAAAGGGTGACGCCGGGATGCACCCAAAGGTGATCAAAGGGCTCGATCTCATCGCGCTGGCGGAATCGATTGAAAATTTGTCGAAACCGGACAGGAGCATCCAGATCAGTGACCCTCGGCAGGCCGGTTTCATTGGGCCCAATCCCAAGATCGCTGACCATCAGGGTGTACAGCCCAAGAGAGATCAGGTCATCCCGGATTTGAAGAGCGAGCGCTCCCTCTCCAAGCACCAAAATTGCAGGTGGACGAGGGGCTGTTTGATCGGCTAAACCTAGTTTCATTCAGACGATCAGACTAACGTAAACCGGAGAAAAAGGGAATAAAACGATGCGGGTTCCAGAGGCTCTGATCCAGGCTTTTAAGGATCATTTCGAGCCGAATTTAAACGATTTTCTGATGAAGCACGGCTTGCTCCCCGAGGGCGAGTCCCTTCAATCAAAACGCTTTATGACCCGCTCCGTGGCCCCGCACGTGAAAGCGCTCTCCTCCCTCTTCAATCGTACCGAAGGCACCCAGACCGATGCGATTGATGAAGAAACCTATTGGACGGAATCCGGAAGCCCGAAGAACCGGCGCCTCGCCTACTTTCTTTCGTTCATGCCTTGCAATCTTTTCC
>CANGWP010000128.1 GCA_947457605.1 Bdellovibrionales bacterium | reverse complement strand
CTCGCTCAAGAAAGGCGATTTCATTCTGCCGACTGCGGCGATCCGGGATGAAGGGGTTTCCCATCATTTCCTTCCTCGCCAAGCGCCGGCGCTTCCCACCTTCAAAGTGCAGAAATTTGTTTCCGAGATTCTCGTTGAAAAAGGAATCGATTATCGCACGGGCGTGGTCCACACGACCGATTACCGGTTTTGGGAGTTCAACGACAAATTCAAGGCCGACCTGAATCACGAACGCGCGCTTTGCATCGACATGGAAACGGCAACCCTATTTGTGGTGGGTTTTGCGAGCAAGGTTCCGATTGGCGCGCTTTTGCTTGTGTCCGATCTTCCGCTCACTCGCGGTGGAATCAAGACCAAGCGCTCGGCTTCCTCGGTTTTCAAGCAATTCACAGATCAGCATCTCGAGATCGGCATTCGCTCCATGAGTGAGATCGCCGAGCGGGGAGAGCAAATCAGACATTACAAATGGTAGGGAGCGGGAAGGGTTTATGATTCAGAAAATACTCGAGTTTTTCACCAATGACTTGGCCATCGATCTTGGAACCGCGAACACGCTGGTGTTCTCCAAAGGACGGGGCCTCATCATGAATGAACCCTCTGTTGTGGCGATTCATCGGAATGCGCGCGGGCAAACAAGGGTTCTTGCGGTTGGAAAAGAAGCAAAAGAGATGCTCGGACGCACTCCCGGTTCCATTCAGGCGATTCGTCCCCTGAAAGACGGAGTGATCGCCGATTTCGAAGTGACCCAGGCGATGCTGAAATATTTCATAGGAAAGGCCTCGGAAGGCCGAGCATTCATTCGCCCGAGAATCATGATTTGCATTCCTTACGGAATCACCCAAGTGGAAAAACGCGCAGTGAAGGAATCGGCTCAATCTGCAGGTGCCCGCGAAGTGTACTTGATCGAGGAGCCGATGGCGGCTGCGATCGGGGCCGGGCTTCCGATCCGGGAGCCCAGTGGAAACATGATCGTCGACATCGGAGGCGGAACCACCGAGGTTGCCGTGATCTCTCTTGGCGGGATCGTTTATTCCCGATCGGTTCGGGTTGCAGGCGACAAGTTCGATGATTCGATTGTGAATTACATCAAGCGAAAGTACTCGCTTCTGATTGGAGAGCGCACTGCCGAGCAGATCAAGCTTTCGATCGGATGTGCTTATCCTTTCGAAGAAGAGCGGACTTTTGAAGTAAAGGGTCGCGACCTGATTTCAGGCGCGCCAAAGACCATCGAACTCAATAGCGAGGAAATCCGCGATGCTCTTGCCGAGCCGGTTTCCGCAGTGGTCGATGCGATCAAAGTCGCGCTCGAGCGCACTCCGCCTGAGCTTGCAGCCGACATCGTGGACAACGGAATTGTACTTGCCGGGGGTGGTGCCCTTCTTTCGAACCTCGACATTCTGATCAAGGAAAAGACCGGCCTTCCTGTTACCGTTGCGGAAGACCCTCTTACCTGCGTGGTTCGCGGATCCGGCAAGGCCCTTGAAGATCTGGATCTGCTCCGCAAAGTCACAGTGATGTGATCCGGGCGCGCCCACAGAATCCATGGCTTACAACAAACGCGATCATTATTATCACAAGGCGAAAGAGGAAAACTTCGCCGCGCGATCCATTTACAAGCTTGAAGAGATCGACCAGAAATTCAAGATCATCAAATCCGGCATGAAAGTGCTCGATCTGGGTGCCGCTCCTGGCTCTTGGTCGCAATACCTCTCACAGAAGGTGGGCGAACAGGGAAGGGTGCTTGGGGTGGATCTCATTCAAGTTGAATTGACTCTCCCGAATGCGGTGTTCATTCATGCGGATCTCAGGGATCTGAATCTGGATCAGATTTTCGAACAAAACGGATTTGCGCCGGTGTTTGACGGGGTGTTTTCGGACATGGCTCCCAAGACCACCGGCATTCGCATCACGGATCAGGCGCGATCGATGGAGCTTTGCGAGCTTGCGCTTGGAATTGCGGTCCGGTTTTTGAGGCCGGGTGGAAACTTTGTGTGCAAGTTTTTCCATTCGGAGGATTTCCAGGAGCTGAAGAAGCAAATGGACGGGGTGTTCGGCAGGGTTGAGGTGCTTCGGCCGAAGAGCACGCGCAAGGAATCAAAAGAGATTTTTTTGATTGGAATTTCAAAGAAGAAGGCCCAAGGATAGTGCCCTTTCTCTTCTAACTCCGGATTTTTTGGGCTAAGGTTTTGCCCATGCAACACACCGACATTCATGCCCCAAAAGGAAATCAATTGAGCTGCCAGGGTTGGGTTCAGGAGGCCGCGATGCGGATGCTCATGAACAATCTTGATCCGGCGGTTGCCGAGAATCCGGATGAGCTTGTCGTTTACGGCGGGATCGGAAAAGCTGCGCGCAACTGGGAGTCCTATGATGCGATCATTGCGACCCTGAAGACGCTTAAGAATGACGAGACCCTGCTCATTCAAAGCGGAAAGCCCGTTGCGGTTTTCAAATCCCATGCGGATGCGCCGCGAGTGTTGCTTACGAATTCCATGCTCGTTCCAAAATGGGCGACCTGGGAACACTTTCACAAGCTCGATCAGGCGGGGCTCATGATGTATGGACAGATGACCGCGGGGTCCTGGATCTACATCGGCACCCAAGGAATCATTCAAGGCACTTATGAGACTTTTGCGGAGGCTGGACGAAAACATTTCGGAGGCAGTCTTGCGGGTCGCGTGGTTCTTACCGCGGGCCTGGGAGGCATGGGTGGCGCGCAGCCGCTTGCTGCTTCGATTGCCGGTGCCGTGTCGCTCAACATTGAAATTGATCCGATCCGCGCGAAGCGAAGGATCGAGACGCGGTATTTGGACGAGCTCTATGAGAGCCTCGATGAGGCGCTCGCGGCGGTGGATCGGGCGAAGGCAAAGAAAGAGGCGCGATCGATCGGAGTGATTGGAAATGCCGTGGATGTGCTGGAGGAGTTGCTGAAGCGAAATTTCAAGCCCGACATGGTGACGGATCAGACAAGTGCGCATGATGAGCTCAACGGCTATGTTCCGCAAGGCTTGTCTCTTGAGGAAGCCGAAGAGATGAGGCAGGCAAAGCCCGAGGAATACAAAGCCCTTGCGGTCAAGAGCATGGGGAAACATGTGGCCATGATGCTTGAGTTTCAAAAGCGCGGCTCCATCGTGTTCGACTATGGAAACAACATACGTGCTCAGGCCGTGAAAGCCGGGGTTGCCAATGCCTTTGATTTTCCGGGCTTCGTTCCCGCCTACATTCGTCCGCAGTTTTGTGATGGCCGTGGACCGTTCCGCTGGGTTGCGCTCTCGGGTGATCCCGCAGACATCGCAGTTACCGATCAGGCGCTAAAGGATCTTTTTCCGGAACACGAAAGCCTCCATCGCTGGCTTGATGTGGCGGCAAAGCGAATCGCATATCAAGGATTGCCCGCACGCATCTGTTGGCTCGGATTCGGCGAGCGGGTGAAGGCAGGGCTCCTCTTCAATGATCTCGTGCGATCCGGAAAAGTAAAAGCTCCCATTGTGATCGGTCGGGATCATCTGGATTGTGGTTCGGTTGCTTCTCCAAATCGTGAGACCGAGGCCATGAAAGATGGATCAGATGCCGTTGCAGATTGGCCCATCTTGAACGCGCTCATCAATTCGGTGAACGGAGCTTCCTGGGTGAGTGTTCATCATGGGGGTGGAGTTGGAATGGGATATTCAATTCATTCGGGAATGGTGATCGTCGCGGATGGA
Source organism: Bdellovibrionales bacterium (assembly GCA_947457605.1). Classification (GTDB taxonomy): domain Bacteria; phylum Bdellovibrionota; class UBA1018; order UBA1018; family CAIMNF01; genus CAIMNF01. The sequence continues at coordinate 2,383 of CANGWP010000128.1, read as the reverse complement.
ACCCCCGAAGCAGCAAAACGACTTGAGCGTGTGCTGACCAGTGATCCTGGAATGGGAGTGGTGCGCCACGCCGATGCAGGCTATGAGACTGCGATTGCAAATGCGAAGACCAAACTGCCTGAATTCGGCGCACGCATGCCGATGATCAAGTAAATCGTGAGGAGAATCGGAATGAAAAAGACCACGTCCAAAAAAACGTCCGCGAAAAAATCCGCGTCTTCAACGGGAATTCAAGCCTTTGTGCATGCGTCCTTTTTGTATACGGGTGAGGGCATTGTGGAAAAAGAGGGACGCATGCTCGTTCCATCTGATCTGTCCGAGATCGAGGATGGTGCAGTGGTGTTTGACTCGAAAAAAATCCTTTGGGTCGGCCCTACTTCAGAGCTCCCGAAGGAATTTCGTGCGGTCAAAAAGACGGACCTCAAGAACAAGAGTGCGATCATGCCGGGTCTCATTGATGCGCATACCCATCTGGTGTTCGCCGGATCCCGTGCCCATGAGTTCGCGCGTCGCTGTGCCGGAGCCACCTATCAGGAGATTGCCGAAGAGGGTGGAGGAATACTCACTACGGTGAAGGCGACGAGGGACGCCTCAGTGGAAGCTCTTTTTGAGTCCGCGCTGAAGCGCGCACTGATTGCCTATCGGCACGGAGTGCGCACCCTGGAGTGCAAGTCGGGCTACGGGCTTGATCATAAGACCGAACTCAAGTGCCTGCAGGTGGTGAAGCATCTTCAAGATGCGCTCCCTCAGATGACCTTTGTTTCGACTTATCTTGGGGCGCACGCACTCCCTGTGGGAGTGAAGAAATCCCAATACATAGATGAGATCATTCATAAAACCCTGCCCGAGGTGAAAAAGAAAGGTCTTGCGACCTTTTGTGATGTGTTCATTGATGAGGGCTATTTCACCTATGCCGAGGGCGAACGGATCCTGCGGGCAGCAAAGAAGCTTGGACTTGGAGTAAGGATTCACGCGGATGAATTGACAGAAACCGATTCTGCGCGGCTTGCGGCAAAGCTCGAGGCAAGCTCTGCGGATCACCTCCTTCAGATCTCTGAAAAAGGAATCCAGGCTCTTGCGAAATCCGATACTGTCGCGATGATGCTGCCAGGTACTGCGTTTTATTTAAAAGCAAACTATGCTCCCGCTCGAAAACTGCTGGATGCCGGGGCGAGGGTCGGGATTGCCACTGATTTCAATCCGGGCTCCTGCTACTCGCTCAATCTTCCGCTCATGATGAATCTTTCAGCTCTGTATTTAGGGATGAATTCGGCCGAGATTTTTGCAGGCGTTACTTACTCTGCCGCCGCAAGTCTCGGATTGCAGGACCGCAAAGGAACCTTGCTCCCCGGATTTGATTCGGATTTTGTGGTTCTACCCTACGAGCGATTCGAGGAAATGTACTACCGCATGGGGTGGTAAGGATCTTTCATGAAGAAAGTCGTGATTCATTCGCCTGGCGGGCATTCCCACTTGAAACTGGAAACCCATCCGGATCTTGATCCGCGTGAGGATGAGGTGGTGGTGAGTACTCATGCGATTGGTGTGAATTATGCCGACGTCTGTGTGCGCTGGGGTGTGTATGAGTCCGCGAAACGTTTTGTAGGTTGGCCGATTACGCCCGGGTTTGAGTACTCAGGGATTGTGAAATCGATCGGACCAAAGGTGAAATCCCTAAAGCCCGGGGATCGGGTTTTCGGGATCAGTTTGTTCAATGCGTATGCCAGCGAGGTGCGCGCTCCCGAGAAACACGTTTTTCCGATTCCGGAAGGCTTTGGATTTTCTGAAAGTGCCGCATTTCCCGCCGTTTACATGACCGCCTATCATGCCCTATTTCAACTGGTGCGGCTTCCCCCGGATGCAAAAGTCCTCATTCATTCTGCAGGAGGAGGTGTAGGCTCGGCGCTCATTCGGCTTTGCAGGATCGCAGAATTTGAGAGTACCGGTGTGGTGGGGAGTGCTCACAAGGTTCAATATGTGAGGGAGCTTGGCGCAACCCATGTGATCGACAAGTCACAAGAGGAATGGGCCTCGCGCGCGCGCAAGCTCGTGCCCGGAGGCTTTGATGCGGTTTTGGATGCGAACGGTACATCCACCCTCAAGAAAAGTTATGAGCTTCTGCGCCCAACAGGGAAGCTCATTTCCTACGGGTCCCATTCCATTCTACCGATGTCGGCAAGTGGTCGGATGAATTATTTGAAAGCAGCATGGGGGATGATTCGGATGCCGAGGTTTTCTCCGGTTCGCCTGTTTACCGACAACAAAAGTGTGATCGGATTCAATCTGTCTTTTCTTTTTGATCGGGATGACCTGATCGGAGAAGGGATGGGAACCTTGATCCGATGGATCAAAGAGGGAAAAATTCCGCCTCCCAAGGTCACGG
>CANGWP010000127.1 GCA_947457605.1 Bdellovibrionales bacterium | reverse complement strand
TCAGATGTGCTGGATGATGTGGATGAAACCTTTTCCGGAAGCATTTTCGACATCGAAGAGCGCCTCGAAAAGGTCTTGGCCTCGGTTTGAGGCGTGCCCCCGGATTGTAACCTGAAGCCGTTCATGCGAGTCCGGGATCACCCCTTCACCGCTTCCGTCTTCTTTTCGCCAACTGGCGCCTTCGATTCGATCACAAAATGGGGCTTTTCATCCTTGAGCACCACACGAACGGCTCCGCCATTCTCAAGCTTTCCGAACAGGATCTCCTCTGACAGCGGACGCTTGATCTCATCCTGAATGACCCGCGCAAGCGGACGTGCACCCATTTTGCGGTCATAGCCACGCTTCGCAAGCCAGTCGCGAACGGGCTGTTCCATTTCGACTTCGACCCCTTTGGCCAAAAGCAGATGCTCAAGCTCGACGATCTGCTTGCCTACGACCTGTTCCATCATTCGCTCATCCAGCGGATTGAAGAACACAATCGAGTCAAGACGGTTTCTGAACTCCGGCGAAAAGGTCCGCTCAAGCTCCTTCTGCGCGGCACTGACGCCGGCGGCATCGCTCTGGAAGCCCACCGTCCTGCGCTCGGCATCGCGGGATCCTACGTTTGAAGTCATGATGATGATCGTATTCCTGAAATCAGCCTTCTTCCCGTTATTGTCGGTCAGAAACCCGTGATCCATCACTTGAAGCAGAATGTTCCACACACTTGGGTGGGCTTTTTCAATCTCATCGAGCAGAACGACCGAGTGCGGATTCTTGATCGCCGCATCGGTAAGAAGGCCCGCCTGCTCAAAGCCCACATAGCCCGGAGGCGCACCGATCAGACGCGAAACCGTGTGCTGCTCCATGTACTCGGACATATCGAAGCGCAGGAAGGCGACTCCAAGGTGACTTGCAAGCTGTTTTGAGAGCTCGGTCTTTCCGACCCCGGTCGGGCCGCAGAACAAGAAGGAGCCGATCGGCTTGTCGCCCGTACGAAGACCCGAGCGCGCAAGGCGGATCGAAGAAACGATTTTCTCGATCGCATGATCCTGACCGAAAATCGTAAGCTTCAAATTGCGATCGAGCGAATGCAAGCGGTCTTTTTGGTTGTTGGTGACCGTCTTGGCCGGAATCCGTGCCATCTGGGCGATCATTTCCTCAACCTCAAGGTCCGTGATCGTCACAGGAGCAAGTGCCTCGGACTCTTTGGCTTGCGTGCGTTTGATCCGCATCTTCGCACCTACCTCATCGATCACATCAATCGCCTTGTCCGGTAAAAAGCGATCGGTCAGGTGTTTGACCGAAAGATCCACCGCGGCCTTGATCGCTTCAGGCGTATAGATGACCCCGTGATGGAGCTCGAACTGGGGCTTCAGGCCATTCAAGATCTGAATGGTTTCATCCTGGGTGGGCTCGGGCACATCGATTTTTTGAAAACGACGCGAGAGCGCCTGATCCCGGTTGAACGCGTTTCGATACTCCTGAAAGGTCGTAGAACCAAAACAGCGGATTTCGCCCCTTGCCAGCATCGGTTTTAAAAGATTCGCCGCATCCACGGTGCCGCCATTCACAGAGCCCGCCCCAATGATCGTGTGGATCTCGTCAATGAAGAGAACCGGAAAAAGCCCCTTGTTGTGCTTCACTTCAAGCGCCTGGATGACCCGCTTCATGCGTTGCTCGAAATCCCCCCGGAACTTGGTGCCCGCGAGAAGAGAGCCGAGATCAAGCGAATAGATCACTGCGTCCTTCAAGATCGCCGGAACTTCGCCATTCACCACCCTTTGTGCAAGACCTTCGGCAATTGCGGTTTTTCCAACCCCGGCCTCGCCCACAAGAAGCGGATTGTTTTTTCGTCTACGGCAAAGCGTCTGGATGACGCGATCAAGCTCCGACTTTCGCCCTACCAGGGGATCGAGCCGGTCCTGTTTCGCAAGCTCGTTCAGGTTGACCGTGTAGGTCGTGAGCACGTCATTCAAGGATGCGCGAGGCTCCTTTTCGGGACGACCCTCGGGCTGCGATGCCCCCTGAGCCGAAGCGCCCGCATCGCCAAGCTCTTCGTTTGCGCCCTGGCCATGACTTAAGAAACTCACGACCTCAAGACGATCAATGCCCTGCTGATTCAGAAGGTACAGAGCCCAGGAATCCTTGGCCTGAAAAATTGCCACAAAAAGATCAACCGGCTGGATTTCATTTTTTCCGGAGGACTGCACCTGAAAGATCGCCCTCTGCACCAGTCGCTGCACACCAAGGGTTGCAATCGGATTTTCGGAATCGCCTTTTTCGGTCTTTGGAGCGAGCGGGACCTCTTTTTGAAGATAGGCGCGAAGATCCTCGCGCAGTTTTTCGGGAGAACCTTTACAATGGTGCACCACCTGGATGACTTCAGGTTCATCGAGCAGCACGAGCATCACATGCTCGAGCGTTAAAAATTCGTGCTTTCCGTCCACTGCCGATGCCAATGCGCGATTCAAAATCGACTCTGCGCGTTTACCAATCATGACTCACTCCTCTCGACAGGTTCCATGGTCAATTTCAATGGAAAGCCTGCCCGACGTGCCTTTTCGGTCACTTTGACAATCTTGCTCTCTGCAATGTCGAAAGAATAAATTCCCGCCACCGCTTTGCCCTCTTCATGGACTTTGAGCATGATTCCCACCGCTTCTTCTTGTGGTTTCGAAAAGTCCGAAGTCAAGACTTCCACAACAAATTCCATTGTCGTGTAGTCATCATTGTGTAGAAACACAGCGTACCGCTTGGGTTTGCCGAGACGCGGTTCGGCCTCTTTTACCGCCGCACCTGCTCCACCTTCTGTGTGACTTTGCGTCAAGTCCTTGTCTTGGTCCATGATTTTCCTTGAGTCGAGCCTAGCATATTTTACACATCCTTGAGATAATTAATCCATGGGTTTCAGAGTCCCTTCTCAAGACGGCGAAGTCACCGAAGCAAATTCAGGCGAAGTCTCGTTTGAGAACACCGCTCCAAATCCGATTGGAGCAAAGCCTGAGTCGAAGATGCCGGATCTCGGCATTCTGAACGGGGCTCTGGCCGATCCGGACATCACCGAAATCATGGTAAATGACCTCCGCAATATTGCGATCGAAAAGCGCGGTCAAATCATCGTAACTCCGATCCGATTCAAAACGCTCGATGAGCTGAACCGCGTAGTCCAGACCCTGGTGGCGCCCTCTGGAAAAGAAATCACTTACGAGCACCCCCTCTGCATCACCTCGCTGCCGGATGGCTCTAGGGTTCATATCGCAGCTCCTCCGATTACCGATTATGGGCCCTGCATTACGATCAGACGATTTCCAAAGCGCTATACCGTGTCGAACTTGCTCAAGATTCAAAGTTTGGATGCGCGTATGGCTCACTTCCTGAATGCATGCGTTCTTGGCAAACAGAACATCCTGATCAGCGGCGGAACCGGCACAGGCAAGACCACGATCCTGAATGCACTTCTTACTTTGATCCCCCACCACGAACGGGTGATTACCATCGAAGATACGGCGGAAATCCCCTACCTTCTTCCAAACCAGGTGCGAATGATGACCATGACCAGAGCCATCGGAGGCGAGAGCATCACGGCACGCGAGCTCGTGGCGAACGCTCTTCGGATGCGCCCGGATCGGATCATCGTGGGCGAGTGCCGAGGCCCGGAGGCACTCGATATGATTCAGGCCATGAACACAGGACATCGGGGTTCGATGACCACGATTCATGCCAACTCTCCACGGGATGCATTGTTCCGATTGGAAACCCTCATGATGAGTTCCGGCCTTGAGATTCCACTCCCCGCCATTCGGAGACAAATTTCGAGCGCAATCCAGCTGATTGTGCAGATCCGGAGATTCCGCTCGGGCTCGCGGAAAATCGTTTCGGTCCAGGAGGTCACAGGAACCGAACAGGACACCATTTTGCTGCAAGAGGTGTTCTCGTTTGAATCAAAGGACTCCGGGGACTCCCAGAGCGATCGGGGTTCTTTCAAATTCAATGTCTCCTCGACCGTGATCGAGGATCTGAAAAGTCAGGGAATCAAAGCCCTACCCTGATGTCTTGATCGCTGCGTTCAGATACCGGTGATACCGGTTGAGCACTTCCCACTTCACCCGGTCCAATGCGATTCTACGTGCAAAATTCTTGTGAAATTCAAAGTCAGGTTTGCCCCTGAGTTCCAGTCCGAAATCAACATTCGAGGAGGAAAGACGGACCGAAAGCCCCGCATACCAAAGCGGAATGACACTCGGGTCCTCACCCGCCTCATCAAACTTCCGGAGGGCCTCTTCTCCCAGAATTCGCTTCAGTGTGTAGGGAGACGCTCCAATGAAGATCTTCAGGATCTGCTTCAAATTCTCGTTCTTGTCCGGACGCTTGAGCGAGGCAGGATCCGGCGTCGCAACGAATTGAGCCTTGGGGCCTCCTGGCACAACATCTTCTGGAAAATCAATTCGAGGTACCTGGCGTGCTTGTTCGGGATCAAAGCGAGTGGGCTCCCTCATCCCCTCCTGAAGTTCTGAAAGCTCAATTGCAAACACCTTGAGAACCCTGGGCGCGGCTGCTTGGGAATTTGATTCGAGAGCCCGGTACCGGGAGCCCATGATCAGCCCCCGATAAATCCCCTCCAGACTCGCCCCCTGATTGAGAGTCCGTGCCAAGGCCTCGAAATCAGCCTGGTCCTCGGACTCCTCGCGATCGAAAACCACGCGAATCATTTCGGCAAGAAGCTCCTGATTCTCGCGGGCAAGACCTCCGGTGGATGCGCCTTGGCCCGAAGAATCCGCAGATTTCATTTCCGCTTTCATCTCGGAAGGAAGCTCGGCCGGCTTTGTGCGCATTCCGAAAAAATCACGAATCTCCTTTACCGGATCACACCCGCAAAGAAGAGGAAGAAAAAATAGACCCGCAAGTCCAAGCCGCCCTTTTCCGAAGGAACCCAACCCTCTCATTCCACCACTCCCAGCCTTTTCGGCGCGCGCGCCCGACCCACCGCAAAGGTCAACACTACAAGGGTGATCAAATACGGAAGAATTTGAATCCATTGCACGGGGACCGGACTGTCACCCCAAAGAACCACGCCCTGCAGTCGTATCTGCACCTGATCGGTGAATCCAAAAAGGAGGCACGCAAGAACCGTGGGGACGGGTCTCCATTTTCCAAGAATCACCGCCGCGAGCGCGATGAAGCCACGGCCCGCCGACATGTTCCGGGTAAAGGAGGAAGAAAGGTAGGTCGACAGGGTAGCGCCACCGATTCCGGCAAGAATTCCACTCAGGGCGATCCCTTGCCAGCGCTTCCATTCGACTGACACGCCGGCACTCTTGAGCGCCTCCGGATGCTCGCCCGCAAAGCGAAGACGAAGACCGAACCTCGTGGAATAGAATGTGAACACACTCAAGGCGACCAAGAGACCCATCAAAAAAAGCGGAGTGAATCGGAACTGCGCCTCGCCCGGAATCGGTGGAGTGTTTCCGGTGGAATCAAACCAGACCTTGGACAAGAACGGAGGAACTCCAAGGGCGAAAAGATTGATCGCGGTTCCCGCCACAATCTGATTTGCACGAAATCTCAAAACGGAGACCCCATAAATCCAAGAGAGCGCGAGACCCGCAGCCGCAGCGGCAAGGAGTCCAAGATAGGGATTGCTGAAATAATGGGTGGTCACCGCAGCAAAAAATGCTCCCACCAGAATGAAACCCTCAAGCCCGATTTGAATCACACCACTTCGCTCACACCACATTCCGCCGAGTGCCGCGAAGACAAGAGGTGCGGAAACCCGGATCGTAGGCAAAACCCAATTTGAAATCATCTCTTCAAACATTTTTTTTCCTCACCAAACTCCACATCCAGCCCCAGAGTCCCTCTGCAGAAACTCCAAGAATGATGAGCCCCTGAATCAAGTAAGAAAGATCACGGGTGATCTTGTCGGTCTCAAGATCAAGGCTCGCCGACCCTTTTTGCAGGATCCCGAACAAAAACGCAGACGGAAGCACTCCCAGAATGTTTCCGCGCGCCACCAGCGCCACCGCAATCCCGACAAAGCCGTAATCGGCGGAGAATCCGATCTTGAAGCGATGCGAATTTCCGAGCACTTCGACCAATCCCACAAGGCCCGCAACCCCTCCGGCCAGAAACATGG
>CANGWP010000126.1 GCA_947457605.1 Bdellovibrionales bacterium | reverse complement strand
TCTAAGCGACCTTCAGATTCGGGAAATCATTGAAACCGAGCTCAAAACTCTTTTCAATCTACGAAAGCAGACGGAAACCATCGAGATCACGCGCTGGAAGAAGGCCATCCCCGTTTATTCGAGCAACGTCCTCGATGCAAGAGAGGCACTCAAAGGCAGCCTGTGTGCCCGCCCGGGAACGATGGTGTTCACCAACTACTCCAAGGATGTTTCGATTCGGGGGATGATTCTTGCGCTAAAGGATTTTTAAGGATTTAGGCCGTGCCTCAATTTTCCCCACATCCATTTGACCAGCTTACGGAAACAACATAGGGTCACTTCCTGATTTGAATCGGAGGATCCGAAAATGAACCATCTCAAAAAACACCAAATACGCCACTCGATCATGGCAAGGACTCTCCTCTGCGTTTTTCTTCTGACTTCGACTGAAGTCAAAGCGAGTTGCATCGAAGCGATTGAAAGTCGAATCCACGCAAAGCAGGAAAAGCTGGCACATGCCAGAACACGCGAAAAAAAGATTTTGAAAATCACGGCAATCAGCACCTTCACTCCCACGGCTCTGGTGATGGGGACCATGGCGAAATTGATCATTGATGGTGGGACCATCGGCACTGCCATCATTGTCGGTTCGACGTTCGGCGCTTTTGTGGGGGCGGGTGCGGTGGCCGCGGTTGCGGTTCCGATGGTGACTTACAATCAAATTCTGAAAGCCGAAATCCGGGGCATGAATAAAACCCTGAATATCCTACGGGCCTCGGCCAGTCAGGATCTCGAAAATCCAGCTCTCCACAAACTGATTCGGCGGCTTCAAAAAAAGAGGCCCGAGTGGACAACCACGGAAGTTCTCGATGCGCTCAACCTCGCAAGTCAGGAACAGGCACTTTGCCATCCGGACTCGAAGATCCCGGGTCCCAGAAGGATTGAATCCTACCTTTTGAAGCACCCCACACTTTCGGACGAGGCATCCTCCCACATTCTATTGGATTAGACCCATCGATCTCATTGATTTCAAAAGGAATATAGCCAATTCTGTTCAAATTCCACTCTTTCAATTTAAAATTTGCGCTTTTCGTCATTTCCGGCTAAAAACCGAGGAGATTTTTAAAAAGGAGAGGGGAATCATGAAACACTTTATTCCGGTATTGGTCGCAGGAATCGCAATCGGCTCACCATCATTCGCGCAGCTCAAGCGGGCTTCCCCCGCAGAAGAGCTTAAAGTTTCAGTCCGCGACGTAAGCCATGAGTATTCGATCCTTTCGCCAGAGGCCGTTTCCACACCCACTCCGGCTCCCGCCCTTCCTGGTACGAAGCGGGGCGGCTCGGCATACGGCGGAACAAACGGGAGCACACCACCCGTGGTAAATCCTCCTCCTCTGACTCCGCCCGTGACGGATCCACTTCCACCTTTGCCCGGCGGTGGTGGATTGAATGGTGGAAATCCTCAAACAGGAAATCCACAAATCGGAACAGGTGGTCGCGTTAGTTTGAGTGACATCATCACCATCGGTCAGAAGGTCTGGGATTTTGTCGTTTCCAACAAACCAAATGCAAACTATCAAACCCTGAAAGCCGCAGTGGTTCCAAGTGGGATTAGGAGCTGGACCCAACTTCGAGGATGGTCAAAACCGGTTTCCAAAGTGTATCGCGTGGAATTCACCAACATGTTCGGGCAATCCGCAGGGAGCTTTGATTATCGAATCAACTTTGTTTACGGCGGCAGCTATCAGGGCAAAGGAAGATACATCGGTCAGATCTCGTTTGTTCCGGCCGCAGTAAAGCTTTCGACCGACCGAACGCTTGACGTGAAGGCCGAACTTCTGGATCCACTCAATTTCGGAACCGAAGAGGATCCGATTGCGGGAGTTGAGCTCCAGATCACATGGAGCACTCCGACCACAACCCGATATCAGATGAACTCGGTGGAGTTCTTCATGTACGGCACGGGAGAAATCCAGGACATGACCCATGGGAACTGAGATCCGTTATGATCCGAATGCCCCCGCGGATTCGTCCGCGGGGATTTTCGGCCTTCCCTTCAGTTACGAAGAGTCAAAGATCGTTTATTTGCCAGTTGCCTGGGAAGCAACGACTTCGTACGGGGGGGGAACCTTTCACGGCCCTGAAGCGATTCTGAATGCCAGTTCGCAGCTTGATCTTTTTGACCTCGATGTGAAGGATCCCTATCTGCAGGGGCTTCATTGCCTCCCCATTGATCCTGAAATCAAACGACTGAACTCAGAGGCAAAGGCACTTGCAGAACCCATCAAGGACGCTTTCGGAGATGTAAAGGATAATCCTGAACTTCAAGCAAATCTGAAAAAAGTGAACGGGTGTTCTGCAAAACTGAATCAATCCGTATATGACCAGGTGATGCGGATTCTACAGGATCAAAAAATCCCGGGCTTGATCGGCGGGGACCACTCGATCCCGATTGGAGCCTTCGAGGCAGCCGCCAAGGTTCATGGAAGCTTTGGAATCCTGCACTTTGATGCTCACTCGGACACTCGAAACGCCTACATGGGATTTTCCGACTCCCACGCCTCGATCATGAGAAATGCCGCCAATCGGGTTTCAAACATTACAAAGTTCGTTCAAGTCGGGATCCGCGATTTTTGCGAAGAGGAATATGAATTCACCAAATCCCAGGGATCCCGCTTTGAGGTTTTCTATGATCAGAAGATCATGGAAACAAAACTCGCAGGAACTCCCTTTTCAAAAATCACCGAAGAGATCCTGAAGGACCTACCCGATAAAGTCTGGGTGAGCTTTGACATCGACGGGCTTGATCCTAAGTTTTGCCCGCATACCGGAACGCCGGTCCCTGGTGGACTTGACTACGCAGAGGCGATTTACATTTTGAAAACCCTTGCCCGATCGGGGCGCAAAATCATCGGCTTTGATGTGGTCGAGGTGGCTCCTCCGCTCGATAAAGACGGATCCCCCCTTGAACCGATTCAAGCCTCGGACGAGTGGGATGCAAATGTGGGCATGCGCCTGATTTACAAATTAACAGCACTCTCGCTGGCTTCAAACGGACTTGCGAAGTGGCAAGGCTGATTCAAGGGGTGGGTATTTAGGCCGCCTGCCGCTTCATCAAGGTCTGAATCTGGGCCTGGGCCTTGAGTAAATCGTTCTTTACCTTGTTTTTCTCTGCATCCGATTGAACCATCTTTTGCTTCATGGACTCGATTTCTTTTTTGTATTGAATCGTGGTCTTCAGCGAATGCTCAACTTTTGCCTCAAGATCGGTAATGAGATGTGCTGAGCTCTGTGAGTCCTTCTCTGCATTGAGAGCCCGCTCAAGCAGTGCCGATGTCTTCGCCTTTTCCGCATCCAATGATCGCTGGACCCGATCGAGCTTCTTTTCAAGTTCTTCAGTGCTGGCTCGTGTCGCGATCGAGCTTTTTAGTTCCGAACCTTGAGCAACCGTCCGCTCTTTCAATGCCAAAATGTCTTTCTTCAATCGCTCGTTCTGCTCGGTTACGGCTTTCAGTTTTTCGAACATCTGTATTGCTTTTTCACGAAAAACTCTCGTGCTTTCGTTTTCAGATGAAGATTCCGATGCCCGCGCCTGTTGCATGGCCTTCTTTTCATTCGCACGCATTTCATTTGCTTGCGTATAGAGCGCCATCTCTTTTCGATTCAAAAGCTCGACCACCTGTTGATACTTGCGCTTCCACTGGGTAATCTCTTTTTTTCGGTCACGGGCCTCGGTTCTGAGATGATCAATGGTGAATTCAAGTTCTCCTTCGAGTAGTTCCTTCTTCTGAAGGTTCCTGATCAAGTCATCAATCAGCTTGAGCCCTGAGAGTTCCGATTCCCCGGTTGCACTCTCCTCCTCTACCTGGCCCCTACCCCGCACGACACTTGCTTCAATTTCATCAAGCTCGCTTGAAACCTTGATTCTTGCGTATTCAAGGTCGCTCTGCAAAGCCTCACCCTGGATGCGAATTTCCCCGCTTGCTGAATTCTGGCGTGCGATCCGATATGCATCCTGAAGCCAATCCTGAAAAGGGAGGTCTCCAAGGTCCCGATAACGGGGCCCGGTCTCTTCAAGATTTTCGCGGTCATCCTCGACCACAAGGAAAGAACTTACCTCGGGATCAATCTCTGCCGCTCCCAAACTCCGAATCACACGCCACTCTACCAATTTTGTCTTGGAATGGTAGCGAACCTCGATCCTGTCTTTAGGATCCACAGCCCGTCTAAGAACTTGCATCTGTGGCGAATTGAGCCAATGCTGCGTGAATATTTTTTCCGCAGCTCCCGCCTCCACCTCAAGACTCCACTCCATTCGCACAGCAATCAAAATCTGCCCATTGAAGATTGAAAGCTCGATCCGGGTAGGAGTGCCCTGGGATTCCGGCAGAGACTCAAGAAGTGCCGATGCAAGCATGCGAAGGCCGCCGCATTCCGCTCCCCTCAGTTGATGTTCCTCAATCGCCCAAGCACAAAGAAGATCGGCGATTCTTCCGAAGGATTTCCGACCGAACACGGTCGAATGCACGATCGCCGTGGATTCATCGATCACATGAGATAGTCCAATGTTGGGATTCACATTCACCAACTGAACCCTCCTGTCATTTGCTTTTCACCACGCTCCTCAAAGACCCGGCTTGTCGCCTCGATACGTTTTAATCTGCCCCCCAGTTCAAAGGCCCATTGGGAGGAACATTGCCGAAGAGCCTCGGGCCCGAGATCAAACCTCATGTCCATCATTCGCAAGAGATCGGTCGTCACCAGTTCCCAATACGAGGATGAATGAGTCCATTCTTCGCCACGAATTGAGCGCGAATAAACTTCAGTTCGAATTTTTTTGAGTTGCTCAAGATCGTGCCATCCAAGATGTACCAGAGTGAATACCAAAGCCCCGGACAATAGTAGTCCTAGATCGTGTTTCACAACTGCGGTTTCCCTGCCCATTAGCAACTCTCCCGGCTCCAGATGTCCGCAAAGCTCGTCAGTGAAGATGGCTGCGCAAAAGGGCGAAACAAGGAACTCCCTTCCCCAAACCGGTGCCAGCACCTTGATGATTTCATTTGAAACTTCATAGGAGGAAGGAGGAAGTGTCGTTATACTCGCACGTAAAATCCCTCGGATCACTCGTGCCGAGGTTTGAAAACAAGAGATCGCCGCCACAAGTTTCGGAAGAAAGAATTCCTCATGCCGATGAAGAGACTCAAGTTCGTCGGGCGTGAAGAAATCAAGTGGCGCTTTGACAGAAACAAACTTCTGATTGCGCTTCATGAAGACATAGACGGGACTCAGCATGAGCGCAAAAGGCTTCACGCTCGATACTCGGCATTGAAAGAGCTCGTCCGCAGCCTCCAGATCCAGTTTTTTTGCCTCAAAAAGCATCGTTTCTCCTCTCTCCCCTATCGGCAAATCACCTCATCCCCTTGAAGTCCTTTCCGGATTTTCAATTTCCGCCCGAATAAGGATCGTCAAGAATCTTGACCCGGGCCTGAAACAGGTCTAAAGTCCCTAAAACGAAAGGAATTTTCCATGGGCAAAGGCAGAAAAAACCGCACTCAAAAGATGAAAAACCGCAAGAATCAGGCCAAGAAAAAGGCATCCATCAAGCGCAAGATTACAGCGAAAAAATCCTGATCCAGGATTGATTCGACAAAAAAATGACCCTGGAGGCGGAAACGCTCCGGGGTTTTTTATTTCTGGTTGTTCCCGTTCAATGATTTAAATGGATTTTTATTGTCTCGCCTTGCCGCTGGTAGAATTGTTTTGTTTTGGAGCCTGGCCTGCGGACTTTGGAGGAAGCATCGATGCAAAAATCTTGGACCCTTTGCAAGAATACCTACGGCAATTTAAGACTCCATCTCTCAGAAACTCTTCCCTGAACTCAGGCTTACCCTCGGTAGTAATGCACTGATTGCCCGGAACTCCCTGCCCCCTTGCTATCTTTGTGAGATCCCCCTCTTTTGCCTTTCCCTGACAAACTTCAAGCTCCTTGTCATAAATCCTTTGGCAGCAATCAGCTGAAACGTAGGTGCGCCATTGCTGAAACCCATCGAGGTAACAGGAACTTCCGGACTTCTTGAGATCAATGATCCTTTCGTTTTCCCGATATACGAGCTTTACCGCTCTCTGATTGATCTTGGTTTTCGGATTCGGTACCCATGTTTCCCATTT
>CANGWP010000125.1 GCA_947457605.1 Bdellovibrionales bacterium | reverse complement strand
GCACGGCTACTTCAAAAATTCGAGGGCCGGGGCCCTGCCACAGCCCACTCCAGTCTGCCGCCGATTTATGAGGGCCATTTTGATCGAAGGCTCGTGCTACTCCGGGAAACTCTTCTTGCAGAAGGCCTCCGGTCAACGCAGATCGAAACCTGGGTGCGGTTCGAGGAAAGCTTTCGGGCCATGGTGGTCAGCCGAAACTAAGCGATTGCCTTAGACAAACTCGCCGCGCTTGATTTTATCGACAATGATCTTCTCCGGCATGGTCGGATCTTTGGGGTTCACCGAAAAAAAGGCCTGTTGCTCGCATCGGCGCTTGTTCTTGTAGAGCCACCGTAAAATGTCGGCAAGCCCCTTGTTCCGTTTGTCCTGAAAGAAAGGATCATTTTTAAGCGCGTCATCGGCTTTTTTGAGCGCCCGTACTTCCTGCATGTCGTTTTCCTTTACCGGATAATCAAACAAGTCATAGCGTTTGATGTCCTCGGGCAAAACGCCCAGAAACTTCACATCCGGAGCACTGTAGTCCTGATTTCGAATCAAGGAGGCCGCAGAACCGGCCTTCAGCGTCCGATAGATGTTTTGAAGGGTGTACGCATCCAAATCTCCGAAGAAATACATCGGCACATCGAGCTGGTCCTGAATGAGCTTTGCCCATCCCCGGACCGCATTCGACGGAACGCCCTGCGCACCCATGACAATGCAATTGTGCCGCTTGGTGATACCGTTTGCGACAAGAGTGTTGGCGGTACCTTCGGACTCGACGATCAGACAAAAATCGATCTTCTTTTTGGCGGAAAGCTTCAGGTTCTGAGGCCGGTTCTTTGGCTGAAAGGGCGATGTTCCAAGTTTTGAAAGATCCACAACGGCAGTGTCCCCGTCCGGGAGGGTTTCGGTCACCACCAGGTGCTGGGAGTAGGTCTGCCCTCCCCGATCGTTGGCATAGCAATTGAACTCCTCGCGATAACACTCGAGGATCTCACAGAGGAAATCGATGGTCTCATCGCTCTCGCCCTGTTCGGTGAAATCAAGGGGCTTTAGCATCGGGGTGTTTTTCGTTTCACCCTTGCTCATGTAGTACAACTCGCGCTTCGTGTTTACCGCGCCGCTCTCGATGTTTCGTAGCAGGATTTCGAGCATGAACACGGCACGCGACATCTTTTTCACCGAACTCACGTTCAACTCGGTTGCGACTTTTTTTCCACCAGGGGTCAGATACCCCACCTTGTGATTGTAAATGGAATTGTCGAGCGAGCATTTTGTCGCGTGAAGTACCGGACGCTTGCCTTTTTCGAGATCGTTCAGCAGCTTCAGGCAAAGCGCCTTGCTCAGCCCTGGGATTTCACTCTGAAGTTTTCCGCCTTTGCGGGTTGAAGTGCTCATGGTTGCTCCTCGGAATCTTTTGCTTTTTGAATTTCGAGCTTCTTGTTTGCGTCCGTAAGCTCTTTTTCAGTCTCATTGGTGTCGCGCCCCAGGATCTTCATGAGTCCATCGCGCGCACGCTTTTTCTGGTCTTCCTTGGCCTGAGTGATCCGTGCAAGTCCCTCGACCAGAATCGGTCCGAACTGCTCGATGTAGCGGATTTTTTCCTCAAGCTCGTTTGCCTTGTGTTCGGCACGAATGTAGCGGGAAAGCTTTTGGCCGGCCTGGATCAGGGCACGACGGATCTCTTCCACCAATTCATCGGATGCATCAATGGTTTCTTTTGAGGCGTTCTTGAATTTGATGAAGGGGCTGACCACCGATACCGCAAAAATATAGGGACCCAAGGGGAAAGCGTCCTTTGGTTGCGCAAGACCATAGGCTCGCCAATTCACCGAAGAGAGCGCCTGCGCGATGGCACAAGCGGACTTGTCAAACTGAAGAGGCACCCGGTTTGCAAACCGCAGGAGTTGCGCTGGATTGTCCGCATCCGAACCTTTTTGTTCGAGGCGGGCAATCGCCACTTCCACTTGAACTGGTTTGAAATCGCAAATCGTGGGTTTTCGGGTGACGACTGAAAAGAAGTCCACCTTGCCCAAGCGCTGAATGCTCTTTGACATCGCATCTTCCCCGATGCTGAGAACCGAGTTCGTGGAGGGCGCTTTCAGTTCGGTATTCTGAATGGCACTAAAGAGCTTGTTCAGATCGCCATCTGCGAGTTGATCGACGAGTTTCTCAAAATTCGTCTTGGGTACACCAAGCTCCTTCTTCTTTGAGATCTCCTCGATCACGCTGTCGCCAACGCGACTGAATCCTTTTTTGAGCCACGCCGAAACCTTCTGACGCCCGAACAAATGGGAGTGCGCGATGAATTCCCCGAGCTTCATGGTGTGGGGATGCGGTTCAGTGGCTTCCGGAATGGCGGGAACGTCATTCGATACCCG
Organism: Bdellovibrionales bacterium; assembly: GCA_947457605.1. Taxonomy (GTDB): domain Bacteria; phylum Bdellovibrionota; class UBA1018; order UBA1018; family CAIMNF01; genus CAIMNF01. The sequence continues at coordinate 3,907 of CANGWP010000125.1, read as the reverse complement.
CTCCACCTTTTGAACTTCCTGGTCCGGAAGTTTGTACTCCAGCTGCAGATGGGGGTTCACAAGGGTGGTTCCGAGAAGATAATTCAAAAGCCCCGCTTCGCCATTGATCTGGATCCGCCCGTCGAAAACAAACTCGACGCGGGTTCCGTGAGGACGATCCCAATCCAAGGTTTCGCGATTCTTCATCACGCCTTTGTTGTTCTTGATATCGACTTCTATCATGCCGGACACGGCTTTCCGCATGTTCTTGGTCTTTGAAATGACCTTTGCACCTTGGGCACAGGTAAGCTGGGCCCAGGTGGTAGCTGCAGAAATCCCAATCCCCTGTTGTCCACGGGTGCAGCGACCGCGACCGAACTTGGAGGAGGCCAGGTATTCGCCGAAAACTTTCGGTAAATCGTCTGCGTCGATTCCCGGACCATTGTCTTCCACCACTACGCGGATTCGTTCAGAATTTTTAATGGATCCAGCACCCAGACGGTCAATCTCAACCCGAAGAGAAGGCGCGATGTGATGCTCTTCACAAGCATCGAGAGCGTTATCAACCGCCTCTTTCAGGGTGGTCAGAACCGCCTTGGTCGGACTTGAGAATCCGACCTGTTGGAGATTTTTTGAGAAATATTCAGCGGTTGAGGAGCTTGAGATCTTCTTTTGTTCAGCCATGGTGTAGGCCACAGTGAACCAAAAAGGAGGCCCCCCGTCAACCTTTGCCGCTTTGGACCGGACAAGACTCCCGAACTTCGCAGTATTTGCAGTGGTCTCCAGCGCTCGGAGTTTCGTCCTTGGATTTTGCCTGAGTAAATAACTTTGAAACTTCGGAGTGAAGATTTTTTATTTCAAACCACGAATTCGGAGCGGGAAGAATGGAAAAGGATTTTTCGGTAAAATGAATGAGATAGCCCTCTATTTTCTCGGGAGTGAACGAAACGAGCTTTGCGGCTGCATAAGCATAAAGTCGAAGCTGCAGCGCGTAATGCTCAAGCAACCTTTCAGCCTTCTCGGGCTTTGAGGTGAATTTGTAATCGACGACCCTAATGGTTTTGGTCTCTGAATCCACCTCCAGACGATCCATCATTCCCACAAGCGCTTCCCGCGGAGAAAGGGGCACCTCAAAGGCAAGTTCCGAATAGCTTCGAATCACCGGGCTTGATTCCCGAAGAAAGCTTCGAAGCTTTGCAACAAATTCCTGCCCCAATTCGGGCGTGGAAAATTCTTTGATGAGCTCGGCATCCCGTTTTTCCTCGATGAACTTGTGGATGCGCTCGCCTTTTTCGGCACTAAAGATCTTTCCCTTTCCCGACGCAGATTCAGCATCAAAGTCGACTGTGTTTGACCCGGGATCCGATTCAAGCTCAAGTGCGGTAAACCGTTTGCGGTAGCGACGCGCACACTGATTCAAAATGAGCCATTCGCTCGGGGAGTGACGGGCACGATAGGATCTTGGATCAAAATCAGAAATTCTGAAATGTTTTGAGGACGACGGCGTGGGAGCTGATTCGGAATCCGTTTGTGATTCCTTCTGACTCCATTGAAGTGCCTCCGGCACGAGTGTGGCCTTTACCCATGCGCGCCAGTTGTCCTCCAAGAACGGATCGTATCCGGGCGCTTCGGATTTTTTCGAATCCTTCACATCCTTTTTCCAAAGAAGAATCAACCGCTCCTGCGCACGAGTGAGCGCAACATAAAACACGCGCTTGCTCTCGGCGATGGCGGCTTTCTTCTCGAGTTCCTTCCATTCGGTGTTTTCGGAATCCTCTTTTAGCGGTGCCCCGTCTTCGTCCCGATGGAGAAGGTGAACGCCGAGTTTCCGATCCCAAATCAGATCGCCGCTTCGAGTGGAATTCCGCGAAGGCCCGTCAAAATCGAGCAGGATCACGCGCGGGAATTGCAATCCTTTTGAGCCGTGCACCGTCATCACGCGAACCATCCCTTTTTCGGCGGGCGATGGAACTTCCTTCTCGATCTTTCCGGACTCAACCGCATCGGTCAGCTGCCGGACCACGGCCTCAAAACGGAGCCCCTGCCTACTCCATTCCTCGACTTTGTGCCAAAGGGCCACAAGCGGGGTGTAAAACTCCTCTTCCAATCCTTCCACCTTCAGAAGTTCGGAGAGGATCTGGCCAGGACGAATGTGGGAGGTCCGCCCCGATGAAAGATAAAAATCCCGGAGCGCCCGGGCCACGGGATGATCAACACTTTCAAAAAAGTTCTTGAAGTAGGCCCCCTTGCTTTTCAGAAGCCATTCATCCGAAACACCGATCCACGGTGACCTGAGCGCCGTAACCTGCGAGATGGTGTTTTCGGTTGAGAGCCAGCCCTTCAAGAATGCAATTGCTTCAAGAACCCGCGGGTCCTCGTAAAAACGCCCCCCGCTTCCAAGCAGAAACGGGATTCCGCGATCCTCGAGGGCTTTTAAGAATTCTTGCGCCTTCGGACTTCGCACTGAGCGCGCAAGAATCACAAATTCCGACAAATCGACGCCTTGGGATTTTTCGGACAGAAGATACTCGGCAAGATCCCGCTCCTCATTCCATTCCAGAATCGACACTGAGCCCGACCCGGCCGGATCCTTTCTTGCGATCAGGGGCTCATACGGAAGGTTTGATGCTTGAAACGCGGGCGCACAGACCTCATTCACAAAATCAATGATGGGGGGCCTTGAACGATAGTTCTCATCGAGGATGTGGCGGGAGGAAAGTCTTGCCGTGAGATCCTGAAAAACCGAAACATCCGCATCCCGAAACCGATAAATCGATTGCTTCGGATCACCCACAATGCAGAGGTTTTTAAGGCCAGGCTTCACGAATTGCTCGAGGATCCTGCCTTGCAGGGGATTGGTATCCTGAAACTCGTCGACCATCACGAGCTCAAAGCGGGAATGAAAATACTTTCGAACCCGTTCATCCGAAAGGGCCCGATCGGCGCGAAGCTCGAGGTCATTGAAATCAAGCCCACCATCGCGATTCTTCGCCTGCTGGTAGCGCTGATAGACCGATTCAAAGACCAGCCAGAGGTCTCGCACCTCGGTGCGGTCAAAGGATTTTGAAATGAATTCAGAAACTCCAAATGACATCAGGTTCTTGAGCTTCCGAAAGAGCCCCTCGAGAGATTCGCGGGAATACACCAACAGCAATCGATCGAGCGCCTCGCTGATTTCGACGTTGTCATTTGAGCTCCACAGGACCTCAAGGCTTCGCGCCCACAGTCGATTTGACTCATCCTCGATCAGGATGCGCTCTCCGCCCTGAAGGCCTGCTGATACCGGAAATTCCTGAATGATCGAAGCACACAGGCCATGAATGGTTTTCACCCAATGATCCTGAAGATCAATGCCCCCGAGCTTTGAACTCAAGGACTCCTTCAGGTCGCGAACCGACTTCTCGGTGAACGATACGGCACAAAACCGGGCCTTTGGCTTTTGTCGCAGCAGTTCCGCACACTTGGCCACAAGAGTTGTGGTCTTCCCGCAGCCCGCTCCGGCCACGACCGCAAGCCCCTTCCCGAAGGTTTCGACAATGACTCTTTGTTTTTCGTTCACGGGCTAAAGTTTGTCTTAATTTTGACGATAAGGGAAGAGGATATGAACCCTCAGGATTCGTCGCCGAAAATCGCGTTTTTCATGGATGACCGCCTTCCCCATGACCGAAAAGGGGTTTTCACCAAGCTCGTCTCCGTGCTCAGGCCCAAGTACAATTTTGAAATCATTCCGGCCAGTTTCAGCGAGGCCGATTTTTTAAAGCACCTTGAATCCCACACCTACACCGTGATTCTGCTTCCTTGGTATCGATATCTTTCGTGGAAGAAACTTGAAACCCGCTTCGGTTCGCTCCGGCTCGAGGGTCCAACGATTGCAGGATACTTTGCGGATGCGATCCTGCCCTTTGAACTCTCTTCCATGCCTTCCTTT
>CANGWP010000124.1 GCA_947457605.1 Bdellovibrionales bacterium | reverse complement strand
TCGAGGCACTCCAAGCGCTCGATGCGAAGAGATCAATGAAGGGATTATGTGAGTACTCCATGGGCTCCGCTTTTGCGGTTGGGCCAGGAGGATTCATGGAAGGAGTCGAGAGAACGAATGGGCTTCAGTTTTACTCCAAGCGCCTCCTGGTTGCCGCAACCCTCCCTGAGGCGGACCGTGTGCTCTTTCGCAAAAATTTGATCAGCGTGATTCTCGAAACGGTGCCGGTTTCGAATTCGCTCGGAGCTTTGTTTACGCGGCCGACGGGCTTTCTTTATTTCGCCCATCTGATCGATGCCCTGCACTCTCTCAATCCGATCTTCTTTTTGAACCGAAGTTCTTTGTCCGAGTGGGTCGGATTCTTTCAAGAGGAGCTTTATTTTCGCTTGGGTCTTTTGAGGGCCTTGCAGGATGATTTCCGGATTCCCTCCCTGTTTTGGAATGTCTCCGGGCAAGATCATGTGTACCGCACTTGGGCCTCCTGGTTTCTCTTGGGTGATGAAACCGCGAAGTCGCCAATGATCAGCGAGACCATCAAGAGGCGTTACATGGATACCTATGATTGGTTCAAAGAGCGTGATTGCCGGGAGAGCATGCACCCCCCGAAATAGGAAGTTCCAAAGGAAGATGTCCCGGTCCGATCGGAAGGAGCAATGATGGAAACGAATTTCAGGGTTCAATGCCCCTATTGCTGGGAGGAGATCTGGATGGAGTTTTTTCCTGAGGATGGGGAGCAGCAGGAAAGCATCACCGATTGCGAGGTCTGCTGCAATCCGATCCTGTATGTGGTGTCCTTTAGTGACAGGCAGGGGAGAGTAAGAGCCGAGAAGGCGCAGTGATTGAGGGGGGGGCGCCAAGCCTGATTTTTACTTTCTGCCCCCGAAGAATGGGCATGGCAGAGGTGAGTGGTCTGGAGTTCCTTGGCTTAATTTGATTTTGGCCGACTCTCGCGAGGCCGGATTGACGAAAGCGAGGCCGCAGGAGGCGGCTCGGAGGCCAAAACCAAATTAAGCCAAGGACATCCCTGTCAGCCGCATGATCCATGCCCATCCTTCAGGGACAGTTTGCAAACAAAAACCCCCGAAGCCATGGACCCCGGGGGTTCGTCATGTTTTTGATGTATTTTGGGTCTTACTTCAAGCCTGCAAGCGTCTTTTCCACCGCTTCGGTGAGCTTGTAAAGCTCCTCGCGCATGGCCTCAAGTCGCGCTTTACCTTCGCCGGCCTTCCAGGTGAAGCCCGGGATCTTCACCTTTTTCGGAGTGACCGCAAAGGTGAAGGCTTTCGGACCTGTGGGCTCGGTCTTGTTGGTCTTTAGAACCTTGCCTTTTGCCAGGAGCGTAAGTTCCGACTCGTCCTCGTTTGAGGCTTTTGCGATGAGTGCCATGTGTTCTTCGACCGGAGCATTCAAAAGAGTGCGAAGGAGCGAGCGGTTTTTCAGGTTCTTGCTCTGAAGCATCTCTTTGGTCTCGGCAGGCAAGCGGGTGAAACCGATGCACTCGGTGATCCGGGACTTTTTCTTTCCGAATGCCGTCGCAATCGCCTCATGGCTCGTGTACGCGCCTGCCGTAAGAAGCGAGTTGTAGCCTTCGCCTTCTTCAATTGGATGGAGATCCACGCGATCGAGATTCTCGCGAAGCGCGATCTCATGAACCGCTTTGTCGGTCGAATTGATCACACGTGCCGGAATCCGCTCAAGACCCGCAAGTTTGGAGGCGCGCAATCGGCGCTCCCCTGCGATCACCTTGTAGCGATCTCCATCTTGAACCACCAGAATCGGCTGAAGGACACCGTGTTCCTTGATGGAATGCGCGAGTGCCGCGATTTCTTCGTCATCGAAGTGCGTACGAACCTGGAGTTCGGATGCGTCCACCTTCTCAACCGGTACGAAGTTCACGAGAAAGGTGGTGAGTCCCTTCAGGCCGCTGTGGGTATTGTCGGCGCTCACGCGGGCTGTGGAATAGAGCTGCTTCAAATACCCGCTTCCTTGGCGGGTTTTTGCCTCTTTTTTCGAATCCTTGGTTTCTTTGGTCTCTTTTGTTTCTTTGATTTCTTTTGTTTCCATTTGATCCTCCATGAATCAGGTTAAAAGTTCGTGAGTGAGATCGGTGAGGTCCGTGGATGCATTTCCTTTTGGATTCACATCGAGCACCACGGTTCTGCGCTTGGTGGCTTCATTGAGATCCGCACTTCGATTGACCACTGTATTTGCGCAGTTTTCAGGAAACTGCGAGCGGAGTTCGCCCAAAACTTCCTGGCTGATCACTTCGCGATTGTCGTACATGTTCGGAATGATCTTCACATCAAGCACACGCTTGAACTCGCGCTGCATTTCATCGATCGTCGCCATCACGAGCGACATTCCGTGGAAGGAGAGCGGGTTCGTGGCGCAGATCACGTTTACGCGGTCAGAGGCCACGAGCATCGATCCGTTCAGGATGGAGGCTGCGGGGTTCGTGTCCGCGATGATGAGATCATATTGATCCGAGATTTTTACGATCGCTTCTGAGAGGCGGTATTCGCGGCGGGTCTTGTTGTTGAGTGGAATCTCGATGTTGCAAAGCTGAAGGTTTGCCGGAATCAGATCAAGTCCAGGGGACACGTTCATGATCGCCTGATCAATTGGCAGGTCATTGATGAGCACGTCGTAGATGGTCGGGCGCTCATGTGAATCGAGCACATCGAGATTCACAGTCAGGTGCCCCTGACCATCGAGATCGATGGCAAGAACCCGGAAGCCCAGGATGGATGCAATCATAACGCACTGCGCCGTAAGAGTGGATTTACCGGTTCCGCCTTTTACGTTGTAGAACATCTGGGTTTTGTTTTTTGGGTTCGCGGCAATAAACTTGGTCGCCGCGGCGATCGCATCATTCACGATCATCGCGCTTCCCGCTGCCTCCGCTCCAGCGCCCATCAGTTGTGCATTCACTTCCGCATGCTTGGCTTCATCGAATTCACGAAGCATTTTAAAGAAGTTTTGCACTTCTTCGAGCGAGAGAACCTTGCGGTCCACGTTCCCGATGCGCTTTCTGTGGGTGTTGATGATGCCGTTATTTTCAAATGCCGGGATTAAAGTCTTATCGATTTTCGCGAGTTGCGCGAACTCATTTGGTGTAAAAACAATATCTTTGAACATTGATGCCTCCTTGATATGTCTGAACAAGTGTATTCGGAATGCGTCAAAGTACAAACAAAAACTCAACAAAATTAATTGATCAGTCGCCGCGGCGACCGGTTTTTGAGTGGGTGGTGGGCGTGACCTCTAGCGGTCGCCACGGCGACCGCTAGGAATTGGTGTGGAGTTGGTTTTGTCGGCTCGACTGAACCCGGTCGCCGCGGCGACCGCTTCTTTTCGAGTGAGCATTGAGTTTCAATCGGTCGCCGTGGCGACCATTCTCTACGAGCTTGCGCTCTGATATCGCCGCAAACCTGCACGCCAGAGGCTGCGAAGCGTGAGTGCGTAGACCCCAAGAATCAGGAATACCAGCAAGTACGACCAGCTTGTGGATTTGCCCATGAGTGCTTCAGCAGGCACGCTTCCCATAAAAGCAAAGGGAAGAGCGGTCTTCAAAAGATACTGAATGAACTTTGGATACAGTCCCTGAGGCTTGTTTGCAAGGGCATAGAACTGATAGTAGAGGCGTGAAACGGTGATTCCCCGCTCAAGCCAGAACACCCAAATCACAAAAAAGAATCGGATCAGATACTGAGTGAGGAGTCCGATGAGTACCCAGAAGCCCACCAAAATCCAGTTCCAGCCGCCTGTGAATCCGGCGCTCGGACCGTAGTGCTGAAGAATGAACAGGCCAAGGATGAGGTTCAGGATCTGTGAGAAATTGATGTCCCGGAAGGTGGCAAGAAAGAGAGGGCTAATGGGCTTGGTGAGAAGAACATCGAGATCCCCCTGATTCACCATGAAGGGAAAGGTCCAAAATGAACGCTGAAAGAAGGTGGTAAAGAGCGAATCGCTTGCGATGAAGATGCCAAGAAAGAAAAACACTTGCTCGCGATTCCAGCCATTGATGATCTCTGTATTGCTATAAATCACCTCAAAGAAGGCAAGCTCAATGAACACCCACACCAGATCCGCAACCGTGAGCGCGATCGTGTTCGTGCGGTAAATGAATTCCCGAACAAGATTGTTCTTCAGGCTGGTCTTGAATACATCCCAATACGCGCGCATCTTAGCCCCCGATTCCTTGATAGCGATGAATGGATTTCTTCCAGGCAAGATGAAGCAGGATCAAGAAGGCAAGCGTCCAGAGCAATCCAAGGCCCATCTCCCGAAGCCAGATCGAGGTGTCCCACTTGCCGAGCGCCACTTGGGTTGGTCCAAATACATAGAGATAAAAGGGCGTGCACTTCCAGATCAGGCTGTATTTTTCAGGAACGATGGTGAGTGGGATCAGCTCTCCGCAGAAGAGCGCCACCACCATGTTCTTCACCATGAGGGCTGCAAAGGCGTTCTCCCAATAGAAGGCAACGGTCGCAAGAATGCAGCCAAAGAGGTAGGCGATCACGTTTCCAAGCAGTGCAAGCATCATCGCCATCAGCAGGTTCGGAAGGCTGAGAGAGGTGAACAGGGTTGCGATCGCACCAAGCGAAAAGCAAAAGAGGAGGGTCAAAAGTTTTTCTCCAAGCCCTTTGAAATACACAAACTCAAGTACGCCCACGGGCCGAAGAAGGTAGTTGTTAAGCGTCCCCGTTCGGATCATCTCGATGATGCTGAAATCGAGATCTCCGCCCCGGATCTGACTGAACAAAAGGGAGGTCCAGGTGTAGGCCATGAGCTCGCCATATGACATCCCCGCAAAAGACGCGTTCGGGTCGCCTCGAAGGATCGCGGTCCACAGCATGAGCTGGATGCCGACCGGTACGATGGCCGAGCCGAAAATGTCGAGTAGGAATTCCCCGCGATAGGCGAGTGCTTCCTTGATTCCATTCCGGATGGTGGCGATCCGCCAGTTGAGTGAAAGTTCCGGGCTTCTCAATGCTTCATCTGTCATGACCTGATTCCCGTTCTCTCAGCTTTGATAGATCCGCTGGATCACGCGTTCGAGAGATGCTTCCTGGATTCCGATGTCTGCCACCTGAAAGCTTGCGAGGAGCTTTTGAAAATATTCGGTGATCTTGGAGCGAGTAATCGTGATCACATAAGTGGTCGGATCCTCTTCGTCCATCGACACCTGTTCGTTTGGAATCGAAAGTACGGATGATACTTCGGTAAGCGTCGGGGCGCTCAGCAACTTCACCTTCAGCACGCACTCATCCTGTTCGGTCAGGCGTTTTGGATTTCCATCAAAAATGAGCGAGCCTTCCTTGATCAGGAGCACGCGTTTGCAGAGCTCGGAAATGTCATCCATGTTGTGTGAGGTCAGGATGATCGTGGCTCCCTCGCGCTGGTTGTGGGCGCGCAGGAACTCGCGAAGCTTCTTTGAGGCAAGCACGTCAAGTCCGATCGTGGGCTCATCAAGAAAGATCACCTTCGGCAGGTGAAGGATCGCACCGATCACCTCCATCTTCATCCGCTCCCCAAGGGAGAGTCTTCTGATCTGGGTGTTGAGGAGCTTCGTCACATCGAGAAGCGAGGTCAACTCGTCCACGCGCTTTCGATAGATCTCCCGTGGAATCTGATAAAGGGCGCGGATCAAATCGAAGGCTTCGATGGCGGGAAGATCCCACCAGAGCTGTGCCTTCTGGCCCATCACAATCGAGATTTGCTTTCTGAATTCGATCGAGCGGTCAAAGGGAGTAAAGCCAAGGACCTTCGCTTCCCCCGAGGTGGGCGGGATCAGGCCCGAGAGGATTTTTAGGAGAGTGGTCTTTCCGGCGCCATTTGCTCCGATGAGCCCGGTGAACTCTCCTTTTTGAATCTCAAAAGACACTCCCTTCAAGGCCTCATGGGTCAAGTACTCTGGCTTGTAGAGGAGTTTCAGGGTGCCCTTCAGGCCCTCTTCTTTTTTGATCGAGCGGAAGCTTCGCTTCACGTCTCGCACTTCAATGGCAAAATCACTTGGGTTCATTTGGGATGTAACGCTTTCCAATCATTTTTTCAGGGGCAATTGAGAGCGGAAGAGCCGCATTGTAGCGAAGCTTGAGAGCCACCTGATCGCCGAAGGTTTCAGGCTTAAACAGTCTTTCGCTGAACTCGCTCTCGACCGGAAAAACGGTGATCAGCTGAGGGTTTGCTTTTTGTGCATTCTTCCTGTGGATGACCATGGAGTGAATCAGGAGTGCGGTGTTCTTTCCATTTGGGTTTTTGTGAAGAAAGGGAACGATGTCGGTTCGCATTTCAATTTCGCCTGAGCCCCCGGCCCCGAGGTC
>CANGWP010000123.1 GCA_947457605.1 Bdellovibrionales bacterium | reverse complement strand
TGAAAATTGCGTCAGCACTCTGCGAACCGATGAGAGGGGATGAGTTATTCATTTTGGACGAACCCACGACCGGCCTCCATCAGGATGATGTGATGAAGTTGCTGGGAGTTTTGCATCACCTTGTGGATGAGGGAAAAAGCGTGGTCCTGATTGAACACAATCTTGACGTCATTCGTAACTCCGACTTTGTCATTGATCTGGGTCCTGAGGGCGGTCAAAACGGAGGCAAAATCATTGCCTCGGGCACACCTGAATCCTTGATCAAAGTGCGCGGATCAAAGACCGGAGCAGCCCTTCGCGACGAAGGGTAATCCGATTCCTGGATTCATTGAGCAAGCCATCCCCCATCTACCGGAAGAGCGACGCCTGTCACGAAACTTGCGCGATCGGATGCAAGCCAATGTACGGCATCCGCCACTTCACTTGGATTTCCGAGCCTTCCCATGGGTTCAGAATCGGCAAGTTCCTTCCGAACCCGCTCATCTCCATGAACATATCGATCGATCATCGGAGTTTGAATGACCCCGGGACAGACCGCATTGATCCTGATGTGAGACCGAGCGCACTCCAAGGCCGCGGACTGGGTTAGCCCCACCACCCCATGCTTGCTTGCGGCATAGGCGGGCGAATCGGCGAATCCCACCATCCCGGCGATGGATGAGCAATTCACGATCGCACCAGTTCCTTGTTTCAACATCGCTGAAATTTCATATTTCATGCAAAGCCATGTTCCACGAAGATTGACTGCCATGACCCGGTCCCAATCGCGAATCGTGCAATCCACTGTGTTGGCTTTCGCGCCCTCGATGCCCGCATTGTTCACCGCCACATCGAGTCGTCCAAAACGCCCCATGATCGACTCCACCATGTGCTGGACCTCATTTGCCTCTGCGATATCGCATCGAATGAAATGTGCGCCCCCTCCAACCGTCTCCACCATTCGAGCAGTCTGGATCCCGTGCATCTCATCCTGATCCACCACCACAACAGTTGCTCCATCCTTCGCAAATGCCAGTGCACAGGCCCGTCCGATCCCACTCCCCGCACCGGTTACCAATACGACTCTTTTCTGCGTAAGCTCACGCCCTGACTCAATCATGATTCCCTCCCTTTGATAGCCTTCATTTTCGCTTCCGCTCCCGGGAAGCAAATCAAAGAACCTACCTTCAAGAGGGATGCCAAAGGATCTCGCTAAAAACGGACAAGGAACAAATCAATGGTCCGAATTTGTCCCACCATAAGAAAAAAAGGGATGAGAGCAGTGCCCTCATCCCCGAATTCCCGGATATGGAACCGGTCTAGTTCCGAACTGCGCTTGGAGGCAAGATCACCTCGAGTTTCACCGACATTCCACGCCCTTCGGAAATCGAGCTTACCTCGTTTTTACGAGCAATCACTGCCATTTGAACGAGGCGGCCGTTATACTGGCCTACCGGCACACTCGCATCGTCAAGCAACAAGTACGGGAACTGCAGCATTTTCTCGGTTTCAAGCCAAGGCTGGGTTGTGAAGTCCACCTTGAAATAAGTGCGTCCGCTTATGCTCACAATCGTACCGTTCAACAGGTAGGTTTCATTTTCCGAGAGTTCAAATTTGGTGTTTGCTTTCCGAAGAGGAAACGGAACACGCTCATCATTGTTTTTTGAAATCACACACTCGGGATTCGGCGTCATGAACTGAGCCTGTGCCGCCCCACTTGCACCGAAGTTCCAGAATGCCAAAGCCAAAAAAACCCATCCCATACGCTTGCCTAGTTTCATAGACCCTCCCCTTGGATCACTCGAACCCGAAGCTCCGGAGCCAAACGATACCCTTGTCTCCAATTCAGGATATACGTCGGGCTCTTCTGATCTGGCTCCAACAGTTTCCGGATTCGATTTACGTTATAATAGAGTTTCCCGTCATGCGCTTCCGGGTTGTAACTCTCACACCACACCTTTTCAATCAACTCGGCCTTGGAGAGCCCTTGTCTTCCCCCTTCGGATTGCTCCGAATGGGCAAGTGCAAGTTGATGGACCATCTCAATCAATAGATGTTGCCTTCCAAGACTGAACTCGCCTTCCCTGGTACGAATCACACTTCGATTCAAATCTATCTCGAGATCCACGCGATTGAGATTCAACTTCACGCGCTCCTCCGAGATTCCAAGCTTCAAACTTCGAAGCTCTTCCTGAACTACCGCTTTTTCCAACAAATCCAGATAAAATCGGGCCTGAATGAAATCCTGTTCTAGCCTCGAAATCACGGCGAAACTATAAAGAACATACAGGTAGTGATACCAATTGTGTTCGGATACGGATTCGGCAAATGCTTTTTGGAGCCACTTCTTGGCCAAAACAAGGTCCCCGGATTTTTCCGCAAGCCTGCAAAGCATCAAATAAGTGGAAGCCAGAATCCCTCTTGGGCGCTCCTTTTCTGCGTACGAAAGGATCACCTCTCCAAGATAACGGGCACGCCCGAGCTTGCCTTGATTCTGAGCCACAACGGCGCAGGCAAGAAGAGCTTGGGATTTGGAGCGCATGATTTCCCGGTGGCGCTCCGGAGTGGTCACGGGACTCATGCCTTCTTCCCGCTCAATCTCGCGCCAAAACCTATGGAATAACACCTGTGCTTTTCGATACTGGGCACTCCGGAAGGCGATAATCCCTCTGCAATACCAAACCTGTGGCGTGAGATTTCCATCGTTGTGGGCGATAAATATCTCAAGTTCGTTCACCCATTTTTGAATGGCACGCTCATCTCCGATCTCGCTCGAATATCGAAGTAGCTGAGCAAGTGCATCGCTTATCCCTCGCAGATCGCGCTGATCCCGGGCTCTTTCATACGATAAAGTGAAATAAAGGCCGGCTTCGCGGATCTCACACTTCTCGAGCCTCAGATTCCCCCGACGAAGCAACTCCTTTGGACTCAAGCCTTCCAGGGTGGAAAGCGGAAGTCCCTCAGAATCCGCTTTTTGCGATCCTGAACCCGGATGAGAACTCGGAATGGGATGATCGTGGAACACTCAGCCCCCTTATGGTTATTGAGTCACCCCTATGACTCCGCGTGAGAATCTAGTAGCATCGGCGCAAATGGTCAATCAAAAGCTAAATTATTTTCGTTGGAAACCTGATAAAGTCACTTCTGGAAAAAATCCTCCCACCTTGGTGTTTCTCCACGGAATGGGAGGAACCGGCCAAATCTGGAGATCGATTGCGGCATTTTTGGAGGAAAAATGGGACTGCATTGCCCCGGACCAACGGGGACACGGGAAAAGTCGGACTTTCCTCAAGACGTCTGAAAACGATTTCCATGCGGAAGCCTATGCAAAAGACGTTCTCGAACTTTTGGATTCTCTTCAGATTGAAAATTGCCTTTTGATCGGACACTCCATGGGAGTAAGAACGGCGCTTGCTCTCGCCAAATCCGCACCGTCTCGAATCAAAGGTTTGATAGCCGTGGACATCGGGATCTCCTCAAGTTGGGGGGGCGGAATGGGGGTTCCGCTCGCCCGTTTTCTCCAAAACCTTCCCGAAACTTTTCCGGATCGGGTTCAAATGAAAAATTACCTGAACACCCACTGCCCTGATCCGGCAATTGCCCAGTACCTCGGGGCTGTGGCCCAAAAATCCACGGAAACTCCGGAAACCTGGAGCTTTCCCTTTGATCACAACTCCCTCATCCAAACCATTGAACAAGCGCACGAAGCCCCTTTGGAGGCGTGGGTTCAGGAGATTCTGGCCTCCGGGATCCCTGTCCATTTTCTCCGGGGAATGAACTCGAAAGTTTGGCTCAAGAAGGATTACGAGGAACAAAAAGAGAAGCTAAAGAATCCATTTCTACACTTTGAGGAATGGGAAAACTGCGGACACGGACTCCCATTCGAACAGCGAGCCCGTTTTGTAGAATTCGTCCGGAAGGTGGCGGAAACCGCGTTCAATTATCAAAAGTGAGCGGAATGCCACCGCTCTTTCCTGACTTAATGATGTCTGAGTTGGAGGTCACCCGCGAGTCTTTCATGAAATCATCCACAAACCGCTTCATGATTTCACCCTGCTTTTCATTTTGAAGTTTTGCAAAGGTTGCAGCACGCTCCTTCGCCGTGACCTTTGAAGCATCAAAGGCTTCGTGAGCGACAGCCACCGCAAACAGGGTTCCCCCCATCAATGAGAAGCTCTTGGCAGCATCGCCCTTCTTCAACGCGAAAAGCTCTTCTTGGATCGAACGGATGGAGCCCACTCCCGGAATGATGTTGGACTGAGAATTCAACCAATCCGAGGTCTTTACCTGAACCTTTGCTTCCTTTAGCAAAGAGTTCACCTTTGCATCCGAACCGGTCGTAAGAAGGGGAAGTACGGATTTAGAGATCTCAGCAACCTTTTCATTCAACTTCGCCGACTGCTCCTCCGGCTTCAAGTCCTTCGAAAGAAGCTTTCGTGCGGATTCATTATCGAGATATGCGTACTTGACCTTATGCCGGTCCATCGTGGACTTCAGTTCTGTTGAAACCTCGTCTTCCCGAACCACAGCGAGCTGAGCCAGATACGACTTGAAATTCTGCTCCATGATATCCTGACCAATCAGCTCCTCGAACCGTACCGGAGTAAGACGGTTTGCGGACAGGACATTCTTATAGGTTACCCGATCAAAGCGCCCGTCTTTTTGAAAAACGTCCATTTTGAGCACTTGATCGCGAATTTGTTCCGCGGAAGGATAAAAACCCTGCTTTTTGGCAATCTGACCAAGCACCTTGCGCTGGGCAAGCTCCTTGAATACAGACTCGCCGATCCGGAATTGCTCGAGCTGAGCCTCGGAGACCTTCCCGCCCATCATGCTCTTGAAAAACTCAATTCTTTGATTCAACGCTCTTGAGAATTCCGTGTAGGTAATGGTTTCGCCATTCACTTCGCCTGCGACTCCCGGCCCTTTCGAACTGCTGCTTCCGGGAACGAAGATCCCGTAAAAAATGAAAACAAACGCTACGACTGCGATCACCCCGCCGATTACCTTCGGGCCCAACTTGCTCCGCATTGCACCAATCATGAATTTATCCTTTTGAAACTATTCAAACACAATATAGGATATTTGCAATGTTAAAGCTGATAAAGCAATACCGATTCTACCTGATTTTGCTTCTGTTTTTGCTGATTCCCTTGCTTTCAATTGATACGGTGAATCGCTCTCCCCGCGATTATCGCGCCTATGACAGAATCGCTCTTGCAATCACCACTCCGTTTGAAATCGCAATCCATTGGACACTAGATTCCGTGTTCGGAATCTATCAAAATTACCTTGCCCTCTGGAACACCCGAAATGAGAACCGTTCCCTGATTGATGAGAATCGAAAGCTCGTCAATACCATTCTCAATCTCCGTGAGCTGGAGCAAGAGAACGTCCGGTTGCGGGATCTTCTTCAGTTCAAAGAGACCTACAAAGTGGACACGGTGCTTGCCCGCATCATCGCCAAGGATGTTTCCACCGAATTCAGGACTCTACGGATCAACCGGGGGAGCTCAAGCGGCATTGAGCCCAACATGGCGGTGATCAATGCGGAAGGGGTTGTGGGTCGAATCTTACGGGTCAGTGAGGACACTGCGGATGTTGTGAGCGTCCTTGATCCTCTGTCCGCGATTGACTCCTACATTCTGAGATCACGCGTTCGGGGGATTGTCGAGGGACTCACCGATACTTTATGCCAACTCAAATTCGCCCTACGTGTGGACGACATCCAGCCAGGCGACATTCTTCTCTCTTCGGGGCTTGGCGGAAACTTTCCGAAGGGCGTTCCCGTCGGAACTGTGATCAAGGTCACACGCAAATCCTACGGGATCACCCAAAAGGTTGAAGTCAAACCCAGCGTCGACTTTTCAAAGGTCGAAGAGGTTTTGGTGGTCACCCATGCCGACCCGGCCCCTGTTCACACCCAGTTGATGGATCAATCCGAAAAAACCCAGCCAAAACCAGCCGCAGGAAAGCCATGAAGATCCGGGCATTGAAGCTTCTGAATGTCCCCGGCCTTCTCCTGTTCGCACTGGTTTCGATGGCGCTTCAATCGACTTTATTCAATTTGCCCGCTCTTGCCTTTTTTAAGCCGGATGTAATTCTTTTCTTGATCCTCTGGGTTGCAATGAAGAGAGAAATGTTTGAGGGAGGCTGCCTCACGCTGCTTTTCGCCTATCTTGTGGAACTGAAGTCAGGAGTCCCGCAGGGCCTTTTTTTGATCCACTACATGTTCATCTTTCTGATGACCCGTTTTTTGTACCGCAATTTCCAGGTGATGAATCGAAAATCCTTGATTTTGATCGGGGTGGGTGCCGCGGTTTTCTCGCACCTGAATCTTTTGTTTTTGATGTATCTTTTG
>CANGWP010000122.1 GCA_947457605.1 Bdellovibrionales bacterium | reverse complement strand
TTCACCCCGAAGAGAACCCTCGGTATCTTTGGAGAGACTGGACTCACTCGAGCTCTGACTGGCGCTCTCTACCTTCACCAGAAAAGATTCGGCCATATTCTTTTTGGCATCCCGGATTGCCGCCTCGCGATCCGCGCCAACCCCGACCGAGCTCAAATATCGGTCTGAAGGAAACCGGGCCTCGGGATGCCGAACCCAATCCGGAGTGGAGGGATCCGTCTTTACATCTGAGATTGAGGCGCACGAACAAAGAATGAGGAATACAAATCCCAAAACAACGCGAAGCTTCATGCCCTCTATCCTAAGCAAAGGGCGTACCGAATGTAAAACTGAAGTGATTCGGCCACTTAAAAAATATGTTCTCGAAATGTGTTGCGTCCTGCAGCAGCGAAAGTGTTGCAAAGAAAACTCTGGTCAAATGATGAATCTTTGGTTTATTTTATCAAAAATTCCAAAAATAGTGGGGATGTAGCTCAGTTGGTAGAGCGTTTCCATGGCATGGAAAAGGTCCTCGGTTCGAATCCGTGCATCTCCACCAAATTCCATGAAATCCATTGCAAAAAGCCTCAATGCTGCCCCATGTGCATTAAAATAATTTCCTGCTCCTCAAGTGTTGTAATTCTTGGAGAATCGCAACCAGAGCTCCCCACCGAACGCCAGGATGGCGCACACTGACTTTCCTCGTGGCCGCAGAAGGACTATTGATGCACTCGAATGAATCGAGTTCTTTCCTTCCGCCCTATCCTGGAAACCCTGACCCGAGAATACACGAAGAATTTTCGCGAGCCGGACCTGATTGCAACCATTCTTGCGGAAACGATTGCCGGGATCAGCGGGTATCGGGAGGAAGGAGTGAAAAACGCGCCCCTGATTTTCCTCACGCGCGACCTACCCACTCTTCTTATGACGCTCAAAGGTAACGATGCAATCCCCATCGGGAGCGGACCACTTTCTCCGATCACCATTCGAACGCTTCTTAAGGTCTGTGGGCCGCTTGGAAACGGTCATGATTGGGGCATTTTTCTAAGAATCGAAGAGGCATCAGAGAGTTTGCACTATGGAGTCTTTCGAACGGATCGATTCCCTCTTCATGAATCAAGCTTTCAACGACTGCGGACACTGAACGAAGCCACAGTTGGTATCATTGGATTGCAAAAAATCGGGGAGAATCTCATTGAACTTCGCGACTGCGGAGGACGCTTCCATTACATCGATGCATCGGGGGTCCTTGAAATGACCCAAAACCCGACTCTGATGATTTCCCACTGGGTCGCCGCAGTGACAGAAGATGCACCTGAGAACCTCCGCCGCAAAATGGAGTCCTTCTATCATCGCATCGCGATTGATCTGCTCTCCCTCACCCATGGAACCCTTGCGGCAATCGTTCCTTCCGGTCGTGCGTATCCAGATTTCTTGCGAGATGGAGTGGTGATGAATGAACCTTTTGGCCTCGTTCGTGCGATCCACCGATATGTGAAATACCGGGATGAAGCTGCAACACTTTCCCTCAGTTCTTACGGAGCGTTGATTCGAAAAATGATGTCCATGGACGGCATTACGGTCTTTGATTCTTCAGGAGAAGTCCTGGCCTACAATTGCTTCGTCCATGAAATCAGGGAACCTGGCAGGGTCCGGGCCGTTCTAGGAGGCGCACGAAAGCGCGCATTTGAAATTCTCTGCTCTCATTTGAACCAGGACCTAAGTTGTGTCCTCTATCGCTCGCAGGATGGTTATGGCCTATGCCGAAGGAATGAGTCCATCAACCCTCGTCTGAATCGTCATCGGGAAATTCCTCAATCATTTCCTCCCGAATGAGCTCAAGATCGCGCAGCCGCTTTCGAATCCTGAGTTGAATTCCCAAACTCTGAACCACCGGAAGAATCCGCTCCGCCAGACGCTCGTCTTTTACGATCAGAAACTGCGGAATGCGTTTTTGCTGCTCGATGGAACCAAGCAAAGCTTCGGCGACCTCTTGCTCGGGGCTCGCGTGCGCCTCCAGAGTGACCAATCCCAAAAGACCAAGGTTTCGTTCTGCGACTGCGGCACACTGAACAAACACCTCTTGATTGCCTTGAAACCGGGTAGCGGGCAGAAAAAAAGGCGCCGCCTCCCACACCCCATCCTGAGGCAACGAGGCTGCGTGCAAACGCTTCAGGCGGGACTCTTGGACCTCGATGGGTTGGAACTTCTGAAACTGCTCTTCCGGAAACTCGCGCACCTCGGCTCTCCAGGTTCCCGCGACTTTCCAAAGGTGATAGCAGTCCTCTTCGGTTTCACCCAACATCGGGAGCTCATCCTGATCCAATCGATCGACGAGATACGAGATGGCATCAAAAACCTCGAATAGAAACTGCTTTTCATCAAGCCTGAGGGCATCCGGAGGGAGGCCCGGCCGGCAGCTCAGGTAGGAGTCCACTTCATCCTCTACGATGCTGACCCGAAGACCGTCAGTGGTTGCGAAATCCAGCCCGAACTCCGGGATCCACTCTCCGCTTCGATATTGGAGAAACCGATACGAGGGATCGCTCCCGCGAAGGATCAACATTTTGAAATCCGCATCCTGGTCTTCCCCGAACAGCACGCAGGTGCTCAGGGTAGAGGTTTCAATCCAGATTCCGGTCCATTCGTCAAAACGGGTCCAAGGAGCGGCTTGATTGAACTTCTCTAAAATCTGGTCAGGACTCATGTTTCGAGCCTATCGGATGAGCAGTGGACTGAGAAGCGGGATTTCGATATTCCTACTTCCCATGAAGATTCCGGTCCCGATATTGATCCTCCAGCACCCGCAAGAGCCGTCCCGAAAGGACCAGGAGGTTTCCTCTGCCCGAATCCTTACCGAACTTCTTGAGCCCTCAGCAGTCAAAGTAGGCCTGTCTTGGAAAAACCTGCCGCATGCACTGAAGGGTTGGAGGGAAATCGAGGAAATCGAGGAACTTCAAAAACCAAAAGCCTGGCACACCCTCTATCTTGGAACCAAGGCGAATGCGGAAGTGGACCCCGGAACCCTTCCCGGAATCTATTACCTCGACAAAAAAGGCGATCCGATCGACCCGCCAATGGAGGCCGAGATCGGAGGCTTGATTTTGCTCGATGGCACCTGGGCACAGGCAAAAACCCTGTGGTGGAGAAATGCGTGGCTTACGAAAACCCAGAGAATCTTCATTGTTCCAAAGTCAAAGTCATTGTACGGAAACATCCGTAAGGAACCCAGGCCCGAATGCGTCTCCACCGTGGAAGCCGCAGCCGAGACCTTGGGGTTTCTCGGGCTTGACTCATCGATTGAATCAAAACTTAAGGAGGAATTCGCGCTTAGTCTGAAAAAATTCAAGGAAACAAGGAAATCCGCAGGTCTGAAAAAAAATTAACGACGACGGGGTCCGTTTTGCTGCATTTTGGATAGCATTTCCATCGCAGCCTTCATCTGAGCCTGCATTTGCGGTTGATTCATCTGCCCCATCAGAGCGCCAAGATTCGGCGGCATTCCACCCTTGCCACCCATCATGCCCTGCATTTGAGAGAGAGCATCGTTCATGTTCTTGGCATTCGGAAATGCCATCTTCATCATCTGTTCGGATGCCTTTTTGAGTTTCAAAAAAACAAACACATTGATTGCAGAAAGAATTGCAACAAAGACCCAAGAAATAATCACCCAAGTAGTCATAGGCTTCGAAGTTTACCTCCGATCCAAATCTTCTGCAAGTGCACTCACCCGGGTGTATTCTTCAAGCATGAGATTGCGCACCTGATCACTAAAGGAACTTAAGTCAGAAAGGTTTAAATTCCCGGTTTCCATCGGGGGAAGAACGCTAATCACCACATTCCCGCCCTTGAGCTGGAACTGTTCCCAGATCCCCTTTCCCTGCAAGTTCGAACAAACCACCGGAATGATTGGGTATCCGGTAGAAACTGCAAGATAAAACGCTCCCCGTTTAAAGGGAAGAATCTCCCCCGTTTTGCTGCGCGTTCCCTCGGGAAAGATTGCAAGGTTTAGATTTCGCTCTGAGAGCTTCTTTCGCACCCGTTCAATCTCGGATTTCGCGGACGATTTGTTTGCCCGATCGATCAGCAAATTCCCCGCAATCCAGAAAAACCAACCAAACAGGGGAATCACTTTCAGTTCCTTTTTGCCGACAATCACGGACCGCACCGGACAACATTGTCCGATCACGGCGAGATCAAGACCGGATTGGTGATTGCCGATAAAGATCGCAGGGCGCGCAGAATGGATCCGCTCACGGTTCAAAACGGTAAGCTTCACCCCGACCACTTTTCGTGCAAACCACCCGAATGGTTCCAAAAAAAAAGAATTGGAATAAAATCGAAGCCCCGGAAAAACAGGTGACAACAAAAGAGCAAGGGTTGCTCCCAAAAAACCAATCAGCCCGAAAACCAAAAGCCCGAGTGCCAGAATGACGGCTTTTATGAATCCCATATTGAATTCTTCTGGCAATTGGCAAGGTAGGCTTGAAGCGCCCGAGAAGACAAGATCCGCCCCCCCATGCCACGTGCGAGGCTCAAGCTGGTTTCGCACAGCTTTCGGTAATCCACTCCGGTTTCGACATTCATTTCCTTGAAAAAATACACGAGATCCTCGGTCGCAAGATTGCCGCTCGCTCCCGGCGCAAATGGACACCCACCAAGGCCTCCGATCGAGGAGTCAATGGTTCGCACTCCGAGCTCAAAGGCGCGGAATGAATTCACGAGAGCTGTCCCCCGGGTATCATGAAAATGGACCGCAATCTTCGATGGATCCACCTGCCTCAAGAGCGGCTTGAGCACTTCATCCGTTCCCTTGACGGAAGCAACCCCAATGGTGTCCCCAATCGAAACCTGCTCCAGAGGTAGAGAAAGCATTTGCTCAATCACCGGAATGACTTTGGCAGATGCGATCCGTCCCTCAAACGGACAACCAAAGGCCGTAGAGACATAGCCGCGGACTTTGATCCCGGCGCGAGTGGCAACCTCGGTCATCTGCCGGATGGTGTCGACAGACTCTTTTGTCGTCATGCCGGTATTTTTCATGCTGAAGGACTCGCTTGCTGCAGTGAAGACAGCAATCGCTTTCACTCCGCAAGCCATCGCACGCTCAAGGCCCTTCAAATTGGGAACAAGATAGTAGAAATCACCCGAAGGCAATTCCGACTTCAGCTCCGACTGAAGCTGCTCGGAGTCCGCCATCTGGGGCACCCGATCAGGCCTTACGAATGCGCCCGCTTCGATCCTTTTTATTCCGGCGGACTGCAGGCCTTTGATCAATTCAATTTTTTGCATGGTGGACAGAATGAGCTTCTCATTCTGCAATCCATCCCGTGGCCCCACCTCGAAGATCTCAATGCGATCGTTCATCATGGCCGAACCCTCATTTTTTCTCCTCGAACTCAAGAAGCTGCTGCCCCGGAGTGATTTGCATTCCCTCTACCACGAGAACCTTTACCACCACACCATCGGCCGATGCCTTGATGGCAAATTCCATCTTCATGGCCTCCACCATCAAAAGCGGAGCTCCGGCTTTTACTTCTTCACCTGCCCCTACAGACACCTTTCTTACCTTGCCCGGGAACTGGGCACTATAATCCTGGCCGCCTCCCGCTTGGGATGCGTTTCTCGTCACAGGAACCCGCTCCCCAAAAAATTCAACCGGTGGAATCGCGGCCTCTTTCGTGAAAAAATGCTTCTTGGAGCGAGAATGGAAAAAACGGACCCGCTCCACTTTCCCATCCGGATGGGTTCTTGTGCCGATGATCCATCCTCCGGGCCTTCGCTCGAATTGGAATCCGGAATCGAGCGTCCGCGTTCCGCCTGATTCATACTTTTTTCCGGAAATGCGCGAAAAGAATTTCATAATTTCACCTGTCCCCATAGAGCCGCGGAATCCGAACCCACCAAAGCTCTTGAATCCGATGCGCTTGCGGTCCCGGTGCCCGAATCCCGGAATGCATCCGACTTTTCAAAGGCTTCACTGAGCGCGATCGCCTCCGGGGTGACATTCGGATGAAATTCCTTGAAGTGTTTATCAAGAAACAAGGTGCTCACCCTGCCCTCCACCACGGACGGATTGATCGAAATGGCACTTAAATAATTCAAATTTGACCCGACTCCGCTGATCACCGTTTCCCGCAATACATATTGCATCTTCCTTACTGCTAGGTCACGGGTCGCGGCATGAACAATGAGCTTTGCACAAAGCGAATCAAACTGGGTCCCGAGCCGCTGCCCGGTCTCGATACCCCGATCCACACGGATTCCAGGGCCACTGGGAAAAATCAGATGATCAATCACACCGGTGCATGGAATGAAATCCTGGGATGGATCCTCGGCACAAACCCTGACTTCAATGGCGTGCCCCCGGGGAGGCAGCACCTCTGGAAGCCGATAC
>CANGWP010000121.1 GCA_947457605.1 Bdellovibrionales bacterium | reverse complement strand
GATTCCAATCTTTGTCGCTGTTGGTTTTATTGGTCACCCGGACGGATTGGTAAATCGGCGGTACCTTTCCGGATGGGAACTCCACATCCACTACGGGACCAATTACTGCTTTGATTTTTCCTAGATTTTGACCTGCACTCGCTGACATGTCTTTTCTCCTTATTACGCCTGAACTTTTTGCGATTCGCTTCCTGAAATGATTTCAAGAAGTTCCTTTGTAATCGCAGCTTGTCTCTGTTTGTTAAATTGCAATGTAAGTTTTCTAATCATATCTCCCGCGTTTTTGGTCGCGTTTTCCATCGCACTCATCCGTGCGCCATGTTCGGAGGCCTGAGCCTCCAAAAGAGCCTTGAAAACCTGAATTACAAAATATTTTGATGAAAGAGCTTCGTAAAGCTCTGGTTTTGATGGTTCGAAGATTGAAAGATCTGATTTCGCAGAACTCTCGCCTTGGTCTGCCTCAAGAGTCAAAGGAAGAACGCGATCCGTTTTGACAACCTGAGATATTGCATTTTTGAATTCATTGTAAATGAAGACAACCTCATCAACAGAACCCGACTCAAAGAGGGGAAGCAGCTTTTTTGAGAGTTCCGAAGCCTTGCGAAACGTAACTTTTGCCCCAAATTCCTCATAATGGAACTGCTCAGTTGCGGTTCTGGCCTTCACAAGTTCCATCGCTTTTTTTCCAACAAATACAACCCTTGTCTGGCGTCCTTCTTTTTTCCTTTCAGCTAAAAAGGAAAGGGCTGCGCGGGTAACACTTCCGTTATATCCGCCACAAAGCCCGCGGTCCGAACTAATTACCACCAGCAAAGTCGAAGACTGTTTTGAGCCAGTATCCCCAATGGAAAGTCCTCCCCCGGAAAGAGTTCCCATCATTTTGGAAATTTCCTTCGCATACGGCCTCTGGCTCATAATTGCCTCGGTTGCCCTACGCAGCTTTGCCGCAGAAACCATTTTCATGGCTTTCGTGGTCTGCTGGGTGTTTTTCACCGAGGAGATTCGACTTTTTAGATCCTTGATACTGGGCATTAGGTGAATACCTTCTCAAAAGCCTTAAGGGCTTCAACAAGTTTGCCCTTGGTTTCATCATCAATTGCTTTCTTCTCAGTGATCGTTTTCGCAATCGCTGGATGATTCTTGGTCAAGTAATCCAGCAGTTGGGTTTCATAGGCACCAAGCCTGCCCGTGGGAAGTTTATCGAGAAATCCATTTACCCCGGCAAAAATTACGAGGATCTGTTCTTCAACGGGCTTCGGCTGATATTGCGGTTGCTTAAGGATCTCCACCAAGCGCTGGCCTCTCGCAAGCTGTCTTTGCGTGGCTGGATCCAAATCGGAACCAAACTGGGCGAAGGCCGCCTTTTCGCGATACTGTGCAAGATCAATTCGAAGTGTTCCAGCAACCTGCTTCATCGCCTTGATTTGGGCAGAGCCTCCAACACGGGACACCGAAAGACCAACGTTCACCGCAGGACGAACGCCGCTATAAAACAAGTCACTTTCCAAAAAGATCTGTCCATCCGTAATAGAAATGACGTTGGTTGGAATGTAACCGGAAACGTCTCCCGCCTGTGTTTCGATGATCGGAAGAGCCGTTAAGCTGCCAGCTCCGAGTTTGTCACTTAGCTTTGCCGCTCTCTCTAGTAGACGCGAGTGAAGATAGAACACATCTCCCGGATACGCTTCCCGTCCCGGAGGCCTACGAAGAAGTAGTGAAAGCTGACGGTAAGCTTGGGCTTGCTTAGTCAAATCATCATAAACGATGAGGGCATGCATTCCGTTGTCACGGAAAAACTCACCCATGGTAACTCCAGTATACGGGGCCAAAAATTGAAGAGGTGCCTGTTCTGACGCATTAGCGGCCACAACGATGGTGTATTCCATTGCACCGGATTTTTTTAGGCGGTCCACAACTTGGGCTACAGTGGATTGCTTTTGTCCAATCGCCACGTATATGCAGAATACGTTCTTACCTTTTTGATTGATGATCGTATCAATTGCAATCGCGGTTTTCCCGGTTTGGCGGTCCCCGATAATCAACTCACGCTGACCCCGTCCAATTGGAATCATGGCATCGATTGCCTTGATTCCGGTCTGAAGCGGCTCATGAACAGACTTGCGCTCAATAATTCCGGGCGCCTTCACTTCAACACGACCGTATTTGCTCGCCTTAATTTCACCGAGTCCATCCACCGGCTGACCCAAGGCATTCACCACACGACCAAGAAGCTCTTTTCCCACCGGAACTTGTACGATTTTCCCGGTGCGCTTCACTGTCCCGCCTTCCTTGATCAAGGTTTCATCGCCAAGGATCGCGGCACCAACAGACATTTCCTCAAGGTTGAGAATCATTCCTGAAACTCCGCTCCCGAAATCCACGAGCTCTCCGGCCATGGCCTTTTCCAAACCGTAGATTTTGGCAACACCATCACCAACGGCAAGCACAGTACCGGTTTCAGAGACATCCAATTTGCCATCAAGGTTGGCCAATTGACTTTTTAGGACTTCCGCAATTTCACTAGCTTTCAAACTCATCGTTTTCTCCTCAAATGATTCAAGACATGCTTGCGAACTTGGCAAGCTTGGACCTAACTGTACCGTCGTAGGTCACTCCGTTGATTGTTACTCTCATCCCGGCAATCACGGTTGGATCCACCGTTGCGTTCAGATGAACTGGTTTCTGAAATTTTTTTGTAAGGGCTTCTATTACTCCAGCAATTGCGGGCTGGTCCAAAGGAATTGCGCTGACCAAGTCACCCACGAGGCCTCCGCACCTTTCCACCTGCAAGCGATTTACCTCACCGAGGATGGCCGGAAGCAAATCAAACCTGGACCTCTTTAGGAGCATCGCAAGAAAACGCGCCGAAAAGGGAGTGATGGCGGCCTTTTGGCAAAGGGCCGCGAGCGCCTTCTGCTTCTCCTCATCTGAAAGCATCGGGCTCTCAAACGCCTTCAACCCGAGAGCACTACCGAGAAGGGCCCCCGAAAAGGAGCGAAGCTCCTCAGTAATCCCAGCCAAGTCTACCCCCGAGCCTTCCCCCAAGGAAACATCCACCAGAACCTGAGCATACAAACGTGCCGCTTTCATTATTGATTCATTCCTCTCGAAACCTCACCAACCAAGCGTTGATTTGCCTGCGCATGAACACTCGAGTTCAAGGATTGGATAATTTTTTCCTCCGCGGCCTGGAGAATCGCTTTTTTAAAAGAGGACCGAATGGCTAGCTTTGTTTGTTCTACCAATGCGATTTTGTTTTGCTCTGCCTCAATCTTCATTTGTTCCACCACGCGCACGGAGGCTTCGCGAATTGCTTTGGTCTGGGCGGCACTCTTCTGAGTCCACTCAGCGGCAATTTCCTTAGTCTCAGAATCCAACTTGGAGATCCTGGCTTCTATTTCTGTGCGTTTTCTGGATGCCTGCTCCATGGCCGCCCTGGACTTGTTCAGACCCTCAAAAATCTCAACGCGTCGATGCTTCACGAAAGTAAAAAACGGGCCTTTTGCTTTGTATGCGAGAAAGCCCAAGAAACCCAAAAGATTCAAAGCAGGCCAAAAAAGCTTTTCCATCATCAACCCCCCGCCAATACTTTCTGAACCAGAACATCTGACATGGGAGCAAGCTGCATCTTTAATTCAGACTCTGTCTTCAGTCGCTCATCCTGCAGCTCCTGAACAAGCTTCAAATAATCTTTTTTCATCTCGTCCTTGATTTGAGAAATCCGGGCTTCTTCTTGTTGACGAACATCATCGACCGCTTTCTCGTAGGACTTGATTGCGTCCGCCCTGGCTTTTGAAATTGCAGTTTCGTATTGTGAAATACGGCCCTCAATGTTTTTAAGGAGCTCTTCTGAAGAGGCAACATCGTCATTTAATTTGTGATTTCTCTTTTCTATGAGTCGCTGTATCGGCTTCATGTAAAGCTCTGACAGCAAGAAAAAGAACATCCCAAACAGGACGAACTGGTAAAAAAAGGTCTGATTTATCTCAAGTTGCTCGAGAATCTGGTTCATGCTCACTAGCCCTTATCGCTGCGGTAATAAAGAAAAGGCGATTAAATATGCCCTTTTGGCTATCACGCAGAATAAATCACGGTCAAGTAAGTTATGTCATCTTGTTGGTGCCCTCGAAGATCACTCCGTCTTCGACCTTTAGGCTGGGCGTGCTCATCTCGCCCTTGAAAATGGCTGGCTTTCGAATCTCTACCCTATGTGTTGCGTCGATGGTTGCTTCGACTCTTCCGTAAATAATTACCACTCCGGCCTTGATTTCGCCCGTTATCCGGCCCGTTTCACCGACTACCAGCATATCTGGTGTTGAAATCTTGCCATGTACGATTCCATTTACATGAAAACACCCACTATATGCCAAATTTCCTTTGAATTCGACAGAAGGTTCAAGGACCCCTGTAACTTGGGTGGAGACGGCTTCGGGGGCGGGAAAGTCTTCCAACCGGTAATCCATTCTTTAGTCTCCCATCAAAAGGCCAAGAATGCGCAGCAAGTCATCTTTTGAGGAATACTTGATTTGGATTTGACCAGACCGCTGAGTCCCCTTGAGCTCAACTTTTGCCATATATCTTCGCGTAAGATCCTGCGTGTACTTTGCCAGCTCTGAATCAGCGGATTGGGCGGGCTTTGTCTGCGATACCGCTTGCCCGGGCTTCGGAAACGCGAGTTTCAACTCCTGTGCTGTTCTTTCAGCCTGGCGAACGCTGAGGTTTTTTTCAAGTATCTCCTTAGCAAGGCTTTCTCTCTGTGCAACATCCTCAACCGATAGCAAGGCCTTTGCATGCCCTCGGGACAACTGACCTTTTTTCAGCTCCACCAAGATAAAGTCGGAAAGCTTGAGAACCCGAAGAGCATTCGCAATGGTTGCTCGGTCCTTTCCCATTCTTTTGGCCAAGTCCTCTTGAGAAAGCTGGAATTCCTGCATAAGTTGAAAGTAGGCAAGTGCCTCATCTACACAATTCAGGTCTTCGCGCTGGATGTTTTCAACTATTGCCAACTCCAGCGCCTCCCGGTCGGTGCTCTTTCGAATCACAACGGGAACCATTTTCAGCCCGGCGAGCTTGCTCGCGCGAAGCCGGCGCTCTCCAGCGATCAATTCATACCCATCGGCAGCCTTTCGAACTACCAGCGGTTGAATTAGACCGTTTTCTCGAATGGACTGGGCGAGCTCCTCTAGCGCTTGTTCATCAAAATCACGCCTTGGCTGGAACTCATTTGCCTTGATTTCAGCCACATCAAGCACGGCGATCCCAGGATGAC
The DNA here is from genome assembly GCA_947457605.1 of Bdellovibrionales bacterium. Lineage (GTDB taxonomy): Bacteria > Bdellovibrionota > UBA1018 > UBA1018 > CAIMNF01 > CAIMNF01. The sequence continues at coordinate 1,124 of CANGWP010000121.1, read as the reverse complement.
GATCTCTATTCATTCCAGGCTTTTCCGCTGGATCGACCATCGGGCGAGCGAGCGGTGCCGTGTTCAACGTCATCGTTGGCGCAGCTGGGGTGGTTGACGGGGGCGGCGCCACTGAAGCTCCCGCAGGAATCGACTCTTGCGGCTGGGCAACAGGAGGAAGCAGGGACGCTAGTCCTTTTCCAAGGACCGATTTGGTTTGTGGTGTGCTCATAAATTAAACTCCCAACTCAGGCATCGTTGCCGCGGGCTTTTGACTCTCGCTTTTTTGTATGCGGGACTTTTCTAGGACTTCCCTTGCCAGATCCAAGTACGCAACACAACCTTTTGAGTTCACGTCGTATAAGACAATCGGCTTCCCAAATGAAGTGCACTCACTCAGTTTTATGTTTCGAGGAATTACTGTCTTAAATACTTGATCCTTGAAATGAGTTCTAACCTCCATCTCAATTTCATGACTAAGCTTAAGCTGCGAATTGAACATGGTAAGCGCAATGCCCTCAATTTCAAGGGCAGGATTTACACTCTGGCGAATTAGACCAATGGTGGTCATTAGCTGGCCCAGGCCCTCCAGCGCAAAGTATTCTGCTTGAAGTGGCACGATTACCGAGTCCGCTGCCGTTAAAGCATTCACAGTAAGAAGGCCCAGAGTTGGCGGGCAATCGATAAAGATGAAATCATACCTGTGTTTGATTTCGGAAATTGTCGCCTTCATTTTGGCTTCGCGAGCAAAGGCGCTGACAAGTTCAATTTCTGCGCCGGCGAGGTGCGGGTTCGCTGGGGCAAGATCAAGATGATCGATTCCCGTTGGTTTGATCACGCTTGAAAGCGGAACTTCGCCAAGAAGAGCATTGTAAATTGTAAGATTTCCTTCGTCGAGGGACTGAGCCATTCCAACCGCAGATGATGCGTTTCCTTGAGGATCAAAATCGATCAAAAGTACCCTCTGATCCGCTAGGGAAAGGGAGGCAGCCAAGTTCACCGTCGTGGTAGTCTTTCCCACTCCGCCTTTTTGGTTAACTATTGCAATCACTTTTCCCATGGTTTCCGCCCAAAAAAATTGTAAGTTCTCGGCATCTTTTACATCATTTTGATGAAATAAAAAAGGGGGTAACACGCCGTTGTGT
>CANGWP010000120.1 GCA_947457605.1 Bdellovibrionales bacterium | reverse complement strand
TGATCTTGATCCAAAGGAGTCCGCGGGCACCATAAGACCCTGCGGTTTTGGTGAGATCATCAAGATCTTTGCGCGAAAACTGATCTGCCTTTTCATGAACCACCAGGGCGCGCACGGATCCACGAATTCCCCGGGCGTTCGGCGTGAGCGCATTCGAAAAAACCTGAAATGCGGATGCTTTGAAAATTTCGGACAAATCCTGAAGCTCAAGGCCGAATCGAACATCCGGCTTGTCACTTCCAAACCGGTTCATCGCTTCGGCATAGGCCATTCTCGGAAACGGTCTTGGAATGTCAACATTCAGAATGTCTTTCCAGAGCTTCTGAATCATCTCTTCGAGAATCGGAAAAAGGTCTTCTTCATCCAAAAACGAGGTTTCAATGTCGATTTGGGAGAATTCGGGCTGGCGATCCGCCCGGAGATCCTCATCCCGGAAGCATCGGGCGATCTGAAAATACCGATCCATTCCGGAGATCATCAGAAGTTGTTTCAAGGTTTGAGGCGACTGGGGAAGCGCATAAAATGAACCCGGATGAACGCGGGATGGAACGATGAAGTCTCGCGCTCCCTCGGGAGTGCTCTTGTAAAGAATCGGAGTCTCAACCTCCACAAACCGGTGCTGATCCAGATGCTGGCGCACGATCTGAAGCATTCGGTGGCGCGTCAGAAGATTTTTTTGGAGATAAGGCCTCCTCAGATCGAGGTATCGATACTCAAGACGAAGTGACTCCGCCACATCGATGTCGTCTTCAATCGGAAATGGAGGTGTCTTTGCTTCCGAAAGAATCACCAGATCCGAACAAGCCACCTCAATGGATCCCGTTGCAAGCTTGGAATTTGTCATTCCCTCGGGTCTTGCCCGCACCTTGCCTTTGCACCAAAGGACAAACTCGGATCGAAGCTTACCTGCCAACTCATGGGATGGACCCCCGTCCGGCAAAGCAGGATCGAATACGATCTGGGTCAGACCATAACGGTCGCGTAAATCGATAAAGATGAGCCCGCCATGATCCCGACGCTTCGAAACCCAACCGCAAAGTTGGACTTCCTGACCCAATTGATTGACTCCCAATTCACCGCAGGTGTGCGTTCGACTCGTTCTCTTTTGACCCATATCGGGATACTCTACCGATTGACGAAAACGTTTACAACAACTACGGTGTAATAAAAGGAAAAATCCGGCGTGAATCCTGAAATCCAACCTGATTTGCGGAACTTTGAGTACCTCAAAAGCATCAACGCGGACTACATCGAAACACTCTATGAAAGCTACCTGAAGGATCCGGGCTCGATCGATCCCTCATGGAGGTACTTCTTTGATGGGGTTTATCTCGGGGAAGTCACCACGCTGGTGGAGGCAGCCTCCGCTGTTGCCGCAAACAAAACCGAATCCAGCACGGCCTCCAACCTCAAGCTTGAAGTCGGCGCTCTCAAACTCATCCAATTCTACCGGGAACACGGGCACACGCTGGCCCGGATCAATCCGCTTTCTGATCCATCCACTCCCGCAAAATACCCGGATCTTGAAACCTTCGGACTGAGTGCGAATGACCTCGATCAAACCGTTCAAGCCGCAACTTTCGCAGGACTTTCTCCGACCACTCTTCGGTCCTTGATCGAGACTTTGCGAAAAATGTATTGTGGGTCGATCGGAGTGGAACTTGCGCAGCTCCAGACCTCAGAGGAGCGGGATTTCATTCAGAGCGCCATCGAGTCGCTTTCCGGCAACTATTCAGTTTCCGCAGAAGACAAGAAATTCATCCTGAGAAGGGTTACCGAAAGCGAAACTCTAGAGAAATTCATCCACACCCGATACGTGGCTCAAAAACGCTTCTCGATCGAAGGTGGAGAGGCATTGATTCCCGGACTCGATGCCGTGATTGAAACTGCCGCTTCCCTTGGTGCGGAAGAAGTGGTTCTGGGAATGGCCCATCGCGGTCGATTGAACGTTCTGATCAACACCCTTAGAAAAAATCCGGAAACCCTGTTTGCCGAGTTCGACGACAACTATCGTTTGTCCACCGACCACGGAGAGGGTGACGTGAAATATCACAAGGGACATTCGCTTGATCACGTGACCCGTCAGGGAAAATCCGTGCATCTTTCGATGGGATTCAATCCATCGCACCTTGAATTCATCAATCCGGTTGTAATGGGAATGGCTCGCGCAAAACAGCGCCTGCGCGGAGACGAGTCGAAGAAAGGCGTTTTGTCCGTTCTCATGCACGGGGATGCCGCTTTTTCGGGTCAAGGTGTGGTCTATGAGAGTCTCCAGGCCTCCAAGCTTGAAGGCTATTCCGTGGGTGGAAGCATTCACATCATTTCAAACAACCAGGTGGGCTTTACCACAGATCCTTCTGATTCCCGCTCCACCCGCTATTGCAGCGACCTTGCCAAAGCCTTTGATGCCCCAATCTTTCATGTAAATGGCGATGACCCCGAAGCGGTTTGGCATGCGCTAAAAATTGCAACAGAGTTCCGGTATCGTTTCCAGAAGGACGTGTTCGTGGATCTGGTCTGCTATCGTCGCTACGGCCACAACGAAGGAGATGAGCCCTCCTTCACCCAGCCCGCGCTCTACAAAAAAATCACAGCTCACCAGACTCCTCGCGAGGTCTACGCGGAAAGGCTCTCCGCCGAAGGCGTGCTCTCGATCGAAGACTCAAAGCTTCTTGTCGAGCAAGCGCAAGCTCCACTCATCAAGGCTCTTGAAAAGGTTCGCGCTGAAAAGCCCGAACCTTCCTATTCAGAATACCAAGGCCCTTATTGGTCGAAGTATCACTCGGCCCATGGAGAGGACCTTTTCAAGCCCGTAAAGACAGAGGTAAGCGCAAACGATCTCATCACGCTCTCAAAAAGGATCAATCGGTTCCCCGAGGGCTTCAAGGTTCATCCCAAGCTCGAGCGTCTGTTTGAAAGCAGAATCAACTCGACCGAGCAAGGAAAAGGCATTGATTGGGGAAATGCCGAGGTTCTTGCTTATGCAACCTTGGTGCATGAGGGAATTCCGGTTCGAATGTCAGGGCAGGATGTAAAGCGCGGAACCTTCACCCACCGCCACGCAGCCGTTTTTGATTTCAATTCGAACGAGTCCCACATTGCGATCAATCAACTCCATCCGGGCGCAAAGCTCTCGATTTTCAACTCTCACCTCTCTGAAACCGCTGCCATGGGAATCGAGTTCGGATATTCAGTTTCTGATCCGGATTCGCTGGTGATTTGGGAGGCCCAATTCGGAGATTTTTCGAATGGCGCGCAGGTGATCATCGATCAGTTTCTTGCCACCTCGGAATCAAAGTGGCACCGGGCTTCCGGCCTCACCCTTCTCTTGCCTCATGGGTTTGAGGGCCAGGGTCCCGAACACTCCTCCGCCCGCTTGGAGCGTTTTCTTCAGCTTTGTGGAAAGAACAACATGACGGTGGCCTACCCCACTACGCCTGCGCAAATTTTCCATCTGCTCAGGCGCCAGGTAAAGCGTCCGTTCCGAAAACCACTCGTGATCATGACGCCCAAAAGCCTGCTTCGACATCCGAAAGCGGTTTCCGAACTTTCGGATCTGACTGATCATTCATTTTTCGAAGTCCTCGATGACCAGCACTTCAAAGACCCAAGAGCTGCAAGCGGCGTAAAGCGCCTCATGATTTGCAGCGGAAAGATCTATTACGAGCTTCTCGAAGAACGCGAGAAAAGAAACGCGCACCACATTGCACTGATTCGACTGGAACAGATCTATCCGTGGCCTGAAACCCTGCTTGCATCCGTGATCGAAAAATACGGAAATGCGAAAGAGGTGTTTTTCGTGCAAGAGGAACCGAGGAACATGGGCGCCTGGATGCATTTTCAAGGAATGTGGGGCGGAGCGCTCTCGAATTTCGGAGCGAGGTTCCCGAAACTGAGTCTTACCTATGTGGGTCGCGAAATTTGCGCATCCCCTGCCGTGGGATCAAAGAAGCTCCACGACAAAGAACAACAAGAAATCATTTTGAAAGCTTTTCAAGACTAGGAGAAATCATGAAACACGAGATCCTTGCTCCACTGGTTGGAGAATCCATCACAGAGGTGAGCATTTTGAAGTGGTCCAAAGCAAATGGCGAGGCTGTGAAGGCCGGAGACAAGCTTTTGGAGATCGAATCGGACAAGGCTACGGTCGAAATTGTGGCGGAACATTCAGGCGCGCTCACCATCTTGAAACAAGACGGCGAACGCGTAGCCGTAAAGTCCGTAATTGCTTTCATCGATGATTCGGCAAAGGGGACAGCTTCCGCAGGCCCTGCGAAGGCTCCTCCCCCGCCTCCTGGCGCTGGAAGTCCTGCACCAAAGGGCCCGCCTCCCACTCCTTCCTCAGCAGCTCAAGCCACGAATGCCCAGCTTGAAACCCTGAGCCCGGCCGTGCGAAAGGCCGTGGTGGAAAACCAGGTCAATCCGGCTCAGATCCAAGGCTCCGGCAAGGACGGAAGAATCTTGAAGGGTGATGTGATGGCTTTCATCGCATCAGGTGGCGCAAAAACCGCTCCCACGGCGTCATCCATGCCAACGATTCAAGATAAACCGGGAGACCGTCGCGTTCCGATGCCGGGCATTCGAAAGCGAATCGCAGAACGTCTCGTATTTGCGCAGCACACTGCCGCGATCCTTACCACATTCAACGAAGTAGACATGAAACCGGTTCAGGATGTCCGCGCCCAGTATAAAGATGCCTTCGAAAAGAAATTTGGCGTGAAACTTTCCTTCATGTCGTTTTTCACGCGCGCATGCACGCTTGCTCTGAAGCAACTTCCTGCCGTAAACGCGTCCATTGATGGAAACGACATCGTGTACCACGATTATTGCGATGTCGGTGTCGCCGTCGGTACCGAGCGGGGACTCGTGGTGCCAGTCGTTCGGGGAGCTGAATCCTTGAACTTTGCCCAAATTGAAAAGGCGATCGGGGATCTTGCGCTAAAGGCCCGCTCTAACAAGCTCTCGATCGCGGACATGACCGGTGGCACGTTCACGATCTCGAACGGTGGAACCTACGGGTCACTCCTTTCCACTCCGATCTTGAATCCTCCACAGAGCGGAATTCTCGGGATGCACAAGATCATGGATCGCCCGGTTGCGATCAACGGCAAGGTCGAGATCCGGCCGATGATGTATCTGGCGCTATCCTATGATCACCGGATCATTGACGGAAAAGAGGCGGTGACCTTCCTTGTGACGCTTAAGGATCTGCTCGAAAATCCAACCAAACTTGGCCTTGATTTCGCCTGAACTTAGGAAAAGAACCCATTATGGAACAATTTGATCTGATCGTCATTGGCGGTGGTCCTGCAGGATATGTGGCTGCGATTCGCGCGTCCCAACTCGGCATGAAAGTGGTCTGCGTTGAAAAACGCGCCACACTGGGTGGAACCTGTCTCAATGTGGGATGCATTCCTTCGAAGGCACTTCTCGACTCAAGCGAACACTTCTCGCTTGCCAAGCACAAGTTCCGTAAACACGGAATCGAGATGAGCGATCTCAGCATGAACGTGCCCCAAATGATCTCGCGCAAGAACGAAGTGGTAAAACAACTCACCCAAGGGATCGCAGGACTCTTCAAAAAGAACAAGGTCGAGTGGGCGCAAGGTTACGGAAGATTTGCCGGACTTGATGGCACATCGAAGATTGTCGAAGTGGATGGCCCCACCCCGCGGAAACTAAAGGCCGAAAAAGTCCTGATCGCAACCGGGAGCGAAGTGATTGAGCTTCCTACTCTCAAATTTGACGGCAAAAACATCATTTCATCGACCGACGCACTCGAGCTGACTTCCGCTCCCGGGCACCTGGTCGTCGTGGGTGGCGGAGTGATCGGGCTTGAAATGGGATCAGTGTGGAGCCGGGTCGGCTCGAAGGTGACCGTGATTGAGTTTGCAGACAAGATCCTCTCGGTTATGGACCAGCAGATTGCAGCGGAAGCCAAAAAGAGCCTCACCAAACAAGGTCTTGAATTCAAAATGAATACCCAGGCCATGGGCGCAAAAAAGGTCGGCGATAAAATGCACATCGAGGTCATGGATCGTGGCACACAAGCCCGTGAAACCATCGAATGCGATCTGATTTTGGTTGCGACCGGCCGCCGCCCCTTCACCGATGGGCTCAAGCTTGAAACCATCGGTCTTGCAACAAATGACAAAGGCCGGATCGACATTAGCGATCATTTCGAGACGAAAATCAAAGGTGTTTATGCAGTCGGCGATTGCGTTCAAGGCCCGATGCTTGCCCACAAGGCCGAGGAAGAGGGCATGGCGGCCGCTGAAATCATGGCAGGGCAGGCAGGACATGTGAACTATCACACCATTCCTTGGATCGTGTACACTTGGCCCGAAGTTGCGGGTGTGGGCTTTACCGAGGAAGAGCTAAAGGCCAAGGGCATTGA
>CANGWP010000119.1 GCA_947457605.1 Bdellovibrionales bacterium | reverse complement strand
GAACACCTCTAGCCACATACCGGGCTGTGGCGGGCCAAAATCCCTTGTGATCGTCAGACCTGACGTTGTCGATGGCCCATTTCCGGTATCGTTCCTTGAAAAAGCGCTCCACCAGATTCATATTCGCCATTCTAGGAAGATCAAAGAAGCCGGTTGTCCCATCCGTGAATTTCACCTCGGCACGCAGGAAAGCATTGATACTTGCAGGTTCCGGAGCAAACATCGACCAGTTCTGACCCAAATTGAAAAAACGGACATACCCTCGAAACACGGGATCCGCAATTACCCTCCTCACCGGAGATGAGCCGGGGAACTCACACAAAAAAATAGCAAGACAATGGAACGCGCAAAACCCAGCAATCCAGACTTTTGGATTCTTCAGGAGAGAAATCCACCGGAACAACCCATTCATGCAAGGAACCTCTTCTTTTCCTCCGGTGTCGGAATCCTGCATTGGTCTAGCCTCCCAAAAATTCGATACCGCAGGCTCGCAACCCATCGATACCAGGGATCCGCGAGAAAGGAAGGAATCCACAAGAGCCACTTCACCCAAGTCCAGGGCTTGGGCAAAAAGGAAAATACATGGAACACGGCACGAGATCTGCGATGCACTACCCCGGCACTCAAAAGATAAACGGTACTCAGTTCTGAAATCTCCGATTGGGGGACTCCTTTTTCGATCAGGATATTCCGGCCAAGATCGGACTGAATCGGTACGAAGAAAATCCGACCATTGACGTCGCGCTCCAATAAAAACTGAACAAGATGGTCGCACAATCCACAAAGTCCATCATAAAAGAGAATAGGTTCGGGCGGGAGTGGCATAAATCAAGTTTACCCCGAGGGGTTCCAGGATTGAAATCATAAAATGCTCCTGCTAACATGCACTTTTGTGAAAACCATGAATCTTATTCTGCAATTCCTGATTTTAGCAATAGCAACCCAAGCCAACGCCCAGACCCCGGAGCGCGGGTTCTCGGATCTTGTGAAGCGAGTTGGCGGAGGCGTTGTGAATATTTCCACCTTTGCACGCCCCAAGTTTCCACGCAGAGGTCCTCCCGGAGGGTTTCAGGGGCCGATGGATCCAAACGATCCTTTTCGGAATTTTTTCGAGGAGTTTTTTGGAGGAAGGCTGCCCGGACCTCGGCCTGAATCCCCTTCTCCCCAGCCCCGCCCTCAGAAATCCCAACCCTTTGCGCTCGGAACTGGATTTGTGATCGATGAAACAGGCCTGATCCTGACAAATCATCACGTCATCGGTGGAGCGGAAGAGGTGAAAATCCAATTCAATGAGGACGATGAGTTTGTTCCGGCAGAGGTCATCGGGCGCGATCCCGAACTTGATGTTGCGCTTCTCAGTGTAAAGGCCAAATCCAAACTCACCCCGATTCCGCTCGGGGATTCAGAACGGATTGAAGTGGGTGAATATGTCCTCGCAATCGGAAATCCACTGGGCTACGGACACACCGTCACTCACGGGATTCTCTCCGCGAAAGAGCGAAAAGCCCCGGAGATGCGACTTGCCAAGTACCTTCAAACCGATGCTTCGATCAACCCGGGCAACAGTGGCGGCCCCCTACTGAACATGAAGGGTGAGGTTATCGGAATCAACAACGCAATCGACGCCCGAGGACAAGGAATCGGCTTCGCAATTCCGATCAACACCGTAAAGCAAATTTTACCTCAATTGAAGGCAAAGGGTTCGGTGTCACGTGGATACCTCGGAGTCAGCGCGGGTGAAGTGAACGAGGAAATTGCTGTACAACTCGAGCTTCCCGCAGGAACAAAAGGCGTCATGGTGGCGGAGGTAATCCCGGGTGAGGCCGCCGACAAGGCAGGACTCAAGCCCTATGACGTGATCACGAGCGTGAACGGTGAGAAGGTCGCAGCCCCCATCGACCTCACCACAAAGATCACCGCAGTGAAGGTGGGAGACTCCGTTGAGATTCGATACTTTCGAAAAGGCAAAGAAAAAAACGTAAAGGTGAAACTCGGAGAGCGCCCGAAACAACTGGCAGACGGCGCCGGAGGGGAATCCCAAACCCCTGAACGAAAAAAGAAAACCACAGATAACCCCTTGAAGGAATGGGGATTCGACGCGGAAGAAATGAATGAATCCCTTGCTCGCGATTTCGGAATTCCCATCGAATCCGCAAAGAAGATCAAAGGCGTTGTGGTAACAGATCTTGCCTTCGGCAAAGCCGCGGCCGAATCAGGCTTGAACCGTGGCGATTTGATTCTGGATGTCGGGGGAAAAGAAATCAAGACACTGGGGAATCTCGAGGAAGCCCTTCGAGCCATCAAAGGGAAATCCACCATGGTTCGAATCAGACGATTGAGCCCGGGGGGCGACGGCCCCGTGAATGTCATCGTCTTGAAAAAAGAATAACCCCCGGAAGCGCACTCAGCACCCCCGAGGGTTGTTTTATACTACCTATGGCCGTTATCTTAGGGGTTGCTTTCCGACGATGACGAGGATGATGACGACGGACTGTCATCAACCGGCTTCACAGCATTCCGAATATCCTGCTTGCTGGAATTCAGGTCTCCCTTGATTTCGGTTCGCTCTTCTTTTGTAATTTTGCCATCCGCCATTGCCGCATCTTTCTTGGCCTGAATTGCATCCACCTTCCCCTGGAGAGTTACGGCCTGCTCCTGAGTGATTTTCCCCTTGTCGAGGGCTCGTTGGATATGGGCCTTCTGGCGCTCGATTCGTTTCTCAGCCCCTGGCATCCCGCGCTTTCTTTGGCCCTGGTTCTGGCCTCCGCCCCCGTGGCCACCGCGACCTTCCCGCGCCATTGCAGGCACAACGATTGCGGTCATGGCAACACCCAATAGAATTTTTGTGATCATGGATTTCATTGTCGTTTCTCCTATTTTCTTAGTTTAAGGCATTCCGGCCCATTTGCGTAATCAAACGCGCCTATCCCGAAAAAGTTTCATAAAAAACATTATCCTCCAAGCTCTTGAAAGCGTTAGGGTAAAAATACATGAAACTTTTTCGCGCGATCCCCGTTCCATCAATTGTGAAGAGCGACGAGGAGTGGATGATGAGGCTCAAAGCCAATCAGCGGGATGCCTTCGACGCTCTGTATGAAAAATACAAAGGGCCAATCATGAGCTACATTTATTCCATGACTCGCGATTCTCATCTTTCGGAAGATCTGACCCAGGAGACCTTCCTGAAGCTTTATCGCGCCCGCGATTCCTATGAGCCATCGGCGAAATTCAGTACTTTTCTTTGGACCATCGCCAAATACGCCACCTTTGACCATTTGGCGAAAAAGAAAGAACTCCTTCAATCCGGGGAAGAGCCCCTCGAAATCATTGATGATGCTCCCCTTGTGGATGAGATTCTGATCCAGGATGTTCAGGAATCAAGAGTTCGGAACTGCCTCGAAAGACTGAGCCCGAGAGCGAAACAAATCGTGAACCTTCGAATCTTTAGTGAAGCGTCTTATTCTGAAATTTCAGAAATGACTTCGGAACCGGAGAGCACAGTAAAGACAATCTTGCATCGAAGCAAAGCGAGTCTCGTGAATTGCTTCAAGAGAGGGCATGAATGAGCTTCTTTCGTGACCTTCACTCAAAACTGGAGCGAAGGCCCTCCCGACATTTCGATCAGAGAATGAGTGCGTTGATGGATCAGGAAATGGGAGTCGATCGCAATCCCGGATTTGGCATCAAAAATCCCCTGAGACTCTTCGTGCCCGCGGCCGTCATGGCCGCACTGGTTGCCGTCTATTTCCAGTATCCGCACATCCCACACCGCCCGAACGGCGAACTGATTCCTGAGAGCATCGAGTTTTTACAAGCCATGGAAACCCTGGGATCGGTAGAAGACGATGAGCTCATCACCGCCTCCGACGAAGAATGGGCCGAAGCTCTTGCAGAGGCAGAGTCATGATGCCTAAAATCCGCTTGGCGCTGATCACTCTTTTTTCCTCAACCGCACTGGCTCTGGATGAGGACCTCGAGATTCTCCAGGACCTTGAATTTTTCAAATCCTTTCATCTGGTAAAAAACCTGAGCGACCCGGAAGAAGAAATTCCAGCTCGCAAAAAACCACCAGTAGCAAAGAAAACCGAGGTAACAAATGAGACCCATTGACTCAGCAAAAATTTCAGTGCGCGGGGTGCTCGCTGTTTTGCTCACGCTCGCCTTTGCTCCTTCTTTGGTCTTCTCCAAAGAAAATGCCCAAAATCCAGCCCCGGCAGAATCAAGCTCCACTGCTGAATGGAGAAAACTCACGGATGCCGAGAAGGACCAGATTCGATCAAATTTCCGGGAATGGAAGCGTCTTAGTCCCGAGGAACGCACGGAGCTGAAGGAGCGCTATCGACGGTTCCGGGACCTACCCCCTGAGCGGAAGGTAGAATTAAAGCGCCGCTTTGAGCACTATCAGCGCCTAACGCCAGCCCAAAAGATGGAACTGAAGGACAGAGTCAAACGCTTTCAGGGACTTCCCAAAGAGGAACGTGTTCGAAGAATTGAGAGGATTCGAGAACGACGGGGTCGTCGAGAGAGATAAATACTTACGATTTCTAGGTTTTTGTGCAATACTTGGGCCACCCATGGCCTTCATCATCAAACCTAAGTCTGAAAACCAGCCCGAGCAGGATCAAGCACCGAAGGTCACCCCCTTGCCTGCAAAAGGGCCCCCCGTTCCTCCGGGAGCGGTGATCATTCCCGCGGAAGTCGCCAAACCCGCCGAAGAGGAACCTTCCGGCGAGACCAAGCCGGATGAGTCCATCCCGCATATGGAATGGAACGCGCTTGGCTTGCAGCCTGACTTAATTGAACTTCTGATCTCCGCAGGCCTCACCCGCCCGACGCCGGTTCAGGCAAGGGCTATCCCGGAAGCACTCCAAAACCTTGACCTGATCGTCTCCGCACAAACAGGTACCGGAAAAACCGCAGCCTTCGTGCTGCCGATCATTGAAAAACTGCGGGGCCGCAAGGGTACCTATTGCGTGGTTCTTTGCCCCACCCGTGAAATCGCGCTTCAAACCGAAAAAGTATTTCAGCAATTTGGCAAACCTTTTGGAATCGAATGCATCTCACTCATCGGCGGCACCCCGCTCAAGGCCGATGAAGCACTTTTGCAGACCTACCCCCAAGTGATCATCGCAACGCCTGGACGGATGTGTGATCACATCGAACGGGGAACCGTGTGGCTCGATTATCTTGAAATCCTTGTGCTGGATGAAGCAGACCGGATGCTCGACATGGGCTTTTCGGTTCAGCTAAACCAGGTGCTCGACCAGACTCCAAACACCCGGCAGACCCTTCTGTTTTCGGCAACCCTTTCTCCCAAAATCGAAAAACTTGCCCATTCGATCCTCTACCAGCCAAAGCGCATTCAAGTGGGCAAAACCTCACGTACCGCTTCCACGATCGAGCAAAGATTCGTTTTCCTCGAAGAGGATGACAAATTCTCTGAGCTTGAGCATCTCCTCTATGAGGTTCCGGGCTCCACGTTTGTCTTCACTCGATCCAAAGACAGCGCAGCCAAACTCTGGCGAAAACTCCGCAACCGGGGTTTCCACGAGGCAACCCAGCTACACTCCAATCTCGCACAAGAGGTCCGCGAGGAAGCTCTGGAAGATTTTAAGAGCGGAAAGTACCGGGTTCTGATCGCGACTGACGTGATGGGACGGGGGATCCACGTGGATGAAGTTTCCCACGTCATCAATTATGACTTTCCGAGGGATGCGGAGGATTATGTTCACCGCATCGGGCGCACGGGCCGCGCAGAAAGTTCCGGAATCTCAACAAGCCTTGTAACTCGCATGGATCACCTGTGCGTGAAGGATGTAGAAAAAATCCTTGGAAAAAAAGTGCTCCCCTCAAACATGACTCAGCAGCGTAGAGGTCCGCCTCCAAAAAACACCACCTCAAAACCCTCTTCCAGGCATCCACCCTCCCGAAAACCAAAGCCATCGTGGCGATAAGTTGCAATGGCCTCCTGGCAATAATGGGAGGGCGGCTCAACTGCTCTCAATGCCTTGTGCCGTTCTCGTAATCCTGAATCACCTTCAGAGCTGCCGCTCGTGCGGAACTTCCGTACAGGTGAAGTCCATCCCCCGCAGAAGGTTCTACTCCGGACAAATCAGAAAAAACGCAGCCCACTTCGCGCGCAGCTTGTTTGCCCGCTCGGACAAGCTTACGAACATTCTCATCCGTGACAGACTCGGGCTCGCCCTGATTTCTGAGATAGCGTGAATGTGCGCCTACGACTCCCGCAACTCCCGCAAGCAAACATTCCCGGTCGCGATTTGGCCCACGGGCAATCTCAAGAATTTTTCGATAGCGTTTTACAAACTCGGCCTCCGAAAGCCACCAATCATTCGCGGAAAGTGCCACGATCACCCGGTTCGGCCTAATCCAGTTTGAAGGATCAACAAGAGCCTTAAGCGGCGG
>CANGWP010000118.1 GCA_947457605.1 Bdellovibrionales bacterium | reverse complement strand
GCACTCCGGAAATTCTCTCCCATGATTCAATCGTATGGATCCGCCTCCGATCAAGTTCTGTTCATTCACGGGAAACAGCCCTATGGTGGTCATTTGGATTCGGTCTATGAGCTCACATTTTACACCGGAAGAAAGGTCCTACAGGGCTTTTGCGAGAGTGCCGAGTCTCAGATCGCAGTTGAAAAACCTGAATGGATCGTGGTGTCCGGAGAAAACTTCAACCACTGCCTAAAGCCGGAAACCCGAGCGCTCTACCCTGTTCAGTATCGTTTTGGAACCCAACACCTGCTTTCTCGAATCATCCCCGCGGGTTCGAACCAGGATCTGACGCCCCTTCGTCTGGAACTAAAACCACCCCTCGATGGTGCAAGTGAACCCACTTCGGATGATCCTTACTTTCCGAGAAATTGATGCGCATTATCTGGAGTAGGAAAAACTGTAGAGATTCCCGCCGCGACTCAATCCATACAAAAATCGCTTTGCTGGATCAAACGCGAGTCCGCCTGAGAATCCGGAATCATATCCGACCTGGTGCCGATAGACCAGTTTCCCCGAAGCACGATCTAGCGCATAGAGAAACTCGTGTGTGGAACCAAACATCACATGACGATCGGAAACGACGATTTCGGATGGAACGCCTCCATCCAATTCGAAACTCCAAATCTCCTTCCCTGATCTGGCATCCAGAGCATACACCTTGCCTTGGGATGAGGGAGCATAGAGCACCCCACCGGATACTGTAACTTTCTTTGACCCGCCAAGCCCCTCTTTGACCCAAACCGGATTGGCATTCTTGGAATTCAAAGCATACAAGGCCTGATCATAAGCCGGGACAAAAACAAGTCCATCCGACTCCACCAACTCTGCATTGAGACCTGAAAACCTTTTGTTGGAGTTAAGCTGCTTCTCCCAGAGCACCTTGCCGTCCTTCCTGGAAAGTGCGACCAGGGCCCCATCTGCAAAACCAACCCAAACGCTATCCCCGACCACCAGGGGACGTGTTGCACCGTGGATGGTTGGGCCGGATACGTTTCTTCTTCGGTAATGCCATTGCCACTTTCCGGTCTTGAGCTCCAGACTCAAAAGCGCATCATCACTGGTGACGACATACAAGTCCTCACCTTTCATGGACGGTGCTGATGTGACAGGATTGCGGAGATCGTAGGTCCAAAGAGTTTTTCCGTTTTCGCTGGAAATGGAATAGAGCTTCCCATCGCCTCCCGTAAAGAAAATCTGACCATTCATCACCCCAAGCGGACTGAGCACTCCATTGTCCACGGGAAGCTTCCATTTCACCCTTTTGATCTCGGGATAAGAAGACACCGAGCCAAACCGCGAGCTGCCAAAAAGCAGCGTATTTTCATGCAATACCGGCGAAACATATTCGATCCCCCCCGGATGCATTTCCGACGAAAGCGGACTAACGGAATAGGACCAGGCCCTTTGAAGCACCTCTTGTTCGTTCTTGAAACCCGGCCTCAAGTTCCGACTGGAACATCCAAAGAAAACCGGCAAAACAAGAATCATGAAAAAAAGACGGGAAGTCACTTGAAGTCTTTCAGCAATTGATTTGCAGTTTCAGCAGCTTTGGATCCCGATAGCTCCTTTGCAATTTGCTCCGAAAGCTTCTTTGCCTGAGCAACCTCCTTCAACTGCAAGTGCATGCGGATCATGCCGAGCATGAACTCGCCCTTCAAAGCCGCAATATTCTGGGAAAGCCCGTTCTGGAACGCGCCAAGAGCCTCCTTGGTCTTGTTCGCCTGCTCCAAGGCAGAGCCCAAAAGATACTGAATGGATGCCCGCTGAATCGCCGAACCTGCAAAAGAGACCCCCTCTTTCAGGGATTGGGCCGCTTTCTCGGGCTGTCGGTACTCAAGGTAAAGGGTCCCGAGGCGATAGGCTGCTTCGTAGAGGATACGATCACTCGCAGTGCGAGCCTTCAAAAGACCATTCAATTCTGAAACGGTCTTCGAGAACTTTGCATCCACATCAAGAGAGGTTCCCGCAGCTTTTTCCGCCTCGGGGATGGACTTGCTTTCCTCTTCAAAGGTTTTTTGAACCTTATAAAGTGCCGATTTGCCCTCTTCTTCCTTCTTCTCTGTGGCAGCCTGGTAAAAGTAGGTGCCCACTCCCGCCACCACCAAAATCAAAGCGAACCCCAGAATCCTCTTACGATCGAACCAATTTTCCATAGACTATGGATTTATGTCCTGAAACGGCTATTGTCAAAAAAAAACCCTATGTTAGGCTTGAACCAGATGACCCGGTACGCATGGAAACCCAGAGCGCTTTTCTTCCTCCTTTTCTGTCCTCTGCTTTCAGGGACAGCTTCAGCAAAAGAACTGTTCGGCCGGGTTGGACTTGGCTACAACGCTCAATTCGCAAACACATCCCAAACGAACGGAACTCCGGGAATCAGCTTGAAATACGGTCTCGCCCCAAGGTCCATGGTTGAAGTCATCGCCGGTTTTTACTCAGGAGCCAGAGGAAGCGGGGTTCTCGCTGCAAAATACATGCAAACGGTCCATGCCGAAAGCTACGCGAATTTTTACTTCCTTGGCGGAATTGGCTACGTATACGCCAATCAACAGAATGGAGTCGAGATTCTTGGTGGTCTGGGCTCTGAATTTTTCATCCCCGGAATTGACAACGTGGGAATCAGTTTTGAAGCCGGCATGAGCGCGGAAAGCCTTACCTCAGCGTCAGGTTCACTGGTACTGAAAACCTTTGGAGTGAGCTTCCTGAATGCGGGCATGCATTTTTACTTTTAATCGGAATTTTCGAATTCTCCTTTCATTGGCGCTCTTCGCATCAATGGCCGGCAGCCCAAACTCACTCGCTCAAGGGGTGCCACCCGCAGAAGGAGCTCCTCAAGCCCCCGCGGTTCCAAAAAAGGAAGACACCGGTCTCTTCGACGGATCCTCGCCGTATCTCGAATACGGCGACTTTAACATGAACGAAGAGGAGAACGAAGATACCCAGTTTTTCCAGTACGGAAGATTTTTCGGTCTATCCCTGGGGCTTGGGTATCAATCCGCAACCGGCAATCGCGGCAAACTTTACTCTGCCGCCATTCCTCGTTTTGATGCGAGAATCCAGTACTGGTTCGGGTTTAACCTGGCAGGAGATCTTGGAGTGTTTTTTGCGAATCACAGCTTCAGCACCGGAAGCGTGAATTATGAAGCCAAATTGATCGGGTACGGCTTCCACCTGAAATATTACTTCGATGTAAAGAACGCTTCGGCCGCAATTTCCTTTGCAAATCCTTTCATCATGGCCGGAATTGGAGCCATGAGTAAGTCCCAAAGCAGTCTTTCCTCCACCCAACCCGACGCAGACTCCACCATGAGTGTGGATTTTGGCGGTGGCTTTGAGTTTCCCGTGGTTTTCAAGAAGACCTATCTGACTGTGGAAGGTCTCTATCACACTCAGAATTTCGCCGACACACAGGATCCGGATCTAAGCCCTGATCGGTCGCTCCTAACCGGTGGATTCTTTTCCCTCATGGTCCACTTCATGTTCGTTTGGTAACTTCCCCCATTCATTTCCCCCTCCCCTCGTAGGCCTTGCCGCATTTTGGCACCCGTTTGGAGCTTGAGCGAAAAAAATTCCGTAAAATGACATTGCCCCAAGATAAAAATGTGGCTATAATAAAAGAGTGGCAACCGGCAAACCCAGGTTATTAAAGGAATTCCTGCCCCCAGGTTCAAAAGAAGGCGCGAAATGGAACGCGCTTCTTCACCCACGCTTGACCCATGGCGGTCCTGCCATGAAAGGAAAGCGGAAGACCCCCCGCCCTTACTTCTCCAATACGCCCCAGGTCTTTCTTCTGAATTCAAAACGGGCACGCGGGGTGTGGGATCTCGCCCATCGGAGGCATCGCTCCCGGATCACAAGTCAGATCTATACATACGCCAAGCGATTTCGGGTTCGTGTCTTCTCCGCATCCATTCGAAAGGGACAGATCCAACTCCTGGTCAAGTCAGGCGATCGAAAGGATCTTGCTGATTTTTTTCGGGTACTTGCGGGAAGAGTGGCGGTTTCGGTTACCGGAGCACGAAAGCGGGTTCGACGGGTCGGGAAGTTTTGGGACGAACTGTGTTTTTCTCGAATGATCAATTGGGGTGGTGAATTTCATCATTTCCGCGACATGATCCAGCATTCAAATTCGGCATTTCTTCTGGGCTCGCTCGACACTTTTGATTCAAATCAGAGTCGTTTCAGAGGGACTTGAATCATACATAGGGATTGTGTCTTTTTTCATGGCCAATGGTTGTGCTGGGACCATGTCCCGGCCAGGCACAGGTGTCATCATCCAAAGTCAAAAGCCGGGTTCGAATGCTGCGAATCAGGACTTTCTCGTCTCCTCCCCAAAGGTCAGCCCGCCCGATGTCCTCTTTGAAAAGAGTATCACCCGTAAATACGGTTTCAGGAATACGAAGGGCCGAGTCCCCATGAAGGCGGAAACAAACGCCTCCTGGGGAGTGTCCTGGAGTGTGAAGAATCGTGAATTTCATCTTTCCGATCGCGAGACGCTGCTCGTCTTCGAAATAGCGATCCACTGGGAGCGGCTCCCGCAATTGGAATCCAAAACGGGCCGCTTGTTTCGGGAGCATGGAATAGATGAATTCATCCGCTTGATGAAGAAATATCTGGGGGGCAAGAATTCCGGCATCCAAATAGTGTTCCTTGATGTCGCGGGATCCACCAATGTGATCAAAATGTGCGTGGGTGTGAAAGAGCGCCTTCAGTTCAATCGGCCCACCCAATTCGGACTCGATTCCGGAAATCGTCTTTAAAATTTTCGTGGGCTCTTCACCCGGATCAATCACAAGAGCCTGACGTGTTTCAGAGCACACAAGAATCTGGCAGTTACAAAGAAACGCACCTACGGGTAGAGTTTTCTGAATCATTGATCCAGAATTATCATGGCATCCCCATAGCTGTAAAACCGGTACTTCGCCTCAATCGCCTTCCGGTAAATCTCAAGTGTAAAGCCCAAATCTCCAATCCTTGACGCGACCATCATCAACAATGTGCTTCCAGGAAGGTGAAAGTTCGTGAGAAGTGCGTCCGCCCATTTCCATTCATGACCGCTTCCGGGATGAATGTAGAGATTGACCGCTTTTCGTCCGGGCTCAAGAACCAGGAGATCTGAACCGAGCAAGGCTCTCCCTTCGAGCGTCCTCGCAGTGGTTGTACCGACCGCAAGGATTTTCCGTCCTGACTTCCGGTAGGCATTTAGCCTGAAAGCCGTATCCTCCGAAATCCCGGTGGTCTCTTCGTGCATGGCGTGGTCTCTGATGTCAGCGCTGCTCACCGGCTTGAAGGTGCCGATTCCCACATGGAGGGTGATCTCTTCCCAAGGAATTCCCTGTATTTTCAATTTCTCGATCAACTCCAGAGTGAAATGCCTTCCGGCAGTGGGTGCTGCCACCGATCCCGATTCCTTTGAAAAGACCGTGTTGTATTGGCTGAGCTCGTCGGAATCGGAAACCCGGCTCCCCCTCGACTCCCGTTGCTGAACAATGTAAGGGGGAAGAGGAACCTCACCCGCATCGAGCAAAACCGGATCATGGGAAAAGCGCGCTTCAAAAACAGCGCCTCCCGGTGCATCGAACCTTGAAACCACCTCACCTCGAATGAGGACCCCTTTGGGGGAAGGAACCAAAAACGAGAAGCCGGGAGTGACTTTCGCGCCTGCCTTCATCAATCCCTGCCACTGCAACTCTCCCGTCTGGGAGAGAAGAAAGAACTCGACCTTTCCCCCCGTTCCCTCCCGTTGCCCGAGCAATCGCGCCTTGAAGACCTTGGTGTTATTCGCAACTACTGCAAAGTCCTTGGTAAGGATTTCCGGAAGTTCACAAATCTTTCGGTGTTCGATCGTCCGGCTTCGGCGATTGACCACCAAAAGACGGGCTTGATCCCGAGATTTCAGCGGAGTGTCGGCAATCAGGGAGTCAGGAAGGTCAAACTGGTAGGATGAGCATTCGAAAATATCCATGAGACTCCGAACTGCTCTTTATACCTTCTGAATCAAAGCTGTTAGAAAGTAATCGCCGGCAACACCTTCAATCTGAACCACGCCCGCTTTTTTGATGCCAATCCGAGCACCTGTCAGCGACTGTACGCAGAGCGGAATCACGTCCCCATGGGAACAGACCAGAGTGACTTCCGAGTTCTTCGATTTCCAGTCCTCGAGGAAAGCCCCAAGTCTCGCCCGAGCCTCGGATTCCGACTCCAATGGGGAAACTTCTGTAATTCTGGCATCAATCTCAATGCTCTGCCCAAGACCCCTCGAAATGGGCTCAAGTGTCTGAACGCATCTTTTTTTCGGAGAGGAGTAACATTTTACTTTTGCGTCTTCATGTTCTCGAGCAAACCAACCCTTGAAATACTTAACCAAATCCTCCACCTGATTCTGTCCCTTCTCACTCAAACCGTTGTCGCGAG
>CANGWP010000117.1 GCA_947457605.1 Bdellovibrionales bacterium | reverse complement strand
TGCCTATCGCGGCACTCCTGCTCAGTTCTTGGCAAAAGTGAACCTCTCTACGGGAGAACTCGACACCACGTTTACCCAAACCACCGGCCTCGATTCAGGGGTGAGTGCGCTTGCGGTTGCGGGATCCTCGCTCTATCTGGGGGGTGGTTTCAGTACCTATCGAGGGGTTGCAGCCCAACGTCTTGCCAAAGTCGACCTCATCACAGGTGCGCTCGACACCACGTTTACCCAAACCACCGGGGCAAATTCAACGGTGAGTGCGCTTGCGGTTGCGGGATCCTCGCTCTATCTGGGGGGTGGTTTCACTACCTATCGAGGGGTTGCGGCTCAGCGTCTTGCCAAAGTCGACCTCAACACAGGTGGTCTCGACACCACGTTTACCCAAAGCACCGGGGCAAACTCAACGGTGATTGCGCTTGCAGTTGCGGGATCCTCGCTTTATGTGGGTGGTGGTTTCACTACCTATCGAGGGGTTGCAGCTCAGCGTCTTGCCAAAGTTGATCTCACCACAGGTGCGCTCGACACCACTTTCACCCAAAGCACTGGCCCCGATTCATCGGTGAGTGCGCTTGCGGTCGCGGGATCCTCGCTCTATGTGGGGGGTAGTTTCAGTACCTATCGAGGGGTTGCAGCCCAGCGTCTTGCCAAAGTCGACCTCACCACAGGTGCGCTCGACACCACGTTTACCCAAAGCACCGGGGCAAACTCAACGGTGAGTGCGCTTGCGGTCGTGGGATCCTCTTTGTATTTGGGGGGATCATTTACGACTTACCGTGGAAGTGGTTTTTTGAATATTTCTCCGTACGCTACGGTACTTGGTCTCACATCAGGCGACGATATCGGATTCTAGCCGACTCTTAGGATGTGCCCGATGCCTTGCGCTCGTTCCGAGATTCCGGATTTAGAACTTTGAATTGAACACATAGATGTGTTTGACATCAATATGAGAGAAGCGCTGATGCTTGAGCTTCATTTGAGCGAGGTGCAGAATGAGCTTCAGATGGCGGGATTTTTCCTGGAAGCGGATTTTCTTGATCTCGCCTAAGATGAAGGAACGCATTTCAACCGGATGGAAGCAAAAGCCCTGGGTGAAGTGCCATTTCCCTTCGTGCGGAAAGATCCGGCCTTCAAAGATGTCGCCGGTAGAAAACGCGACTTTTTTCAAGGGATTGATCACTACATATTTCTTTTTCGAAAATAGGTCCTGAATCACGAGGTTTTTGTGTTTTCCAAAAAAGGTGAAACGACTCACCATGAACAGGGAATGAATCGAGTTGGAAAGATCCTCGAAGACGGCCTTGTCCTCGGGGGTAAAGCCCGATTGCTTTTGCCGAATGAAGTACCGAATCGGGGGGAGGTCGACGCCTGGAAGATCACGATCAAAGAGGTACCAATCCATGAAGAGATTCATTCGCTGCTCGAATTCCGCATCGTCTTCGTGAACCACTCCTGCGCGGTCAAAAAACTCCTCTTTAGCCCTGAAAACCTCGGGGTAGTAGTCTCCCGTGGTGAATTCCCGGATCACGGGTTCGAGTTTTTTCTGCATGTCTTCGGTCATTTCAGTAGCATTGCTGAATTCCGGGGGCTCTGCAACCCCATACCCGTCGACAAGGTTTTGGTCAGGTGTCTAAAAAATTTACACACCCCCCTCTCAAGGTCGGGGCTAAGGCCCTGTTTTAATGGCTGATGGAAAAGGTCTGGATTGGCACGGAACCTGCTGAATGCGGAGCAGGAGATCGCGAATATGAAGTTTATTAAGCCGGTTTTGTTGATGGCGCTGTTGAGCTCGATGGTCGGTTGTGGAACCAGTCAGGCTCCCGCCGTGAATTTGGGAACCGGGCAGTTTCCATATACCAACACAAATTGGACAGGCGGAAATCAAACGGGCGGTTGGACCTATGGAATTCCGGGCGGCGGGACCAAGTCCATCATCCCCGTGATCTCGTACTATGGTTATGCGAACTCCAGCAAACAGTTCATGGTTTCTCCAACGGTTCAGGCAATGGACCAGGTGGAAGTGGCTGCGTCTGGCGCCCAAGTCACCGCCCAAGGGCTCTTCGGCTCATCCAACATGATTTGGGTGACTCAGCTGAAGGTGACCCTGAATGGTTCTCTGATCGGGGCATCCACCCATGGAAAATACAATGTGACCCAGGCGGGAACCCTTGGCCTTTCGTTTGAAGCAAATGGACTCACCGGACTTTTCGGGAACAATGCCCAGTACATGGTTTCCTTCCCCTACGGCGGTGTTTGGATCAATCGCTGTAAGGACTCGGGTGGTCAGCCGATTCAATGTCCGTAATCTCAGCGTCTGTAAATTCAGAGTCTGGGTTTGCTCTCCTGAAATGCAGGATTGTTCATTGCAATGTTTAGGACGCTCTGAAGAGTCGGGTGATCTTCTGAAAAAGCGAGGTCTTTCACCCTGAATTCAAGATACTCTTTCGCTACGGCCAGATCCCAGCCTGCTTGGGTGAGCTTTCCTTCCTGGATCAAAAGCCATTCGGGCATTTGAAGAGCCCGCATTTTTGCGCGCTTGATCGTATCGTGATGGTCCTTCATCCAGAACGGGGATGGAACCTCGTGCATGGAGCTCTCTTGAAAAAAAGAAACCATGGACTGCATCATCCCCGTGAGGAGAGTCGAGGCATTTCGAACGTGGATTCGAAGCTCAAGATCCCGTGGCCAGATCGAGCCGGTACGATCGTCCAGGGTTTCGAGGATTGCGCTTGAGTCAATCAGCGCCATGCCCTCGGGTGTGACCAGAGTGGGAATCAGTCCCAATGGGTTTAAGGCGAGAAAATCAGGATGATCCTCAAAAACATTGAGAAATCGCTCTTCCACTGGAAGCTTCAATCGATGCAGCGCCAAGCGGACCCTCCGGGCAAAGGGGGATCTGGGGCTTAAAAATAAACGATAAGAGTGGGGGTGGGTCATGGCGACTTATGCTATCATCACCCTCATCATGCTCAATCCAAAACGCATCCTCGTGACGAAATTCCGGGCCATGGGAGACACAATTCTTCTCACGGCTGCTCTCAAGGAATTGCATCGCAACTTTCCCAACGCGCAAATCCATGTTGCGGTTCCGGACCCTTGGATCTGGTTGCTCGAGGGGTTTCCCGGAGTGACGAAACTTCTTCCGATCACCTGGCACAATGATCGGGCTGCGCGCACGAAGGCCGCAACCCGCCTTGCCTTCCAACTGAGGAAAGAATCGTACGACGTGGTCTGCGGATTTCACTCATCCCCTGCTGCGGCGATGGTTGCGCTGTCTACGGGGGCGAAGGTGCGCGCGATTCATTTCCATAGCTTCAAGGCGAAGAACATGTACTCCACCGTTGAGATTCCGGGCAAAGGCACGATGAAGCCCGTGGTGCAGCGGGATCTCGACACGATCCGTGGACTTGGGATCCGCGTCGATGATCATGTTTTGCCAGAAATCTATCTAAAGTCGGAAGAGCGTGCGCTTGCTCGCGAGGAATTCCGTGCCTGGGGCATGAAGCGTCCGGTATTGGGCATTGCGCTTGGTGCTTCGCGAGCCACAAAGATCTGGCCTCTTCACCGTTTTGCGGAAGTTGCGCAGAAATGGGTGAGTGAGAAAAACGGCTCGGTTCTTGTCATCACAGGGCCCGGTGAAGAACGATTGACCGAGGATTTTTTCAAATCCATTCCAAACACGCCCGAGTTTCGAGCCCTCATTCAAGTCATGCCGTCTTGCAATGTTCGGGTGCTTGCGTCCCGCATTTCGCAACTGAACGCGCTCGTAGGAAACGATTCCGGTCCACGCCATCTTGCCACAGCACTTGGCGTTCCTACGGTTACGATGTTCGGACCTGAGCATCCCTTGGAGTGGCATCCATATCCGGAGGATCGGCACCCGCGTCTTTTCATTGAGCCGCTTCCGTGTCGCAAGAACCAGGAACCCGGCTCTCCTCCCTGGTGCGGGCTTCAGGAGTGCATTGTCGAAGCCCACCAGTGCATGACCCGGATCGGAGCCGCGGAGGTTTTTGAGTCCGTATCAAGAGTGTATGAGACCTATGGAAAAGATATCGGGATTTAGCCTCGTTCGAAACGGGGTGAGATTCGATTATCCCTTTTTGGAATCCCTGCGGTCGCTTCTTCCGGTGGTGGATGAGCTGGTCTTGAATGTCGGCAAAGGCGATGATGAGACGCTCGCACGCTGTGAAGAGCTCGCGCGCACCGAGGGCCAAGGCAAGATCAGGATTTTTGAGAGCACCTGGCCGCTCGATGATCCCGAGAAAAAGAAAGCCGGAATCATTCTCTCGGAGCAAACCAACCTTGCGCTTGATCGCTGCGAGAATGACTGGTGCCTGTACCTGCAGGCGGATGAGGTCTTGCATGAAGGGGATTTCGATCTGATCAAACGATCGATCGCGCGAGCAAGCCAATTGAGTCTTGAGGCGGTGGTGTTTCAGTACCGGCATTTTTACGGATCCTTCAATGTGATTCAGGATTCGCGTTCGGCGTATCGTCGGGAAATGCGGATCATCCGGAAATCATCGGGTGCCCGAAGTGTCGGTGACGCCCAGAGTTTTCGAAAGCCGGATGGCTCGAAACTAAGCGCCCTGTTAACGGGCGCGCGCATCTTTCATTATGGATGGGTGCGGACGCCCGAGGCCATGCTTGAAAAAACACGCTTTATGGACGGGCTTTATCACGGCAGTGTTGATGCGACTTCGGCTGAGCCGCACACGGGCACGAATTATCGCTACAAACGGTTTTGGGGGCTCTACCCCTATCATGGAACCCATCCGGTGGTGATGGAGACCAGGATCCGGGAAAAGGGCTGGAATTGGGATCTTGAGAAGTCCCCTTTTGTGTTCACGTTTAAGGATGTGGGCAAGGTCATTCTGGATTCCGTTGAAAAACTGAGCGGGTTTCGGCCCTTTGAGTTCAGGAATTATGAGCTCAAAGAGAGATTGGATTAGCCCGGATTTATGGCTATGATTTCCCCCATGAACCGGCCCTTTCGAATTCTTCTCATTGACAACAATCGTGAGCCTTCCTCTTTTGGAAGCCCGAACCTTTTTCGATGGCTGCTTCGGACCGCGCCCTTGGGTGCCGAGATTCATGTGAGACGTGGACCGGACCAGGATTTTGCGGGGTTTCAGTCGCCCGATGCACTTGTGGTTTCAGGCTCCATCACCTCCTGCCTTCCTCCCTATGAGGATTGGGTTCTTGCTCAGGATGAATTCTTGAAAGATCTCATGAAGAAGCGCACTCCGATTCTGGGAGTTTGCTTTGGTCATCAGGCTCTTGCGCGTTGCCTTTTCGCCGAGAGGGGGCGTAGTCCTGCGCTCTCAAAATCGAAGAAGGCCGAGGTCGGCTGGCAGACCATGCGAATTCTGACCGATTCGCCGCTGTTTCAGGGGCTTGATCGGGAGTTTGTGAGTTATCAGTCCCACTATGAGGAAGTGACCGAACTTCCGCCTGACACGGTACTTCTTGCGGAGTCCGATCGATGCGGGATTCAGGCGTTTGAGATGAAAGGGGCTCCTGTGTTTGGAATCCAGTTCCATCCCGAACACACGGTTGAGTACGGGGAGGCGTCTCTGAAGCGGAAGATCGCGAAAGGAGAGCGGGGAGACTGGATCTTGAATCCGGGGCTGGGTCCGAAACTTTATCAGGAACAGGTAGGAAAAATCATCTTTGGAAACTTCTTCAAAATCGCTCAATCCAACTGAAACCGATGTTCTCGCCCCGGGAGTGACGCCTAAGGAGCGTCTTAAGCTCTTTTTAAAATTCGCGCTGGTCGCGGCGGTGTTCTTCTTTTTGTATCAGCGTGGATTCATCACGGCCGAGAGTTTTAGAAAGCTTGCCGCATCGCCTGTGACCTGGCTGCTTTGCACTGTGCTTACGGCGCTCAATCTGGTGCTCGGCGCCCTTCGTTGGCAGGTGCTTCTTCGCACTCAGGATGTGGTGTTGTCCTTTCGAGAGGTGCTTCGGCTGAACATGGTGGGGGCCTTTTTCAACATCGCCCTTCCGGGTGCTGTCAGTGGCGATTTCGTGAAGGCGGTGATTGTGACCCGCAAGTTCAGGGACAAGCGTGCGCTCATTTTCGGGAGCATGATTTTTGACCGGATTCTCGGGGTTTCCGCGATGGTTTTTGTGGGAGCGTTTTCGGCGCTTCTTTCGACCATTGTCCCTTGGGGCGGTTCACTCCCGTCGATTCTGCTCTACTCGATCGGAGCGGTGGGTGCGGGAGCCGCCTTCTTCTTTGTGTATCTCTTTTTGTCGCACAAAAAGGACCCGCTTCTTTCGCTCCTTCGGGTATTTACCCGCAGATCTGAAAAACTCGGCTCCATCGAACGATTGTATCAAGGGGTGATGGGATACCGGGTTCACCCAAAGCGAATTTTAAAGGCGATCGCGCTCTCAATCTTGATTCATTTGTTTTTGATTCTTGTCGCGTTTTTCATCACTGAGGCCATTTCAGATGAATCGCTCTCGGTGTTCGCGATTGCGGTCGTGGTGCCGATCGGGATGCTTGCCACCACGATCCCCGTTCTTCCCGCGGGAGTGGGAACCGGGCATGCGGCTTTTCTCGGGCTCTTTCATCTGGTGGGTTCTTCGCAGGGGGCTGAAGTGTTC
>CANGWP010000116.1 GCA_947457605.1 Bdellovibrionales bacterium | reverse complement strand
CGTTCAGGGCTCTGGAAGGAACATCCATTATGGCGTTCGAGAACACGCCATGGGAGCAATCGCAAATGGAATCGCCTATCACGGTGGTCTAAGAACTTTTACTGCCACGTTTTTCTGCTTCGCAGATTACATGAAGCCTGCCATTCGACTTGCAGCGATGAATCACCTTCCCGTCACGTTTGTGTTCACTCATGATTCCATCGGACTTGGTGAAGACGGCCCCACCCATCAACCGGTGGAACATCTGATGAGCCTTCGGGGTATTCCGAATCTCGTGACCCTTCGGCCTGCAGATGCAAACGAGGCTCGTGAGGCATGGGCTTTTGCCATGGAACACAAGACCGGACCTGTTGCTCTTGTGCTTTCCAGACAGAAACTAAAAACACTGGATCTACCGATATCGACCATCAAATCGGGCCTGAGACGAGGCGGATACGTAGTTTCCGATCGAACTCCATTCAAGGGGATTCTGGTTGCAACCGGATCCGAAGTTGGGCTCGCTCTCGAAGCCCAGAAAATTCTGGATGAGAAGGGAATCCCCACTCGTGTGGTCTCAATGCCCTCCTTGGAACTTTTTTTGAGGCAAAATCCCGAAGCTCAAGAGTCCGTGATCCCTTCCGATTGCAAGCATGTCGCTTCCATCGAGGCGGGGATCACTCTGGGTTGGGCCCAAATCACCGGAAGACATGGCCTCAATTTCGGCGTCAATGAATTCGGAGCCTCAGCCCCCGCCGGAAAAATCTACGAGAAGTTCGGACTTACCGGATCAAAGATTGCTGAAAAGGTCGCGGCTTGGATCAGATAAGGATTGCTGAAGTTCCGCTGGACGACACAGAAAAGATCAATCTTTTGGTGTCCGAATCCTTCGGATATTCCGCTCCCCACTCTTTTTTTGATGATTTCCCCGTATGGAAATCAAAGGATGTGATTCGCATCGGTGGATACTCACAAGAGAAACTCGTCTCCCATGTGGGTATTCAATTTAGGAGTTTAAAAAGCTCCATAGGAGTTGAGAAAGTCGCACTGATCGGGGCGGTAGCAACCGACAGATTCCACAGGGGCCAAGGTCACAGTACGCTCCTGATGAAAAATGCCCTCGAGAGGGTGGATCAAGCCGGCCTGAATTGGAGCATCCTTTGGGGATCCGAGCATGCGTTCTACTCAAAGTTCGGATTCCAATTGACGGGCACCCAGGCAAGAGCACGGATCTCGGAACTGTTCTCTCAGGGTTTTGCTGAAAAAATTCCGTCACCCCTGAAGCAAGAGCCTCAATCGGAATTCACACCTGCCATCCTGAAGGAATTTCTCACCCGTACGAAAGGCATCGAATTCACGGCGGATGACGAGGAATGGCTTTCACGTCAGAGGTCTGTAAAATGGCTGTCTCTGGCCAATCCATTCTCGTTTGTCGCATTCGAAAGGGGAATGGATCTTCAGGGAATCGTTCATGAATTCGGGGGCGAGCCGGCCGGAGTTCGTGAGCTATTGTACCAAGTGTTGCAGATGAATCAGGAGTCACAAATCATCGGCACGCCCCGCGATCTTTTGCGTCTTGGATTCACAAACGACTGCCTTACCATCGAGGGCCTTTGCCTTGCTCGTTCACGAGATCCTTCGATCAGCTGGAACGAAGAATTCTGGATCTCAGGCTTGAGTGCAGTGTAGGCTGCTATTTCCCGGTTGATCTGAAAATGAAATAGAGTCCAAACGCTATGAGGATCAAGCCCGGAACCGAAAAATCATCCCAATGGTACCCCTTGTCCGCCATCACAAGAATCGCTCCCGAAACCAAGAGACCGAATCCGGCAAGCGCACGGGAGATTCTTCTCGATCCACGATCAATCACAATCGCAACTCTTGCAATCTCCTGTGATTTGAATTCAATTGCGTAGTCATTTTTTGCAAATTTTCGGATTGCCCATCGAAGGTTTCTGGGAAGCACCTCCAGCAGCGAAATCAAATCTTTTGAGATCTTAAAGGCTTCGCCTTTCAGCCGCGCCGGTGACATTTGGATCTTCACGAGATCCACGATGAGCTCCTCACCCATCGCAATCATATCAAACTTCGGATCAAGCAGTCGCCCCATCCCCTCCATGGTGAGAATTGCACGGAAAACAAGCATCCAATCCCCAGGAACACGAATATTGTACTTTGCTGCGATTTTGGTGGCCTCAATCAAGACTCGGCCGGAGTTCACGTCATTCAGGTTAAGCCCAAGATAAGGAGAAAGGGTATTTCTGACCTCTCGCTGAAACCCGTCAAAATCAATCGAAGTATCGGACGAGCCTAGTTCGGCATAGGTGTAACAAAGGGTCTCGTAGTCTTCTTGGGTGAGCGCCCAGACCATGGTGACAAGCTGATCACGAGACTTTTGCGAGAGTCGTCCTACGATCCCAAAATCAATCACCCCGAGACGGTCTCCAGGAAGAATGAACAAGTTTCCGCCATGCAAATCCCCGTGAAAGAGCCCGTGCTTCAGCACTGAATAAAGAAATGCCCTGGCTCCCAGAGTCGCAATTTTTTCCCGATCAACCGGGGCCTTTAATACTGCTTCTTTATCATTCAGTCGAATCCCGTCAAACCGCTCCAGCACCAGAATTTCATGAGTGGAAAGATGATGATAAACTTTCGGAAACACCAGATCCGGAAACTTTTCAGAGTTTTTCCCGATTTTTTCAATGTTGTTGGCTTCAATCTTGAAGTCGAGCTCAAACTGAAGGGTCTTGAAAAACTCTTCGACAAACACCTTGGGATTCAAGACGCGGAGCTCCGGGAAGTATTTTTCGAACATTTCAGCAAGAAGCGTGAGAAGCGATATGTCCGTTTCAATCACTTTGCGGATTCCGGGTCTCAGGACCTTGATGACCACCCGCTCGCCCGTAACCAGCACCGCCTCATGAACCTGACCGATGCTTGCAGACCCCAGAGGTGAAGAATTGATTTCCTTGAAATTGGCCTGAACTTTAAAGCCAAGGTCCCGATTCAGAATTTCCTGGACCGTTTCAAATGGCATTGGAGCCACTTGATCCTGAAGCTTGACGAGCTCCTCTACGACGTGATCTGGAATCAGGTCGGGGCGCATTGAAAGGACTTGCCCAAGCTTTACAAAGGTCGGCCCCAGCTCTTGAAATGCGAGCCGCATTCGCTCGCCAAGACTTCGATTCTCGGTAGTTTCAGCCCACTTTCCAAGCCTCCCGGGAAGATAGATCTCCAGCTTAAGGCGTTGAACAACATCTCCGAATCCGTGCTTTGAAAGCACGGAAAGAATCTGGCTCATTCGGCCTGCGCCCTTCATGGCTCTGGATAACTGGATACTTCGCCGCACAAGTCCCATAGGGTACTTTCTACTCCTCTACCAACTGAAACTCAACCCGTCTGGCATCGAGATCGACGCTGACCACACGAATCTTGACCTTAAGGCCGATGGTAAAGGTTTTCCGCTTCTTACGACCGAAGAGCACCATTCGCTCCTCGTTGAACTCATATCGATCATCTTTCATCGAGTCGATCGGCACCATTCCCTCGCAATAGGGATGCCAGAGCTGGATGAACATTCCTTTATCCATCAAGCCATTCACCTTGCCCTCAAACTCATTGCCAAGATTCTTGGCCATCATCCGGATCTGCTTGAAACGAATGGACTCTCTTTCCGCATCGCTTGCCACCCGCTCCCGATAAGAGCAGTGGTCGGCCATTTCATTCAGCCGTTCTTGCTCTGCCTCCTGCTCTTTGGGATTTGGATGTCGCTCGCCCTGATTTTCACGGTGAAGAGCAGCTCTAAGGAGTCGATGAACGATCAAATCCGGATACCTTCGAATCGGAGAGGTGAAGTGGGTATACCCCTCGGAAGCAAGTCCGTAGTGCTCTCCGTGGGATGCGCTGTAAATCGCTTGCCGCATGGATCTGAGGAGTGCTGTGGCGAGAACCGGCTCGGCGGGATGATCCTTGAGCGTTCGAATGAATTCCGCGAGAACGCTGGGCCGCGGGATTCCGCCTCGGGCAATCTGAACGCCCATGTTGCGGGCCAAAGTCCTGAATTTTTCAATCGCCTCCATGGAAGGCTCTTCATGAATCCGATACACGAAAGGGAGCTTCCTGGCAATCATCCACTCGGTTACCGACTCGTTTGCTGCGATCATGAATTCCTCGATCAACCGGTGGGCATCATTCCTCTCCCGAATCACGATGTCAGAGGGCTCACCACTTTTCTCATCGAGAATGATTTCAGATTCCGGGAAGTCGAAATCAATCGAACCGCGCTCATGTCGGGCCTTTTTTAAAATCCGGTACAAATCAAACATGTCCTTGTGCCGGGATTCCTCCTTTTCGGCTTCAATCTCCGTGTAGGTTGCCCGACGCCTGGACTCGATGACCGCGTCATACAGCTTCACATCGCCCTTTACACCCTCGCGGGTATAATCAATAGAACAGGCCATCGACAATCTCGGCACATTCGGCTTGAGACTGCAAAGCTCCTCCGATAGAGCCCGGGGGAGCATATGAAATGCGCGTTCCGGAAAGTATACCGAAGTTGCGCGGGCGTAAGCCTCTGAATCAAGCGGCGTCCCCGTTTTTACATAATGGGAAACATCTGCGATCGCGACCCAAAGTCGATAGCCATGATGGTCCAGTCGCTCGACATAAACCGCATCATCGAAGTCGCGTGCCCTTTCCCCGTCAATGGTGAAAAAAGGAATGTGGCGCAAATCCGTGCGCCCTACTTCATCCTTGCCTGGAATTTGAAGGGAATAACTCTCTGCCTGTTTTACAGCATCAAAGGAGTGATGCTCTTTTAAATTGAACTCCCCTGCAACCATTTGAATGTCGTAGCTTGCCGGGAGCATTGGGCCAATATGTTCAATGATTTTTGCCGAGGTTGCTCCTTGGTCACCGAAGATCATTTCGGCCTTCACCCAATCGCCTTCTTTTACTTCAGCGGGCACGGTGGGCAGGTAGACCTCTTCCTTGGCCTTTTTTCGCTCATAGATCAGATATCCGGTTCGTGCTTTGACTTTGGATTTCTTGAACTCACGACCAAGTTCATGGCCGTCATTCAGGTTCACACGGCCGAAAATCTCCTTGAATCGGTGCTCGAGTACCTTGAGATCCTCGATCTCACCCTCTTCGCTGACAAAAACCTCAACCCGATCGCCGTGGAATAGCTGCTCGGTATAAAACCTCGGAATAAAGAGATCTTCAAGGTCAGCCCGGTCAAAGACAAGAAATGCGGACCCTTTCTTGTTCTTGTCCACCACCCCCTTCAACCGGATCCAGTCAGGATTGATTTGCACGGGAGGTCTTGCCGAAGGAGCGCCCCCCCGTCGATCCCGACGCTCAGGACGCTCAGGACGGCCTGCTTTTCCGTGACGTGCACCCTTTTCCGGTTTCCCCGATCTTTCCGATTTGCCGGACCATGGACTTTTCGTGCCAAAGGAGCGCTCCCCCCGTTCCTCCTTCCGGAACTCACGAACTTTCCGTCCGCCGGCGCCCGAAGCCGATCGCTCACCAACTGGAGGGCCTCCGGAAGACACAAAACCTCCGCGGGATTCCGATGGCGTTGAACTTTTTTTCTTCGCGCTTCCCGAAAACGGCGACCTTGGCTTTTCTTGAGCCTTGGATTGCCCTTTCTTTGATTTTTCTCCGATAGTGTGGGCACGTCCAGTGCGGTCATAGAAGACTTTCGACATGGGGACAGCTTAGCGAGGTTTTCCTCAGAGATCACCCATTTTCATGGTAGAAGATGCGCAAGATGTGGTGGCTTGTTCGAAAGGTTCTTTTTTTGCTCGATGCTGAGGATGCACACGCTTTTGCGAAGGTTGGGATGCGCTGGATGGCAAGGCTGACTCCTCTCAAACCTCTTCTGAAAGACAATCCGATTGGAGTTGCTGCAGGCTTTGACAAAAATGCAGAACTGATCGAATTTTTGCCTCACTTCGGATTCGGCTCTGTGGAAATCGGGACAGTGACGCCCCTTCCACAAGGCGGAAACGACCGCCCCCGCCTTTTTCGAAATCCGCGTGATTCCACTTTATTCAACCGGATGGGATTCAATAACCTTGGCGCCGGAATCATCTCGGAACGCGTTCGATCCGCAAGAAAAAGGATTCCCTCTGGCTTCAAGATCGGAGTGAACCTTGGAAAGAACAAATCCACCCCGGATGAGCTTGCGCATCTCGACTATGCAAAAGCCGCCGCCCCCTTTGCAGACACTGCGGATTATTTCGTAATCAACGTAAGCTCTCCCAATACCCCGGGTCTCAGAGCCCTGCAGACCCCTGAGTCATTGGGTGCGATTGTTAAGGAAGTGAAAGAAGTCATCTTGAAAAGCGGACGCTCCACCCCTCTCTATGTAAAACTTGCACCCGAAATCACCGGGGAGCCCCTGAACGATCTGATCCGGGCACTGGAGTCGGCGGGGATTTCAGGATTGGTTCTCACCAATACCCTGGGTGGAGACTATATATATAGACAGAAAACCTTGTCCGGGGGCTGGAGTGGGCAAATTTTATCCACCTTGTCCAAGGATCGCCTGATCGAGGTTCGGAGAATCACTTCTTTGCCGGTCATTTCAGTGGGAGGAATCATGACGGTCGAAGAAGCACTGGAACGGCTTAAGCTCGGAGCCTCCGGGATTCAGATTTATACAGG
>CANGWP010000115.1 GCA_947457605.1 Bdellovibrionales bacterium | reverse complement strand
CCGGTGGGCATCGGTGAAGAAACCATGAAAAGCGCTCAATAGATCAAGCTTCTGGGAGGGGAATCCCTTTCCGGACCAGTCAATTTGCTTCAGGGAGCAACCCCAGATTTTTTGCGAGGAGATCTTGGACTGTGAATCCACAAAAGGTCGGTCGAAGGCGGCATTGTGCGCGATCATGATTTGGGAACTCTCGAGCATCGAATCCACCCGCGACCAGTCAATTCGCTGATCTTTCACCATTTCATCCGTGATTCCCGTGATTGCTTTCACTTCGGCGCTGAGGGGCTCGCCCGGATCCTGGAAGGAGGAATAGGATTCGGTCAGACGCAGAGGCTCTCCGGTCTCGCGGTTGAACAAAAACTTTCGAATTCCGATTTCGATGATCTTTGACTGATCGAATTTTAGACCGGAGGTTTCAACATCCAGAATCACTCCCGTGCGAACAATGTCTTGATTTGAAGTTTCCCACTCAGGTGTGAAGTACCGGGGGAAACGAAAATCGGATTCCTTCAGTTTTCGTAGAGTGATGGTTTCCCCATCTTGGGATTTGCCGATCCATTGAAATGCCACGCTGCGGTTCCTCCGTTGTGGGAGGAACTGTAAGGCAGTGATTCGGAATTTCCAATCGTAATTTTCAGGTTCTCTTTCCTATAAAAAACGCTAGTCTTTCCCTATGTCCGCCACTTGGATCGCAAAACCCTTGTTCTCTCTCCAGCCCCGGGAGTGTTCCCTGTTTCAGGGGATCATCGGTCCATTGCATCCGCTGAGCCAGACGCTCGAGTGGGCGTCCGCTCTTCAAACGTCCGCCGATGTTCCGTTTCTGGTTTTTTGTCCAGAGCGCAAGATCAGCGCCGTGTTTTTGGTTTCTGGCACTGATGCGGAATGTGTGAATGGTCCGGTTTTGAATTGGGAACGGATCCATACTGCGCGGGAACTGAATGAGCAGGTGAGTCTCGTGGTGTATGCCCTTCACCAGAGCAATCCTACTCTTAGAAACATTCGGATCCGGCCCAGGCTCCTTGAGGAGCAGTATCGATTTTTGAATTCGAATCTGGCTTTTCCTGTGGATCGGGTGGACGAGGCCCGAACCATGATTCTTGACTTGAGGGAGAATGTGCAGGACCAGTGGTTTGCTCTGCCTTCACGAATTCGGAGTGAAATCTTAAGGGCAGAGCGGAGCGGGGTTCAGGTGTCTCAAAAGCCCTTCCACGAAGAGCTCAACCGGTTTTGGTCCCAGACGAGGGATTTCTATCAGAAGCGGAATCTTTTCGCGCCCGAGGAAACCTGGCTCAGAGCCCTGCTTCTCGGTCATGCCGACTCCGTCCTTCAGCCGGTACTTCTGGAGGCAATACATCCGGAAAGCGGCAGCCAGGCCGAGGTGCTCCTGTTGTTGTTTGGCAAAATCGGCCTCTATTTTTTTGCCCATGAAACGAGGTCGGAATCCTGTCCCAATGTGAGTCTCAATGCCTGTGCCCAGTGGGAGGCCATTCAAATCTGTATTCGGTCCGGAGTTCGCCATTATGATTTGAACGGCATTTCAGCTTCCGGTGCCGACTCGGGTCACCGGGATTCATTTCAGGGCGTGGACTTCTACAAACGAAGGTTCAAGGGGCGTGAGGTTTCCTATTTCAGTCCGGTCATTTGTTTTGGAGCAGGCTAGATAGCTCTAAAGCCGAACGAATGGCGTTTGAGAAATTCGTTTCTTCTGGTTTTTTGCAAAAAGCGTCCCCTGCAAGGTAAAGGTCGGGTTTTGAGGCGACCTTGAAGAAAGAACCGGGGAAATGCCCGATTGGTTTCGAATACCGCCATTTTTTGATTTCAATGCTTCCGGCAAAAGAGGGCCACTTTCTTTTCAGGGCACTCAGCGCCGCATCCCTGATGTCCTCTTCGCTCCATTCAAAACGGGTTCGGCTCCACTCGGGCGAAAAGGTGAGGGTCCATGCGGGTTGTGAGGAAATTCCCTTTTCGTGTTCATTCACAATGCTGAGAAAATCAGAATCCGGATTTCGGGTGATTGCGTGGACGGTCGGGAGTCCTGAGCCTTCCAGCAGGGCCACGATTGCCATTTCGTAATGTATGGTCTCAAGCTCGTGTGCGTAGGCAATCGCGCTCTTTTTTAAAAGCTCCAGTGCCTGGGGAAGCGGGGCTGTGAGGATGATGGTTTCCCCTATGATGCTCTTTCCACACTCCGTTATGACTTCCCAGTGGGATCCACGAGATCGCAGCTCGATCGCGCGAGTGTTTTTCTCAACGGGGAGATCGCGGGCCATGTGTTTCGCGATGGAAGTTGCCCCCTCAGTCGGGAAATCACCTCTCGATATGCCAAGAAGGGCAAGTTCCGCTGGGGTGATCTCTGGAATTCCATGGTCAAATCGAGTGGATTCGCCCCTTCGGGTTGCAAGCCGTCCTCCGAGCCCGCGAGACTTCTCCAGAATGCAAAGTGAGTTGTTTTGGCCTGATTTTATCAATTCTCGGGCAAGAGTGAGCCCTGTGATTCCGGCGCCAATGATGATGAGTTTCGTCATGGGAATGACGATGCCATAACGCGTCACTGTTTTGTTGAAAAAGCAAAACTTTTTACTCAAGATCTCTTAATCCTGACCGATATGCTCCAGTGTAAGCGGTTTGACTGATTGAATTGGTCAGGCAAGGGAGGCTGAAGAAGGCGCCCAAAGAACGTTCACGGGAAGCTTGCCCCGGGAGCACTGATAAGGAGAAACATATGGGATTAAGAATCAATACAAACGTGCAGTCGATGCTCGCTCAGCGTAACCTTGGAATTGCAAGTTCAAGTCAAAGCAAGAGTCTTGAGAAGATTTCTTCCGGAACACGAATTTCTCGGGCATCTGATGACTCTGCAGGACTTTCGATTGCATCAAAAATGCATGCGGACATCCGGTCTCTGAGACAAGCAAATCGCAACGCCAATGATGGTATTTCCATGGTGCAGGTTGCGGAAGGTGGCATGAACGAAGTGGGTTCCATTCTGACCCGTTTTCGAGAACTGTCCATTCAGGCGGCATCTGACACCATCGGAGACAAAGAACGAGGCTTTATCAACAAGGAAATGCTCCAGCTCCGTTCGGAAATCGATCGGATTTCTCAGACCACCGAATTCAACGGGAGCAGACTCCTTTCGGGTGAGGGGAATAATCTTGAAATTCAGATTGGACTTCACAACTCTCCTGAACTGGACCGCTTTCAATTTGACATACAGAAACTGAATATCAGCACGAGCGCACTTGGTGTCTCCGATGTGAATACAGCTTCCAAGGAGGATGCCCAGATGAATCTTGCGAAGATTGACAGTGCAATCACACGACTGTCTGAGAACCGAGCAGAAGTGGGCGCCCTCCAGAATCGCCTCGGATCATCAATCACGAACCTTGGCATCTATGAAGAAAACCTTTCCGCAGCAAAGAGCCGGATCTATGACGTGGATGTGGCAAGCGAGAGTTCTGAACTCACCCGCACCAACATCCTGGCTCAAGCTGGAACCGCTGTTCTCAGTCAGGCGAATAGCAACGCACAAGGCGCACTGAAGCTCCTCGGCTAAGCCGGATCGTCTCCTTATCATGGGAAAGGGAGTGAAATCCTCAGGATTTCACTCCCTCTTTTTTGTTTTCGGTTTTGAAAACATTCATTAGGATGGTTTCATGAAAACAAAACTTAGCCCGTTTCTTAAATTTTTACCTGTCGCGCTCATCTTAAGCGCAAATCTCGCTCTTGCTTCCGAGGATCCGAAACCTGCAGCCGATTCGCGTTATTCCAATTGGGAATTCATCGCAGATGCGGATGGTGTGAAAACCTTCCGACGGGATGCGGAAGACGGGGCCGTTGGATTCCGTGGCGAGATTCTCATGAACATTCCCATGGAAAAAATCGCAACCCTTCTTGCCGACATGGAGAGCCGCAAAAAATGGATGGATGAAGTGGTGGAAGCGAAGAGGATTCGAATGAACTCCCTTTTTGACCGGGTGGAGTACAATCACACTGCGGTGCCTTGGCCGTTCCAGAATCGTGATTTCGTTTATTCCGCAAAAGTCGATCTCGACAAGACCACTCGCACCATGATCATCACCATGAAGTCTGTTGATGATCCTGAAAACCCTCCGAAATCCGGAATCGTGCGTGGAAAGATGCTCGAGAGCCGTTATTACCTCCACGAAACCGAGAAAGGCAAAACCACTTTCATGACGGTGGAGATCATGGTGGATCCGATGGGTGCGATCCCCAAATGGCTTGCACGCATGAAGCAAAAGAAATGGCCGCGCAACACCCTTACGGGCTTAAGAAAATATCTTGAGAAGAACGATGTGGTGGTGCCTGCAGAATTCAAATTGATGGATAAATAGAGTTCGTTTAAAACCAAGCTCAATTCCAAACGGGGCCCCTGATTTTTCAGGAGCCCCGTTTTCTTTTGTTGATTCTGATCTTTTGAAATCCTATTCTCCGACACGGGAGAATTAGAGGATGAAGGGATGGATCGCCAGCATAGTTGCCTGCGTGGCATTTGGAATCACAGGAGTTGCGCTTTCTGCGCAGCGAGTGGAACTTGGAAGTCGTGGCGTTTTTGTGGAGAACCGTGATGGCAGGTTTTTCAAGGTCTCGAAACCCCGCCTTGGCGGTTATGAGTTGGTTCCGATTCAACTCACAAAAACGCATGCCACTCCGGGTGGACTGACCCTTTATCCTGCGAGTCTGAATGAGACTTATCACAATGTATTTGAGTACAATCCAGTAAGCGGCGAGTACCTGGGACCTGCAGCCCTTCAATCGGTCTGGGATGAAAAGACCCGCACTTACAGGGTTGCATTCACCAATGGTTTTGATCGGAGGCCCGTGATGGAACTTCGGGCCCCGGGAATTCTTCAGGATCTGACGGGTGCCGTTTCAGATCTTAGCCGGAACGTGTTTTGGATTCAGGAAACCCTGGCAAAGGGGGTTCGGATTTTTCATGATCATGCCGAGCTGAACAAGGTTCCTCTCAATGAACTGGTCTTTGGTGAGAAAATCCTGAAAGTGCTTCCGTCTGACACGGGTGAGGGGATTCTGGTGCTCCTGGAATCAGGTCAAGTACTGCGGGTGAGGATCAGGGACGATTTCGCGCTTGAAGTGATCCGCCTCAATCGACTTTCCGATTTCAGAGTTTTTGATCTTGAGGTGGGGCCGCTTGGGGATGATCCATTTCGGTTTTCTGCGGTTCTATTCGGAATGGGTGTGGATGACGGTGTAGCCGGGGTTCGGGTGCTCGACCAACGAAAGCTGGTTCCGGTTCCTCTCCGGTACCTTGATCCCATGAACCGTATTCGTGAGTTCAGCATTGTGCTTTCGCTATCCGGAAACATTCACGATGTGCCACTGCAAAAGCTCGTTGATCGTCATCCCTCGGAGCTGAACCGGCTCAATCAGGCGAACTTTGAGTTGCGACAGGATGAGATCCGCATGAGACTTCAGTATTCGAATTCGGATGAACCACTGAAAGAAAAGATCACAAGAAAAGTTACCTATGACCCGAATGCACCGGGAATGTGCAGGCTTTATTTGCTGAAGAATTACGGTTTGAGTCCGGATCTTTTTTTGAATTGATCCTTAAGGATAAGCACGATGAAACCAAAAATCCTCTTTTTATGCACCGGAAACTCGTGTCGATCCCAAATGGCAGAAGGCTTTGCGAAAGCCCTGCTTTCCGACCGATATGATTGTTTCTCCGCGGGCATTGAGAAACATGGAATGAACCCGTTTGCCGTACGGGTCATGAGCGAGGTGGGGATTGATCTTTCGGCACACCACTCCAAAACCCTGGATGAGCTTTCATCTCAGCTCTTTGATCGGGTGATTACCGTATGTGATTCCGCGAAAGAAACTTGTCCTGTGCTTCCCGGAGCAAGAGTGCTTCACATGGGCTTTCAGGATCCGCCTTCCATCACCCGGGGCTGGACGGATGAGAAAGCCACCCTTGAAGTCTATCGGCGCGTCCGCGATGAGATTCGAAAAGGCATAGTGGGACTTCCTGCTTTTCTTGGGGATGGAGCGTGAAGTCAAAATATGTCGCGGAGTTTTTTGGTTCCTTCTTTCTTCTGATGATGATTGTCGGCTCCGGATTTATGGGGGAGAAGCTTGCTTCGGGCAATGAGGCGCTTGCCTTGCTCTGCAATTCGCTTGCGACGGGATTTGGGCTGTTTGTTCTCATTCGCACCCTTGGCCCGATTTCGGGTGCCCACTTCAATCCTTGCGTAAGTTTTCTAAAAAAACTCACCGGAGAGATCTCTGTAGTTGAGTTCTTTGGCTACATTCTTGCCCAAATCCCGGGATCCATTCTTGGAGTTCTTGCAGTTCATGCCATGTTCGGGTTGGACCTGCTCCAGATTTCCACTCATGACAGAAACGGAATGAATCTTGGGATGTCCGAATTCTTTGCAACCTTTGGTTTGATGTTTGTGATTCTTTCCGGTTCCTCCCGCAGAGATGAGTCCCTTCCAGTGCTTGTTTCCTGTTTTGTAATGTCGGCATACTGGTTCACCTCTTCTACCGCATTCGCGAACCCTGTGGTCACCCTGGCACGTGCATTTACGGATACTTTTTGTGGAATCGCTCCGGGTTCCATTCCTGCGTTCCTTCTTGCGCAAATGACGGGCGCTACCCTTGCATTCCTTGTTTTTCGCCGCCTGAAGTGAAACTTTTAAAACTGGCCTCTTTGAATGGGCACGGGTCACGAGTCCGAGCCCACCAAAACGGCATTGTGATACCTGACATAGATCCACAGGTGATCAATCAGGGCTTCCACTTTCTTGGTCGTGT
>CANGWP010000114.1 GCA_947457605.1 Bdellovibrionales bacterium | reverse complement strand
GATCTTTGGAATTTCACCCCGACCTCTCTTTGGGATTGGAAGACATTGAAGGAAAAGGTGGCAAAGCACGGAGCGAGAAACAGCCTGCTGCTGGCACCTATGCCGACCGCGAGCACCTCGCAGATTCTCGGAAACAACGAGTGCATTGAGCCGATCACTTCCAATCTTTACACACGCCGGGTTCTGTCAGGTGAGTTCACCGTGATCAACAAGCATCTGGTTCAGGACCTGATCACTCTTGGTCTCTGGAACAAGACACTCAAAGACAAGATCATCCTGAGCAACGGTTCGGTACAGAACGTTGCCGAGATTCCCGAAAACATCCGCGAGATCTACAAGACGGTTTGGGAGATCAAGCAAAAGCGGATTGTCGAGATGGCCGCAAGTCGTTCGCCGTTCATCGATCAATCCCAGAGTCTGAACATCCATATGGAAGGTGCGAATGCCGCGAAACTGACCGCGCTTCACTTCACCGCTTGGAGGCTCGGGCTGAAGACCGGGATGTATTATTTGCGAACCAAGGCCGCAAGTGATGCCATCAAGTTCACAGTGGAGCAGCCTCAGGCACAGAATGCGAAGCCAGCCGCTGCGGTTGAGACACGTGTAATGGCCGATGGAAGTGTGATCTCTGAGGCTACTGCCGCTGACCTTGTTTGTTCTTTGGACAATCCCGAGAACTGCATTTCCTGCGGCAGCTGATTTGAGTTTTGGCACCTCCGGGGTGGATCCCCGGGGGTGCTTTTTTTTTGCTCTTTTTGATGCGGCAAGCTAGAACCTAAGCCATGAAAATGGTTTCAGCAGGCTTGGCGGTTTTTCTTTTCTCCGGGGTTTTCTGGAATGGCGCGAGTTTCGCCCAATCCTCTGGCGAGAATCCGAGGGCAGCGGATGGAGGCACTCCAACCCAGAGAACCGTGATTCTTGAGAAAATCGAAAATTTCGGCCTTTTGAATGAAAGCACCCAAACGATTCTCTCCATGCCTGAGTTCAAGGAGCCCACTCGCGATCCGATCTCGGGCCAGCGCTACGAACGGGTTTTGTACGGACCTGTAAAACAAAGTAAGAATCCTCTTTCCAATTACTCCCTTTGGAGGCACGTGACCGTTTTTTCGGTGAAGCAGAGGCGGGAGGGGATCAGTGATTTGCCGTCGCTTCATCAGAGTTGTTTTGATGGAGGAAAGTATCCCATCGGGAATTGGCAGATCAGCCGAAGCCTGAGTGTGGAACTGAGGTCCTCCCTCCGGTGCGGGGATCTTGGGCTCGGAGCTGAGGTGAGTGCTTCAGTGTCGGAGGGACGTACGTTTTCGATGCAAAGAGCCCTGATTGTGGCAGAAGGCATTGAGGCCGATTATGTTCCGCTCCTTCGGCAGGAAGACTGGGTTGGAGTGACCTTTGTTCAAACCTACGAACCTTCCACAGGGGATCTGGGTTTCATTCCCCCCAATGTTCTCGACACCACCTTCGGATGGTATCCCTTCTTGTTTGAGTTGAAGAATGCTACCACGATTTTCGAGGTTTCCCGGCAAAATGCACGCTCATGCAAGGGCACGAGGATCAAAGGCCATGAGTCGGGTGTAGCGGTTCCGGATGTGATTTTTCCTTTGGAATAAAAAGGGAAGTCCCTTTATGCGGTAAAGTCAGGTTCTACAAACTGCCAGGCGATTTCCGGAAATTCCGCTCTCGTTGCCTCTTCAATTTGGTTGATCCTATCGATGAGGGTGGCGACGTCTGTGATCTGGCCCGGGTGAATCTTATAGGAAATCAACACCCGATTCCCGCCGAGTTGTACGGCAAGAAATCGGAGTACATGGCCGCCCGGGATGGTCGCTTTTGTTTTTTGGTCAATGAAGGTTCTGAAGTCCCGACTCGGGGCCTCTCCGATCATGAGGGATCGGATTTCAATCGAGAGCAAAATCGCCACTCCGACCAAAAGCACCCCGACCAGAATGGAGCCCACCGCATCCCACATTGAATCGCCGGTAATCCAGGTAAGAAGGAGTGCGATGGTTGCAATCACAAGCCCCAGAAGTGCGGCAAGGTCCTCGGTGAATACGACAAGCAATTCGGCAGAGGTGGTTTTCTTGAACCACTGCCAAAGTGAGCCGTGGGGGTTTGTCGAATTGATTTCGTTCAAGCAAGCCTTGAAGGAAAAACTCTCCAGCACCAGACTGAACATCAAGATGCCAAGACTGAGCCAGGGCGCGTGAATGGAGTCCTCAGAGTGAAACTTATGGACTCCCTCGTAGATGGCAAACATTCCGCCGAGCGAGAAGAGAAGAATTGCCACCATGAAGGACCAGAAAAAAGATTCAGCTCCATATCCCAAAGGATGTTTCTCGGTGGGGGGAAGTTTGGCCCGTTTGGTCCCGAGTAGAAGAAGAAGCTGATTGGTGGTGTCCACCAGGCTGTGTATCGCCTCCGAGAGCATGGCGGAGCTTTTTGAGAAGTAAGCTCCGATGAACTTGGAGAAGGCAATCCCGAGATTTGCGAAAAGTGCGAAAAAAATCACTTTGGTTGAGTCAGATCCAGCGCTCATAAGTGGGCTCAGATCCTACTCGGTTTTTCCTCAGGCATGTATCTATATTTCCGACAAACTTCAGTCTCTCGGGGGTATTGATCCGGTTTCCCGGGTTGACGGAAACACGGGCTTGCCGGTAGAAAACCTCATGCAAAGAACAATCGCGTTCCTGATTCTTGCAACGATCAAGGTTGTGGTCCGGATCTTTTATTTCCGCGAATTCATCTGGATTCCCGACCGGGATCAGGTCCACTTCAATCAAGCAAGGCTTCTTGTTCTTTTGAACCACACCTCGCTTTATGAGCCGCTTTTTTTGAGCGAATTGCCATTCGGGTTTTTGTGGATGATTGCGGATAAGATTTATCTGCCGATCGCGGATGTGACGTTAAAGCGTCCGATTGTCGGGGCTTTTTTCAAGCTCATGCTTCCCAGAGTGTTTCCGATCACGCGGAAGAGTGATGATTCATGGCAGAATTACCTGAAGTCGATCGAGGCGGACGACCTGGTGATCATTGCGGCAGAGGGCAGGATGAAGCGTCCGAACGGATTCGACAAGCATGGCAAAAAGATGTCCATTCGAGGGGGAGTTGCTGACATCATTGAGCGACTCGAGGGAGGGACCATGTTGATTTGTCACAGCGGGGGCCTTCATCACATCCAGATACCCGGGCAATTGATTCCGAAAGTTTTCCAAAAAATACGGATGAAAGTCACCGTCATCGACATCCTCGAGTACAAGAAGAAGTTTTCGGATAATCCCAGGGAACGAAAAATCCGGATCGTGGAGGATCTGCAGACCCGACTCGAAACCAACTTCTGATCCCGATCCGGGGGTGATGCACTCAGGGGGTGAAGATCATGCCAAGGCGTCCGGCCTCGGTACGATCAAAAGGTAGCCGGGTGAAGGTGTTGAAGAAGGCTCCTGAGAGTTGGGCTCCGAATAGGTCGGAATTTTGCAGATCTGCTCCGCGAAGATCAGTGTCCCGAAGATCAGAGAACGTCAGATCTGCAAGGTAGAGATCCGCATCCCGAAGACTGCTCCCTCTGAATTTTCCACCTTCCATTTTGGCCCTTCGAAGATTCGCCGAATTGAAGTTGGCCGCATTTGCCCTGACTCGTTCAAGGTTGCAGGATTCGAGATTGGATCCAAAGTCGAGGTAGATCCCGTCAAGACGTGCCTCTGTGAAATTG
This sequence comes from Bdellovibrionales bacterium, assembly GCA_947457605.1. Classification (GTDB taxonomy): domain Bacteria; phylum Bdellovibrionota; class UBA1018; order UBA1018; family CAIMNF01; genus CAIMNF01. Next base: position 3,171 of record CANGWP010000114.1, on the reverse strand, counting down.
CAGCCTCGAATTTCGGCTCCGCTCATGACAGATTCTGTGAGGTCGGCGCGTTCAAAGTTTGCATTTTCAGCAACGAGTTTTCTCAGGTCCGCCCGTCGCATCTTTGCTCCCATGAATTGGCTGCCAGGAGTCAGCATTTGATTTGGAAAAACCATACCCTCGATGGAACCACACTCGCCAAAGTGCCCCATATTGTAGCCCTGCTGATTTTCTTGATTCAGGCAGAGGCCATTTCTGTATTGAAAGGTAAGAGATGGGTTTGTTTGGGCCCGGGATGCTGGGATGAAGCTCAGGCAAAAAATCAGAAGATGAATTTTCATGTCGCAGTGAATATCGAAGGAGGTGTGCCCAATCCATAAAGTTCGTTCAGATCCAAATGAGTGGGGGATGATCGGAAGCGCATTGCGCTAGTGCAGTGAGTTGGCTTATTGCGTTAGCGCGCAGAGTTAATTTGGATTCAGAGGAAAGGCAAATCTTTTCCTGAAAAACCACCCGTTTTTCCGCAGACTTGGGGGAGATCGGAGTCGGATTCGCCCCTTCCGTCTCCTGGAAGACCATTTTGGATTGGTGTGGCGTCAGAAAATCGATACTCTGCGTTCTAGAGTTTTATTGCTCGAGATTTCAAGGTGATTTCAAAAGGGGGAGTCCGTGAAAAATTGTACTGTGTTTGCAATCCTGATGTTTGCATTGACCAACAGCTTCGCTCGAGCGCATTCGCTCGGATCTGTTTCCGGGCCTGAAATGGATGAGCTTCGTTTGATTGACCGTGGAGATGGCTCCGAGCCACGGATGATGAAACTCAAAGACGCCTTTCAATTCTCAAAGACTGCCCACGAAGCAGGTCGCTGCGCCGGGTTTATGGATCTTACCGGTCAGCCCAGGTTTACCTCTCCTCCGCCGCTCGAAGTTGAGAGTTTCAAGCTGAATCTCGAAGATCGTCCGTTGACCCAAGGGCTGTACCTTGACTCATCCATCGCCCTTTTGGATGCGTCCCGGGTGAGTGAAACGGTGAAGCAGTTGTCCTCCAATCGGAACCGGTATTATCGATCAACCTACGGGGTTCAGGCTGCGAACTGGATCGCGGATCAGTTTCGAGGGCTTGCCCGCAATCGAAATGATGTGAAGGTGGAGCTTTTCACCCATTCGTGGGAACAGCCATCCGTCATTGCAACCATTGCAGGGCAGGGGCCACATAGGAACGAAATCGTGGTCATTGGAGGTCATGAGGATTCCATCAATCAAAGTGCGTTTGGATCCCGTGAAATGATGGCTCCGGGTGCTGATGACAATGCGAGCGGTGTTGCAACGGTTCTGGAAATTTATCGGGTCATTTTGCAATCCGGGTTCAAACCGGATCGTACACTCATGTTCATGACCTATGCTGCTGAGGAAGTGGGGCTGCTCGGAAGTCAAGACATAGCAAATCGGTTTCGTAAGGAAGGCAAATCGGTGGTTGCAGTCATGCAGCTTGATATGACCACGTTTCCCGGCTCAGGAAACCAGATTGTATTCATGACGGACAACGTGAGTCCTGAGCTTACCAAGTTTTCCCAGAAGTTGATGGATACCTATGTTCGGATCCGCTGGAGTACCGATCGCTGCGGATATGCGTGCTCGGATCATGCGTCGTGGAATCGGGCAGGGTATCCTGCAGTGATGCCCTTTGAGTCCACAATGTCCAACTACAACAAGGACATTCACACCACTCGCGATCTGATCGGAAAGCTTGATTTCAACCACGGGCTTTCGTTCATGAAGCTCGGACTTGCGTTCATGTCCGAGCTGTCAATGAATTGATCTCTTTCCAATGGTTTCGGCTCTGGAGTAAAGATTTTTATTGGATTCTCCGATGCGGTTACGAGGAGCCCTGAATATGGTGAAACGGAATTTCATTTTGGGAATTGGGTTGGTGATTGGTTTTCTTGCCTCGGGGTGTTCACCTTCGGTGAGTGACTCTTCCATTTGTCGGTCCATGGGGTTTTATGTGAGTCAAAACGAGTGCGTTGGGGCAACCCAAGGCTCATGCCAAATGACCCAACTTACGAGCCCATCCACCTCAAAAACCGTGATTTGCTGGAAAGCCGGAAATGGTACTGCCTCCCAGAGTCCTACGCCCTGGCCAAGTCCTTCTCCCGGAGCAAGTCCTGGGGGTACGAGTGGTTGTACAGGTCAGACGGTTCCCTGGAGTTTCGGAGCATGGAGTCCTGCCCAGTGTGGGCCCGGAGTTGCGACTCTTACTCGGTCTGTTACCTGCAATTCACCCTGTCCCTGCAATAGCCCAAATCCACCTCCAGCCACTGCCACCACTTGTACCCCGAACTTGACTGGAGGTCTTCACTACGATTCCCAGTGCCTTGCTGCGGGAGGAGTTGTGAGCATGGTCAATGAAGTGTCCCGAATCTGTGTTTTCTCTGCATCTTCCTGCCCATCCGGATGGAATGCTTATAACAACGGCCAAGTTGCTTGGACAGCCACCAGCATCGCGATAGCAGAGGAGCACACCAATTGCGTGGGTGGCAGACAAACCGTATTTACTGGATTTCATTCGCTTGGGGCGATTCCAATTGAATCAAAGCAATATTGCAACTGGCGAAACTGCTTCAAGTGCAAAAGATGGGCAACGGTCTATGCCAACGTCACAAAAGTTGGCTGTTACTGACCCGCATTCAGGATTTCATCGATCCGTTTTTTGCCTTTCTCGCTATCTGGTTCGGTTTCGAGAAAGTAGCTGAAATATTTTTGAGCAAGCTGTTGGGATCGCTCATCGGGGCTTCGGAAATGAACTGATCCTTCCCGGATTGCAGATTCCAGCACTTTGGTGCGCACTTCAGGAGATGGGTCAATTTCCGGGATTCGGCGGAGTAGCTCGAACTTAACATCGGGATCGATTCCTTTTTCAAGGTGCTCAATGAGCTCCAAAGGGGCAGCCTTTGTTTTTGAATAAACCCATTTGTTCAGGTCATTTAGGTTCTCAAAATGGATGCTTTCTCCCTGAATGGATAGGTCCATGGGCTGGGGTGGTGCATCTGTCGACACGGGCGCACTGTGGCCTATGGTCATTGGATATTGTGAAGCCTGAGGAGTGGGGGAGGGGGCTGGATGATCGAAACCTCGGGCTAGAACTTCCGGGTTTTTTGAAAGAAACACCGCCATTTGTTTTGTGATCTTTTT
>CANGWP010000113.1 GCA_947457605.1 Bdellovibrionales bacterium | reverse complement strand
TTGTCATGAAATAACTCCCCGTGTATACCCCCTATGCCAGAGGTTCAGGGTTTCAACCGGGGGGTGGAAATGATTCAGCAAAAGTTTGTCGGATTTTTCATTGGTTCTCTTGTGGCCTTGATTTTAATCAGCTTCAAAGGTCATGCTTCAGAGACCTCAGGTTCAGACTGGGGTGATCTTGGCTATGCTCAATCGATCAATCCCGAGGTGGAATCCATCCCCTCTGTGGATGAGGAGTTAAGCCAACGTGAATCCCTTGAAATGGCTCCTGCGCAAGAAGTGGCAACGGTGAAAAGCGAGCCTTTGATTGCGGAGCCACTGAAACCAAACCAAACGCCAAGGCGGGATTACACGAAAATCAGTACCGTCATGAATACCTACGGTGTTCTGACAGAGGAGCAAGCCCCCATTCGGTTTTATCTTTCTCCGCTCGGCGGGTTTGGATCTGTTTTTGGAACCGATGCCGCAACTGTACAACCCCGATATGCTTTCGGGGGAGCTATAGGCTTTTTGATTTCAGAAAACATCCGCCTTGAGGGTTCTTATGTTTATCAAGAGCAGGAATTTTCGAACCTTAGAATCAATTCCCTTGGAGGAGTCCTGCCTTTCGGGTTTGGCCCAACTCTGGCATTGAAGCAAAATTCATGGAGTGGAGGCGCAAAGCTCTTTGTTCTTGGCCGGGAATCCAGGGTAAGGCCCTACCTGGGAGGCGGGATCCAATGGACCAGAGGAACTCTGAATTATTCTTCAATGAATCTTCAAGTTCTCTCGGGTCAGCCACAATACACCAGTGATTTCATGCTCAATCAATTTGGCGGATTTGGAGAGTTAGGCACCGAGATTGCGATCACTCGTGCATTCGTAGCCCAGTTGAGCTTCAAGCTTGCGGGGGTCATCACAAGCAGCACTTCCAACGACCGGAGCATGAATTTTGGAATTGATCCGGGAAAGAGCGATGTCGGGAACTCGGTAAGTCGCAGCGCATCATATTTGTTGGGCGCCGGTCTGGGGATTTACTTCTAGCCCTCTTTTTCCTAAGCTCTAAATCTATGAAAAATTTTGAACTTTTGGTTCGATCCGTGGGTGGCCATTCTCTCGCATTTTTGTATTTTGATTTGAAGGGGGAGAAAGTCAACAAGTTCAACCGTGAGGTGATCGCAGAGTTCGAGAGTCTCATCCCTGAACTGAAGAGAAGGGCGGGCGAAATTGAAGCCCTGATATTATTTTCGAAAAAACCGGGAAACTTCATAGCCGGTGCGGACATTACTTTGTTTCAAGCGGCAAGGACTGCTGAAGAGGCTCAAGCTCTTTCAGAAGCGGGCCAAAACTTGCTGAACGAGTGGGAGGATCTTCCCTTTCCAAGGGTTGTGGCCATCAATGGAGCATGTCTTGGTGGTGGATGCGAGTTGTCCCTCGCAAGCTCGGCGATCCTGATGTCGAATGACTCCGGCGCAAGGATTGGATTGCCTGAAACCTTGCTTGGAGTGATTCCCGGGATGGGAGGCTGTGTGCGGATGCCTTGGAAGGTTGGAATCGCTCAAGCGCTAGATTTGATCCTTTCGGGCAAGACCCTAACAGGTGAAAAAGCGTACAAGGCAGGGCTCGCGGATGGCTTACTCCAGAAAGAAAACTTTGAAACTTCGAGCATTGAATGGGTGTGTAAGAATCTTGAGCGGCTGAAGCGCGGAGAAAGAATCGGGAAACCGCCGAAACTCGGCGGGATGGGTGGGGTCACGGGTTCCCTGCTCGAAAACAATCCACTGGGACGATCCGTGGTGTTTAAAAAGGCGCGATCCGGTGTTTTGTCGAAAACCAAGGGTCAGTATCCTGCGCCGATCGAAGCAATCGACGTCATTTCAGAAACGGGCACCGGGTACCAAAAAAATTTTCGAGGTGTGGATCGCGCTCGTGCAATGAAGCGCGAAGCGGAGGGTTTTGGAAAAATGGCGGCAACCGATGTGTCGAAGAATTGCATTCGTTTGTTCTTCCTTACGGAGGCAATCAAGAAGGCCAACGGTCTTCCCGAAGGGGTTGAAGCACCCACCAAAAAGATCCAATCCGCAGCAGTGCTTGGTGCGGGCGTGATGGGTGGGGGGATTGCACACCTTCTTGCAGACAAGGGAATTTCCGTTCGCATGAAAGACGTGGGAATTCCCGGCCTTGAGCTTGGCATTCAATCGGCACTGACGCTTTTCAATAAGAGCTTAAAACGAAGATCCATTACGGAACGCCAGTTTCAGCAGAAACTTGCAAAGATTTCACCAACCACTTCCTATGATGGCTTTTTGGGAGCGGAAGTGGTGGTGGAGGCGATTGTGGAAAAGATGGAGGTCAAACAGTCCGTTTTGAAGGAACTCGAGGATTTCGTTTCGAAAGATGCGGTGATTGCAACCAATACCTCCTCCTTGAGTGTCAGCAGGATGCAAAGCGTGATGCGACACCCGGAACGGTTTTGTGGAATGCACTTCTTCAATCCTGTGCATAAAATGCCGCTCGTTGAGGTGATTCGCGGCGAAAAATCGTCCGATCAGTCGGTTTCCCAGATTTTTCAATTCAGCAAGCAAATCGGAAAAACGCCGATCGTAGTAAGAGACGCGCCGGGATTTCTTGTGAATCGTTTGCTCATGCCTTATCTCACGGAAGCTGCAATCATGGTTTCAGAAGGCGTTCGAATTGAGGAACTTGATCCCGCGTTGCTTGAGTTTGGCATGCCCATGGGTCCGATTGAGCTCATTGATGAGATTGGTCTCGATGTTGCTGAAAAGGTTGGGCACATTCTCCATGATGGTTTTGGAGAGAGGATGTCTCCGCCAGGGACTTTTGAAAAACTCCTTGAGAAAAAGCGACTCGGAAAGAAATCAGGATCCGGATTTTATATTTATTCCGGCCCCGAGAAGAAAGAAAAAAGGCTGGATTCTGGCATCTATGATCTTTTGGGAATCCGTCCGCTCACCGGCAAGATCACAAAACAGGAAATGGTCGATCGGTGTGTGTTTGGAATGATCAATGAGGCGGCTCGCTGCCTTCAGGAAAAGATTGTGGCCGCACCGGAGGACGTGGATCTCGGAATGATCATGGGCACCGGCTTTCCTCCCTTTCGGGGCGGTCTTCTCAGGTACGCCGACTCGGTTGGTTTGGAGAAGATCGTGAATGTTCTTCAGGAATTGAAAGGCAAGTATGGAATGCGTTTTGCTCCTTCGGATGCCTTGCTCGCCTTTGCGAAAAATGGCAAATTCTATCCATGAATTGGGTGTTGTTTGTTGCTCGAAGATATCTGAAGTCCAAACGCAACACCGAGTTTCTCAGTCTGAGCAGTCTGCTTTCAATGGGCGGAATCGGGCTCGGGGTTGCCGCGATCATCATTGTACTCTCGGTAATGAGTGGATTCGAGAAGCAGTTGCGCGAAAAGCTCGTCTCAAGCGATCTTCATGTCCTGATTACTCCTGAACATAGTTTCCCCGGGTTTGATTCCGGTTGGGTCCCGAAGGCGGGCTTGACGGCTCTTCCAGCGCTCGCTTCGATTGCCTCAAGCCCCGAGTTGGACCTCATGAGTTATCAACTGAGCACCGAGGTGGTAATCCGAAACGGGAATAAAGTGTCTGGCATCCTGATCAAGGGGGTTGAGGCGGACAAGTTTTCCCGGGTAAAGAAGGGTTTGGTCGAGGAAGCGCTTCCCCAGATGCTGGTGGACCGGGATGGACCCAATTCCATACGGTACCCCGGCATTTTTGTAGGCAAGGAGTTGGCTTACGAAATGGGTTTGATTCCGGGTGATTTCGTAACTGTGATTTCTCCATCCCAGATGGATGGGCCTTTCAACAACATTCCACGGATCAAGCGTTTCGTGGTGGAGGGGATTTATCATTTTGGAGTTCCCGAGCAAGAATCCCATGTTGCTTATACCTCGATTTCGAATGTGGAGAGCTTTCTTCGGAAAAAAGGGGTGGTAAGTGAAATTGAGATCGCACTTCGGGACTCCTCTCTTTCTTCATCCTTCATTTCCCGATTCAGATACGAACTCACGGATTTGAAAGCTCGTGACTGGAATGACCTGAACGCGAACTTGTTTGCTTCGATGCGTCTTGAGCGTCTGGCAATGTTTCTGATTCTCTTGTTTACCGTAATCATTTCAAGCTTGAATATCGTCTCTACACTCACGCTTTTGGTTCAGGAAAAGATCAAGGAAATTTCAATTCTGAAAACCATGGGCGCCACTCCGAAGAGCATTCGCGGAATCTTTGTTTGGAAAGGGATTCTGATCGGCGGCAGCGGTGTCTTTTTTGGTACCCTGGGGGCGATTTTGATTTGCATGATGTTAAAAAAATATCAATTCATCTCGCTCCCCGATGTGTATTATGACCGCACTCTTCCGGTGACATTTGATGTGCTTTATTTGATCGGTGTTCCGGTGGTTTCGTTTTTGATTGTTTGTCTTGCATCCTATTTTCCGGCTCGCGGGGCGGCAAAGCTCACGCCTTTGGAAGGAATTCGAGAATACTGATGTTTACAGGAATCGTACAGAAGACAGCCAAGGTTCTGAAGTTTGAGAATTCCGGAGGCCCCACCGTGCGCCTCGAGATCGAGAATGCCTTCCACATTCCTGATTCAAAGGACCCGATCCAACTCGGAGAAAGCATTGCCACAAATGGGGTCTGTCTGACCGTGGTCCAAATGAATGCTCTCCACATCTGCTTTGATCTCGCTCCCGAGACTCTTTTGGTTACAGCGCTTTCGAGTTTGACTGCCGGCAAACGCGTGAATCTGGAACGGGCAATGAAGCTTTCCGATCGATTTTCCGGTCATTTGGTTCAAGGGCACGTGGACGGAGTTGGAAAGGTAACCCGTTCTGAGCCGATGAGTGGCAATTGTCATTTGCTAGAGATTGAGTTGGCCAATTCCTCGTTTCTTCGATATTGCGTCCTGAAAGGCTCTTTTACTTTAAACGGGGTTTCCCTCACGATTCACGCAATGGAGGGTCAACTCCTTCAATTTCAAATCATTCCTCATACTTGGCAAGAGACGGCACTTTCGGATTTATATCGTGGTGATTTGGTCAATTTTGAGGTAGACATATTGGCCAAATATATTGAAAGACTAAACCATGAACACAAAACTTGAGGCAGCCATTTCAGCACTGAAGCGGGGGGAAATGGTAATTCTCGTGGACAGCGAGGATCGCGAAAATGAAGGGGATTTGATCCTTGCAGCTGAATTCGCGACACCAGAAAAGATCAATTTCCTCATTAGGAATGCCTGCGGTCTTGTATGCCTCTCCCTTGAGGCGGACCAGGTGGATCGGCTTGGCCTCCCCTTGATGGTTCCTCACAACGAGAGTCCCCGGAAGACCGCATTCACGGTTTCAATCGAAGCTGCGACCGGTGTATCCACCGGCATTTCTGCAGCAGACAGAGCCCGGACCATTCAAGTTGCATCTGATCCATCCTCTTCTCGTGGGGATCTCGTAGCTCCGGGGCATATCTTTCCTTTGCGAGCAGCACCAGGGGGCGTTCTTGAAAGAGCAGGCCATACGGAAGGATCCATTGAGCTTTGCAAGCTTGCGGGTTTGCGTCCGGCCGCGGTGATTTGTGAGATTATCAACGAAGATGGCTCGATGGCAAGGCGTCCTGATCTCGACATCTTCTCCAGAAAATTCTCAATTCCGATTCTTACCATTGATGATTTGATCCAATATCGAGCGCTGAATTCCTCTTGGCTCAGTGAGAGCAAGATGTCCCGTTTTCCGAATCTTCATGGAGGAGAGGCGGGACATGAGTGGAGAATTCAGAGTTTTCGCAATCCTTTTACGGGGGCAGAGCACGCCCTGATTTGCACGGATTCGTTCCTAAAGCCGGGAACCGAGGCACCCCTGGTGAGAATCCATTCCGAATGCCTTACGGGTGATGCGCTCGGGTCTCTGCGTTGCGATTGTGGCAATCAGCTCAAGCAATCCATGAAGAAAATCGGAGATTCAAAATCCGGTGGAGCGGTGATTTATCTGAAGAATCAGGAGGGCCGAGGAATCGGTCTTTTCAACAAGATTGAAGCATACGCACTTCAGGACGCGGGTCAGGACACGCTGGACGCAAATCTTGCCCTGGGGTTCCTGCCCGATGAGCGTCACTATCAGGATGCCGCAAAAATCCTTCAAATGAAGGGTGTCCAGACCATAAGGCTCCTTACCAACAATCCCCATAAAGTGAGCGAACTTCAGTCGTTTGGGATCACGATCAAGGATCGGGTCGGAATCGAAGGGGAAGTGAACCCCGAGAACATCGGGTATCTCAAGACAAAGCGGGAGCGGTTTCACCACCAGTTGGGCAACCTATGAAATCGGAACACAGGATCGCAATCGTCAGAAGTGAGTTCAATCCCGAGGTAACAGAAGGCCTTCTGTTTGGTGCCAAAGAGGCGCTTTCAAACCATGATGTGTCTGCGATTGATGAGTTTTCCGCTCCGGGGGCATTTGAGGTTCCTTTGATTGCAAAGCACCTGGCGCGAACCGGAAAATACAGCGGAGTGATTTGCCTGGGTTGTGTAATCAAAGGAGATACGGCCCACTTTGAATTCATCAGTCTGGGTGCCGCTGTAGGAATACAAATGGCCAGCCTCGAAACCAATGTGCCAATCTCGTTCGGAATTCTTACAACCTACACAGATGAGCAGGCTCAGATTCGCTCTAGAAAAGACGAGCACAACAAAGGCCGCGAAGCCGCCCTCGCTGTGCTCGGCTCCATTGAAACTCTCCGAAGAATCAAGTCCTGAACAGGGTCACGCCACCTTGAATTCGCGTCCCACGTGTTTTTTGTTTCTGGTTTGTTCCTTGTTTCTTTGAACCTGGCGCTCAAGGTGATGAATCACCTCATCGATGGCGCTGTATAGATTGTCA
>CANGWP010000112.1 GCA_947457605.1 Bdellovibrionales bacterium | reverse complement strand
GGCCGATTTCGGATAAAAAGCGGGCATTTGCAGGTTTCAAGCTTTGTAAAGTGGCAATCAAAACAAGGCTATTTCAATTTTTTGGCCAGTCGTCGAGGCTTGGGCTCGTTTGGATTTATTGAATCGGCTCAACTGTACCCGCATGAAAATCAACCCGTAACAATCGGAAGGGTGAATATCCCACGGGTTGGATTTTTTGCGTCAAAAGAAAGTGACAGTCTTGATCAGATGGATGAGTCCAGGAATCCCGATAGCAAACGGCCCCTTGAGATGACTTGGTTTCCAGGTCTTTGAGGTAACGAATGAATTCGGGCTGGATGCCCAGGGTGAAGTTTTGAAGTGCAAGCGGCGCCATCAAAGCATTGATGAGGACAATTTTACCCTGACCGTCGGTAAAAACCCATTGGTCCAAGGAGCGCTTGATGCTTGAGTCGATCTTGATACTTCGTTCATTCAAAATTCCGATCTTTCCCAAAGTGAGAAGGTAATGCTGCTCGATCACCAGCCCTGCTTTGGAGTCCAGGACCACTTTTCCCGAAGAGGAGGTTTTTACCGTGAAGGATCGAGTTGGAAATGAAGATTGATCCTTGATATTCAAGACTATCTGATCCATTCGAATGGTTTCACGGTCATGAACAAAACCGGTCAAGGAATATGTCGCCGAGGTATTCCAGAAATCAAAGGCGTTCAGGGACTCTTGGAGCAACTCTGAAACCCGGGCCGCATGAAAATCAGGAAGTCCTGGCAACTTCAAATCATCCATCACGGTGAGGCAGTTTGTTTTCCGGGCAAGGTTCAGCTTTTTAAAAAATGATACCTCGTAACAACGGTTTTCGGATTGAAACCGTCTTTTGAGGGGAGTGTCGCTTTCATCCCGGAAATACGGAGTCACGGGTTTTCCCACTTCAAAATACAGGATCTCTTTTGAGCCAATGGCAAGTTTCAAACGATAAGGATTTTCACGGGCCTGTCGGGATGCTTGCTCCAGCACCACCCGATCGAGAATCACTTCACCGGCAAAGCTGCTTGAGCTAAAAATACCCAGGGTCAAAACCGAAAAAATAAGGGGATTGACGCATTTCATGGACCGATTTGTACCGCCAAAAGCCAACGAAATCAACTGAATTGGTTTAATTCTGGTGTTTGCCGGTATCGGTTACAGCGAATCGTCGCTGCCACGACAAAGAAAGGAGGAGGGGATGGGATTCATTGCTCCCATTCTGGTCGCCACCTTCGCGAGCGAGGTCGCTCAGGCATCACTCGTTTCACTCGCTTTGCTCGCTCGGCCATCCTGGCCTCGCGAACGAACCCACGAAAGCTCGGCTTAGCCTCGCGCGTGGGTTCTCACCCACCCCGTACCTCCATTCTTTTAAATCCCTTTTTAGGAAATCGAACAAGGCAAGCGAAGGAGTCGTACAAAGCGGTACGTCGTACTGAGCGCGACCGAAGCGAGATGATGTAAAAAGGGTTTAAAAGAATGGAGGAGGGGATGGGATTCGAACCCACGAAAGGTGTGACCCTTTACACGCTTTCCAAGCGTGCTCCTTCAACCACTCGGACACCCCTCCGGAAAGCAGATTTAAATTGTGTTTTGGTTGTAGCATGCCCAAAGGTGGGAGTCTAGAATTCTGAGTCGCTCCTGCGGGTTAGGTCTATTTGAGACTGACCCACAGTTCATTGGAATTCGTTTGAAGAAATTACAGGGCTGGAGTGAAAACCTTCATGAGGGGTCCAGGGCGCCCCGTTTTATCCAAGGTCGCGGGCCTCAATCACTTTGATCCCCGGGGATGGGGCCTTCGCCTCCGTCACCATCCTATGGGCAAGGGCATCGACTCCGGTGGCAAATCTTCGAATCCACTTTCCGGGAATGGCTTGAGCGATGATGATTCCGAGGCGCTCTGCAGGTCTTGATTCCTGTCGATCCCCGATCAAGAGGCCGGGCCGCAGAATTACGGTGGAGGGAATCGCAAGGCTACCGAGTGCCTGCTCGGCTTCCCCCTTTACTTGATTGAAAAAGATCTGGGAGTCAGGGTTTGCACCTGTTGCGGAGATCCCAAGAAAAGCATTCGCTTTGCTGTTTTTGGCAAGCAACCCGAACTGCACCACAGCGTCAAAATCAACTGATCGAAAGGCTGCTCTTGTGCCTGCACTCTTGAGTGTGGTTCCGAGTGCGCAAAAAAAGGTCGCGCCTGTCGGAATCGAAAGAACATTCGAAATGTTTCGAAAATCCGTGATGATTCGCTCTTCGACCTTCGGGTGCTGGAGGCCCAAGGGGCGTCTCGTCAGGGCAATCACCCGGGTAAAGAAAGGGTCTTCCACCAACAACTGAAGAATTTTTGAGCCCGTAAGGCCCGTGCCTCCGGCAATGACTGCGATCATGGGGACCTACGATAGCCGGCATTTCGGGCAAACGCCCGTGAATTCCAATCGATGGCTTAGCTCACGGAATCCCATCTTCTCGATCTGCTTCTGGATCTTTTCGATTTCACAGGCCTCGATGGACTCAATTTTCCCGCACTTCTTGCAGCTCACATGATGATGGTGGTGGGCGTGATCGTCCTCGCTTGGGTGTGAGTACTCATACCGGAGCGCTCCATCAACCAAAGTCGTCGGGGTCACGAGTCCTGCGTCCGCGAAGGAAAGAAGCGTCCGGTACACGGTGGTCCAGTCTGCGGTTTTCGAGGGGGAACGCGAAAGTTTCTGGACGATTTCGTCAATTGTAAGAAGGCAGTGCTCTTTTTTGAGAATCTCCAAAACATGAAGTCGCGCGGGGGTAAGTTTCAAGCCTGCGGCACGGATTTCATCCTGAGAGGAGGGTTGTGTTTTGTGATGCGATTTCACGGAGGCACTCTACGCTGAAATCGATTTCTTGACAAAATAATTTCGAGATGAACATGATTTCCATTCACTCATGCCGAAAAAATGGAAATCCTCCTTCGCTCGAAGCCTCCTTCTCCACGGCATCCTTTTCCTGGTGATCGCCCTCCTCGTGTACCATCCGCATGAGGAACTGACCGCAAATCCGCCCATTGCCATTGAATCCATCAGCATTGGGAAAGAAGTGAAAAAGGTGATCCATTCCGTGGTTCACTCCATCGGGATTCCCCATCAGGAACCCGATGTCAGGGAGGAGGATGAATCGGCCCCTTCCGATGAGTCCGCGGCAAACGAAAGCGCCACAGAGGTTTCAGCGCAGGAGGCCGGTCAAAGCCCGGGTTCCGAGATGCAAAGGTACCTTTCCGAAATCATGAATCGCCTTCATGCTCGAAAGAAGTATCCAAAGTCAGCCCAGTTCAACGAGCAAGAGGGGCTCGTGCAAATCCGGATGGAGATTGCCCCGGATGGTCGCCTGATTCGGGCAGAGGTTGAAAAGCCCTGTGCGTTTCAGGTATTGAACGAGGCAGCGCTCGATGCCGTTCGTGCGATCGGCACCCTGCCGCCACTGCCGCAGTCCAATTCATCGAAAAACGTTGTTCTTCATGTTCCCATCCACTTCAAGATCGAGCGCTGATTTTTTTGATGCAAGTCACTTGCATTTGAATTAAGGTCGTCGGCATGAAACTCAACAAGGGATTCTTGGTAGGATTGGTTTTTTGTTTTGCTCCGGAAAGAGCTATTTCGGCCGAGCAGGATTTTCAGGTGGATGAAATCAGCGTGCTTGGTCAAACAGGAAAGCGCTCTGCTTTCGATTCACTCCCAAGCGTCACGAAAGTTAGCGGTACCGAGCTTGATCGAAAGCGGAAGTCGACGCTCGGGGAAACGCTTTCGCGCGAGGCAGGAGTCTCTGCGACCTTCTTCGGTCCCAATGCAAGCCGTCCTGTGATCCGGGGCTTGGATGGAGATCGGGTTCGGATGCTCGAAAACGGAGTGGGCTTGCTGGATGCCTCGAGCGCCAGCCCCGATCATGCAGTTGCCATTGATCCTTTGCTTGTGGATTCCATCGAGATTCTTCGTGGGCCTTCCGCGCTTTTGTACGGCAGCAGTGCGGTGGGCGGGGTGGTGAATGTGCGCACGAATCGCATCGCGGAAGCGCGACTTGATGCCGGACGCTTTGACCTCAATCCCGCGTACAATTCTGTCGATCAAGGAAAGAGCTTTGGCGCGGTTGCGCGGCAGAATTTGGGCGATTTTGTCCTCCATGTGGATGCATCGATCCGATCGAATGAAAACTATGCCATCCCCGGGCTTGCCCGGACTCTTGCAGAGCGGGATGCCAATCCCCTTGCCCCGGGCGAGGAAGAGGAGTCTGGAACCGTCGGAAACAGTACGAACCGCACATCCCAGGCTGCGATCGGGATCAGCAGACCCTTTGAAAATGGTTTTGTCGGAGCCGCCGTTTCCGGATATCTGTCCGAGTATGGAACGGTTGCCGAGAAATCAGTGATCATTGACATGGACCGCGTGAGGCTTGATGCCGCAGGCGAGGTGCGTGGAACTTTGGGTCTTGATTCCATCCGATTTAAATCCGCGCTCTCGAAGTACGAGCACGCTGAAATTGAGGATGGCGAAGTGGGAACCATCTTCCGGAATCGAGGAGTTGAATCGCGGATTGATGCCAAAAAAGGCAGCTTTGTTTTTGGAGCCCAGCACCAGTATTTCCGTCTGAGTGCGGTGGGCGATGAAGCTTTTCTTCCCACCACAAAAAACTCCTCTTTGGCAGGATTCGGATTGTGGGAAGAGTCCTATGGGCGGGTAAAGCCTTCGTTTGGTTTACGGCTTGATTCTGCGGGTGTGGAGAGCGAAACCAGTGATGTTTTTGGTGCCGGCTCAAACAAAATGTTCTTTGCGCCAAGTGCATCTCTCGGGGTGCAGGTCGCATTGAATGAGCCTGTGGCTTCCGGTCCCGCGTGGACTGTGGGATTAAACTCCACCTACACCGAACGCGCACCAAACTACCAAGAGCTTTTTGCAAATGGAGCTCACCTGGCAACGGGAATTTTCGAGCGCGGGAACAGCGCTTTCAGTACCGAAAAGAATGTGGGCCTGGAAGCATCCCTGAAAGTGAAGGATCAGGCGCAAGAGGCGCGGTTCTCCATGTTCTTGCAGGATTTCCGGAACTACATCGCGCTTTCCCCGACTGGAACCACCGATGCGGGAAGCGGTCTTGAAATTTATGATTTCAACCAGGTCCGTGCGCGGTTGTTCGGAGCCGAGTTTGAGTACCGCTACCGCCTGCAAGAGGTTCTTTTTTCAGGAAATTGGGATTTTGATTTCAAAGCGGACTGGGTTCGGGGGCTTGATCTCACAAACGGTGGAGCGCTTCCCAGGATGGTTCCGATTCGTGGAACTTTGGGTGTGAATTACCGGAATCAAACCTTTTCCGCAGGACTCGAATATCAACGTACCGAGGGGCAAAATCAGGTTGCTGCAAACGAGCGCGCGACTCGCGGATACAATTTCGTGAATTTTTCGGGTGAGGTTCCGATCACCACATCGTTCGGCCTCTTTAGGGCACTCCTGCGTGTGAACAACCTCTTTGACGTGGAGGCACGAAATCATATTTCGTTCGTGAAGGAGATCGCGCCGCTTCCGGGAAGGAACGTGTTTGTCGGATTACAGGCCGCGATTTAGCAGGCGACGATCAGACCCCGCGCAACAGCTTCGGCTGAAGCCGGTATTCCGTGAGGATTTTTGAAAGACTGTCTTTAGCCCTAAGGCTCTCGGGGTGTTCGGGGGTGGATTTTTTTTCGGCTAAAATGAGCTCATTTTTCATCGAGTGCTCGAGACCCACAAGCTCGGTCACCGTAACTGCGTAGCCAAGCGAGTTCAAAAAAAGTCCGCGAATGACATTCGTGAGATGACTCCCGAATTCCCGTCGGTGAAGAGGGTGACGAAAGAGCGGCGATTTTTCAGGGGCTGGAATTTGATCCAGTTGCGCTGAAACTTCCGCCTGGCAGCAAGGGACCAGTGCAAAAGCATGCGCATTTTCGCGGATTCCAAAGAGTATCGCATCATCGGTCGCGGTATCGCAGGCGTGAAGCGCGCAGACCACATCCACCGGGTTTTTGAGTTTCGCACTTTCAATGGAGGAGGAAATGAATTCCATTCGGTCAAAGCCCGAATCTTTTGCGAGTTGAATGGATTTTTGGATCAGTTCCTCGCGAAGTTCGATGGAGGTGAGTTTGGCGTCTGGAATTTCTCGAAGAACCAGGTCGTAGAGCAAAAATCCAAGGTAGGACTTTCCGGCTCCGAAGTCCGTGACGTGAAGGTGGCTCCGAATCGCGAGGGTCCTTTGCAGGTAAGGTTCAATCAATTGGACCAGGTGTTGGACCTGTTTTAGCTTGCGTCTGGAGTCCGAGTTCAGTTTTCCATCCCGGGTCAAGATATGGAGGGCCTTTAGAAGGGGTTCAGAGCTTCCTCTCCAGAGGGATGCGGTCTCTTTGTTCATAAGGTCTTAGAGGTTAGATCTAAGATTTTGCTTTCGTAATCTTTTTTTCATTTATTTTGAATCGATTTATTGACAGTGCTGAAACCTCGGTTACCATTAAACTACATCGGTTGGTATTACCCGCTTCACGGACGAGGCACATGTTACTGAACTGTAGTCTAAGTGTGGTTGCGGTCGAGTCTGTCCAACGGATTGGATAAAGCTTAACGCTTGATCGAGGGATTGATCAGTTAGACCCTTTGCAGAAGCCCCGGAAAGAGAAAATCTTTCCGGGGTTTTTGCGTTCAGCGGTGTCCTAGAATTTTCTCAAAAAAATGAAGTGCAGTAACGCCACCTTCTCGCAGAACTGCTCCGTCGGCTTTGATCTCGGTTTGGGTCCGGATTCCTACTTCTTTTGCCCGTTTTGAAAGAATTCTCATGTGATCGGGGGAGTGGACGAAATGATTGTAATCCCGAAATCCCATGGGCCAAGGGTGTCTGGGAGATCGGAGTAAAATTCAAATGATTTTCATGCCTGGCCTGAGTTGTCGGTGAAATGGGTTTTTAGGAAAAAAATGCTTCGGAAGAAATCCAAAAGAGTTTCGTTTTGGGATTCTGCTTGCGTTGAGGATCTTAGGATCCGGACCCACTC
>CANGWP010000111.1 GCA_947457605.1 Bdellovibrionales bacterium | reverse complement strand
ATTTTTGAGTTCAGCTCCAGGAATTCGAGAATTTCGCGATCCTCGAGCATTTGACGCTCCGGAGACTTCCAACCCTTTCGATCCTTTGAGAATTCCTCGACCGTCATCGGATGCCTCTTGGTTTTCAGTTCAAGCCAGGTGTCGATCCCTTCCGAACTCCGAACCACGTCGATTTCTTTTTGCTTGATCCATCGCTGGATGAAGTCGAGCTTCTTCTCGACTGAGACCAGCGGCATATCCTTGAACTTATTTTGAATTGCCATGGATTGAAACACGTTCGGGTATTCCTGCTCGAGCTTCTGAAAAAAAGGAGGATCCACACGGACCTTCTCCCGAATCAAGGCCATCTTCTTTTCCAAGGCGGCTACGACCTCGGGCATCTCAGAGAGCAAGGTGGATGCGGTCTTCACCTTCGGAATTCCGGCAATGGCATAAAGCTCGCCCATCATCCCGAACACATTGCTCTGAAACCCCTCCACTCCGCTCTTCACTTGGTCAAAACCGCGATCCGCATGGAACTCACTGATCTTTGCCCGAAGCTCCTTTACTTTCCTTTGGTAGCTTGACTCGATCCCGGGAGCATTCTCAGGATTCGTTTTCCGGAGCTCTGTCAGCCAATGCGCGAGTCCATCCTCGAAAATCGAAAACCTCGACTCGTAAAAACTCACGTAGTCATGGGCTTTCGGCTTTTTTCGAAAGGCCTCGATGAACTCTTCCTCAAAACGGGGAAGATCGAGTTGATAATGGCAAATGTCATCGAGCAGAAACACAAGCTCCGGATTCTTCTCGCCCAAGGATTCTTTTCCAACCGGAACAAAGGGCTCCCAAGGATGCTCGAACTTCATCTTCCGATATGCGCGATTTATGGCAAGGACCTCGTCGCCCTCCCCCCAGGTCGTGCGAAGCCCGTTCTTTCCGTGGATGGAGATCCGGTACTGCCTTTGCTGAAGAAATGACTTGCTCTGAAGAACATGCCTGAGTTCATCGGGGCAGTCCCGGGCTCCTGGAACTGCTCGCATCGGAATGAGAACAGTGAGAGCCAGAAGCCCGAGAAACTCGAGTTTTTTGAGAAGCGGTCGGGCCATGCCTTGGACTGATCGGAAAGATCCAGACCGGACTTGAGTGCGCGGTTACAGATTTAGCTCGCTGGAAACCGTCTCGCAGAATCGCTCCACCACTATGCGGTCGAAATATGAAAAAAGAAGGTTCCTCGCCTCATCCCGGGTCCTTGGAACGGAATTGGCCCGCGGATCCAGAAAGAGATGGAAGGTTGCGGATTCCTCAAGGTAGCCCGCAGCCGATCTCCTTCCCACCGTGGTAATCGATAGCCTGTGATCTTGCAGGTACTCTTGTACCGGAACCGAGATCTGATTGTGAACCGTGAGACCGAGGTCCACCGACTCGATTGCGGAAGCCGTGTAGATTCGCTCCCTCATCTCCGGTTTGCCACGATTTGCGGGTGTATTGATCATGGAATTCAGGTGTTTCACATGAACCCGGTATTGGCAGGAAGGATCCACGAGGGGACGCTCCAGTCGATGCCGGTTCAAGGTTGAATCCGACCTCCCCTCCGGATTCCCAAAACAGACCGAAGCACCGCGATCGCGATAAACACAGGCTGAGGCGATTGACTTGGCATCAAACTCAGTAACGATCTCCCAACCCGCGGCCTCCCCCGGAGGCAGGTAAGCAAACCAGCCAACCAGAAGTGAACTCAGTAAATAAATCCGCATACGTTCCATATTTTATTTCTCCTTGGGAATCAGTGTCTCTAATTCAAAAAGGTTTATCCAGATGTGTCATTTTTGATTGTTTCCGTGCCTCGATGGAATCCTGGCACGAAGATTCCTCACCATGTCCAAAAAGACACATCAAGGCGCAGGGCTCAGAGTTGAATCAAATTCGAATGATCAAAGGGCCTTTTTCAAATGGTTTTGAAACACACCCTCGATCAAATGCGTTTGCCTGGGCGTGATCCGCCACTGCCAGTAGCGGTAGCTCCCTGAATTTCCATCAAACAAATCCGGCGCATGGTGGGCATTCACTTCGATGCTGCCTGACCTTGGACTCCGGACATAGATCCATTCCTTCAACTTCGGAAGCAGCGCCTTCTCCGGACGCGCGTCCTCCAGGTCAAAATCAATGTCATTGCCCGAAAGGGCATCATGGTACGACGCCCACTCGCGATCCTTAAGATGGGTCTCAAGGCTTTTCTTAAGCCTGTGGGTGCTTGGAATCCCGATTTGGCCCAAGACATTGCAAAACAAAACAGCTGACTGATCCTTTGGCAATTGCCCGATCGGATCAGCCCCTAAAAACCGAAACCCGGTTTTTTTCCAAACCGGACGGACCCCATGAATCCGCTCAAAAATCATCCGCGCCCACGGGTCAGGCTCGTAGGCGTAAACGGTTTCAAAGCGGGTTAAAAACCCTGTCGGCAGGGAATAGCCCGCAGAAGGCCCTATCAAGGTAAGGTCCTTTGCTTTGGGATTCCAGGCGTCTAGAAAGGAAGCAACGCTGCTTTGATGGCCGCTCCAAAGCGCATTTTTAAATCGCAGAGCACGCAGGTGATAAAAAACTCCCCCGCTCCGGATCACGAAAGAATCCTCACTTCCTCATGAAGTTCGATTCCAAGTTCTGACAGAGCACGGCTCTTGATCAGATCGATGAGCGCGCGCACATCCGAAGATGTCGCGCCTCCGAGATTCACGATGAAGTTCGGATGTTTTTCCGAGACTTGTGCGTTTCCGATTTGGTGACCGCGAAGCCCAAGCTTCTCGACCACTTCCCACGCCCGGAGCCCGTGGGCCTTCGGGTTCATGAACACACTCCCGCAAGATGGGTACTCCACGGGCTGACTTGCCTTTCTTCGCTGATAGAGCTCATCGATTTTGGCTTTGACCGTTTTCGAATCAGACCTTTCATATCGAAGCTCGACGTGGGTCAGAAGATCATGAGGCTGCAAAAAATGATTTCGTCGATACGAAAAATCCCCCACTCCGTGAACCCTGGAGTGAATCTGCAGCGAATCCGCGTCTTGGGTCAAATTCACCCATTCGGATCGCAAAATCACATCGCTCATTTCCCCTTCATGGGTGCCGGCATTCATGGCAACCATGCCCCCAACAGAACCAGGGATTCCGGTAAAGCGATGAAGGCCTCCGTATCCTTTTTCGGAGGCAATTTTCAGCAACACATTTGCGCCCACCGAAGCTCCGACCCGAAGCCGTCCCTCTGCAATCTCTTCAACTTCGGTAAAGAGGTGCTTCATTCGAATCATGAGGCCCTGAAACCCATGATCCGGGAACAAGAGATTCGACCCCCAGCCCATCACAAAAAAGGGAACCGGATGGCGTCGCAAAGCCCCATGCAGGAGTTCCAGATCGGAAAACGCACGAGGGGTGATCATGACGGAGGCCTGCCCCCCGATCCGATAATAGACGACCTTCGACAAAGGCGAATCAAACTCCACTTCCCCGCGGAACTGCCCCTGAATCCCCTTTAAATCCGCAAGAAAATCCGAAATCAAGGCCATTGCGTGCGCCTTACCCCGCCTGCCCCGCCGGCGTCGATTTCTTCAGCTTTTGGTGATGATAAGCGACCCACAAACAAAAGGTGGTCTGAAGGAGCAAGAACCCGAACACGAAGGCCTGACCGCCCGTTGAAAATCCGTACGAATGAAGCCCTACTCCAAGCACAAAGTTCACGCCATACCAGGCCATGACCACGGTCGAAAAGCAGATCACGGTCCAAAGGGGAAAGGCGAACTTCCCGACCCAACCGGTGTAGCGGCCATGAAGAACCGCCATGTACGAAAGAAGCGCAATCAAGGCCCAAACCTCTTTTGGATCCCATCCCCAGAACCGGCCCCACGAGTAATCCGCCCATACTCCGCCCAAGATCGTTCCTGCTGCCAGAAGAACCGTTCCGAACATGAGCGCCCGATACGCGAGTTGGTTGAGCAGTGCAATTCTTTCTGAAATCGTGCGCGTCTCACCTTTTTTGGAAATCTCATAGAACCAATAAAGCGCAACGTTTGCGATCCCCATCGCAAGCATGAAGGCCCCGTAGCTGAGCGTGATCGTCAGAACGTGGATCGTAAGCCAGTAATTGCTTCGAAGCACAGGCACAAGGGGCCTAATGGTCGGGTCCATCACCATGGGCGCTGCATCTGCGGCAAAGAGCGAAAGACCTGCAAGAAAGGTCGCCGTGGTCATGAGCACATTCTGCCGGTTCTTCAAAAACAGCAGCACCGCAAACACCATCACTCCAAGGGATACCCAGATGATGGACTCATACATGTTGGTCACCGGAGGCCGGCCTGCAACATAGCACCGAAGTGCAAATCCCAAGGCATGCATGGTCACCGCACAAATGGTCAGGAATTTTGAAAGAATCCGTGGAAACGCATGCGCTCCGGCAAAGAGCCAGAAGATCCCTGCGATCAAATAGAAAATCATGGCCTGCAAAAAGGGCCTGAGCCGGTTGTAAAAGGTCTCGGCCAGAATCTTGTTCTTGTGCTGATCAAAATTTTGAACGCCTCCCTCGATGGCAAGACGGGCACGCGCAAGTCCCTGATTCACTCCATCCGCATTTCGATCGAGGTAGTTTTTGAGCACTCCAAAGATTTCCTGTGACTGGGGAGATGACTCCATCATCCCCTCTGCCACCGTTTTCCACTTTTCGATTCCCGCGGAATCGCGCGCAGGCGTCACCGCCCACATCCGTCCTGTAACGATCGCCTGAAAGCGGGCAACCCGGTCCACCACACGCTTCAGCTCTTCTGACCTCGGATCCGCTTTTCCACTCACGGCATTGACACCCGTGTCGGTCACCTGCTCGCCAGCAGTTCCATTGGACTGGATGCTTTCCGAGTATTGGAGAAACGCATTGCTGGCAAGAAGCTCGGCGGCGGAGAAAAACTTGCGCCCGGAATCCAAAAGAAGCTGCTGATTCACCTCTGGCACCGAGATTCGGATCATCTTTACTTCGGACCACTCCTTAGAACTCACCATCATCGAAAGCAGGGTCTCGCTCGGGTCCAGATTCCCGAAGGTTCTTGATCCTGTGATCGCAAGCAGGTTTTCGCGGGCAAACTCATCAAAGGGTTTCAGCCTCCCCCCGCTCTGAGTCGGCATGAGTCTCAGATCATTGAGACGGATCCCCGGCAAGGCATCGAGCGCACCAGCGGCCCGGACTCCACTTCCCACGATGAAAGACAAAAGGGACAAGGACAAAATCAAAATTCCACTACGCACGAACCGGCTCCTTTTTTCGCTTTTGAATGACTTTGGAGAGATACAGCATTACAGATCCAAGGATAAGCAGGATCGAACCCGAATATTTGAGAAACCGCCCTGGATCATGATTCACGGAAAGTATGGTAACGGTCGGGCGCGGCTGATCGGGGATGTAACTTGCCTGATAGAACGTATAGTTTTCCATCGGAAGAGGTTCGTTCATCGTAATGTGATGAACCGGGAGGGCATCGAGCTCCGCCTCATTCTTCTTAAGTCCCGGAACCACCTGCACGTACGAGGAATAACTTGCAGGATCCATGGTGCCCGGGTTGTGGGTCATCTCGAACTTTTTAAGCCGGATTCCGTACGGGAGAAACACCTGCTTTGGATAATATCCGATGGAGATCGGAAGCCCCGTTTCGTCAGTGAAATCCGCGCGATCGCCAAGGCCAAGCCACAGCTTTGAATCCGGCCTCCGCAGAAGAGAAATCTGCATGGCAGGCTGGGGTTGGGAAGAACCCATGCCGGCGCTCTTCTTTTTTTGGATGTAATCGGTTTGATTCACGGCCAAAGGCAAAAATGATTTCAACTCGATCCGAATCGGCATCCTCCAGCCCGGATCAATGATGACGGGATCCTCTTTTTGCTCAAGCTTCGCCAGATCAATCAAGCCGCTCTTTTTTTCACCGCGAATCGAAGTTGCCTCAAAGCGGAGCTTTCCCTGGTTTGTCACTACGAAATCCAATCGCGCCTGGGGTCCGGCACCGGGAACGGCCGCCAGATCCTTCTGGGATTCCTTTCGAATCAAGAATCGCGCAAGGCCCATGCTCTGGGAGGCCCAGGCCGGAGCTCCGGACCAAAGCCAGAACTCAGGAGTACCCCCCATGGGTGCACCGAGAATCTTGATTTTTACCGCAGGAGCTGCGGCTTGGGCGTCTGTTGAGGGCAAAAATCGAACTCTGGGCTCTGCGTCCGAGATGAGCCTCTCGATCCGGATCTTCATCTCCGGCAATTCCATCGGTTCGAACTTCCGGGCGATCATCTCAGGCACCCACGGAAAATCGGCAGTCCGGGTCGCCTCACCATCCCGCATGACCAGAGTGAACTGGTCGAGCTCCACTGTGGAACTCACTTCACCCTCACCGATGCGGATCGAACCATCCACACCCGAAACATAGGTGAGCCAGGAACCGGTCAGGATCATCAGAATCCCCGCATGTGCCATCAGAAATGGAATGTGCTTCTTTTTCCAAGGAAGCCGACTGAGCGCTACCGCCAGAATATTGAGCCCAAGCAAACTCAACAGCGCATAGAACCAGCCTGCGCGATACACAAAGTACTGGGCGGTCCGCGTGTCATATTTGGACTCCAGAATGGTAGCCGCAGAGAGGGTGATCGCAAGAGATGCGATCACGAGCACCGCAAGCTTCAGCGAAATCAGAATCGACCAGATTTTCTCAAGGAACCATTCAATGCGGGTTTTCATCGTTCATCGGTTCTGCATCGGAGGAAGCGTGGATGCGATCTCCTTGGAAAGATCCCGCGTCACCCCCCCGTGACGAACCACCTGGATGCCGGCAAGCTCAAGCACACGCTTCTGTGCCCAGGCCTCACCCTCCAGATAATCTTTCGGACAATTCTCATCCGCGCCCGAGTCATAAACCCGGTCGTATCTGGATTTCCGAAAGAACAAGCCAGCCTTGCGGCCTACTACAAATTTACCTCTTCCCCGCATCCCAAACGCAAAAAACTTCGACTGCCTTGCACCGGGTTCGGTAAAATCAATCACCAGATCAACCTT
>CANGWP010000110.1 GCA_947457605.1 Bdellovibrionales bacterium | reverse complement strand
GGTTCTTCTCTATGCTTTTTCAGAAAATGAAGTCCTGATGCTGAACGCCCGCGGCAAAGACGGCATGCCGGGAAAATGGAACGGCCTCGGCGGGAAGCTTGATCCCGGTGAAACGCCCCTTCAAGCCGCCGTTCGTGAGTTTGAAGAGGAAGCCTCTTGCAAAACCGAAAGCACACAGTGGAAGTGGACTGGGCAATTGTACTTTCCAAATTTCAAAGCCCACAAATCCGAGGATTGGTGGGTGACAGTTTACACAACCGAGCTTACCCCGGCCCAAAAGGACTCAATCCCGCTGAATGACCCGCTCCAACCGGAGGGCTCACTGCATTTTGTTCCGTTCTCCCGGGTTCTTTGCCTTGACCTTTGGGAGGGGGATGCGAAATTCCTTCCCCTGGTTTTCGACCGAATTCCGTTTGAAGGAACCTTTTTCTATGAGCAAGGGCGCTGCATTCGGCATCAACTTTCACCGATCAAGTGAAGCCTCCAGGCTTCGGCCGCCCTTGGACCATTGATTCCATGGTATTTCATTCGAACAAAAAGCGTGCTTCGCGCAATCCCAAGCAAGCGCGCGGCCTCAGATCGCCGCCCGTTGACCACGCGAAGGGCGCGCAAGATCATGAATTTTTCCATCTGATCGAGAGTGCAAATTCCGGGTGCCTCAAGAGTGGCGCTTGCCTGAATCGCACCTGCAATCGCAGTCCCCTCGGCCTCGATCATGAAATCAAAATCCGAGGCATGAACCACGTCTTGATCCGGCCCCGCGCCGCCACATGCCCTTTCGATTGCGTGCCTGAGTTCACGCACATTGCCGGGCCAGGAGTTGACCTGAAGTCGGTAGATTGCCTCGCGAGTGAGCGTCTTTCCATGCTCCTCCGCAAATCGGATCGCTAGAGCCCGAATGTCCTCGGGGCGCGTGCGAAGGGAAGGAATCTCGATCGGAATCGAGGCAAGCCTGAAGTAAAGATCCTGCCGGAACTTTCCCTCCTGCACCAGGGTTTTGAGTGGCTTATGGGTCGCACAAACAATCCTCACGTCGGCATGAAGAACGCGATCCGAGCCAAGAGGCCTGATCTCGCCACTCTCAAGAAACCGAAGCAACTTTACCTGGAGCTCAAGCGGCAGATCCCCAACTTCATCCAAAAAAAGCGTACCCCCGTGAGCCTGCAAAAGAGCGCCGGGCCGGTCTTTGATCGCACCCGTGAACGCCCCTTTCACGTGCCCAAAGAGTTCGCTCTCTGCAACCGATACTGCAACCGCTCCGCAATTGATCGGAACAAAGGGGCCCGATGCGCGCTCCGACCAAAGATGGGTCCAGCGGGCCAGAACCTCCTTGCCGGTTCCGGTTTCACCACTGAGATAAATCGAAAGACGGGTCCTCGCCGCCTTCCTCACAGAATCAAGCATCTGCCGGCCCTTTTCTGATTCCGTGTGCCAAGCCTGTTCTCCGGATGCGGATTCACGGACCCGGGTCCGGACTTCGGTCTCCGTAAAGATGAGTTCGGTATCGCCCACCTTGATCGGCACAAAGAAAGGCAGCTCCAGGGATTGCACGCGAAAATCCCCAAGCCCGATCAGAAGATCGGAATCAAGAGAGACCATGACCGGTCCGCGGTTCGGGTGCCGATCAATTCGAAACGCTGCGGGCTTGAGTTTCGGGTCTCGAAGCTGGCTCCGATGGGTCAGGTCTGTTCCGAGCTCTATGGGATAGCTGCTCCATTTTACGGTTCGTCGATGTCCATCCGGGTCTTTGATTTGTGCGAAGAGTTCATTCATGGTGAAGGCCCATCAAGCAATCCACATGCCATGGAATCAATCAAAAGAGATGAGTTTTAAGATCGCTCCCCTGTGGTAGTGTGGACAAATGGCATCAGAGTATCTGATCACCCTTGCGGATCCGGGACAAATTCCAACACTCCTGAAGCGTGGCTTTCTGAACGGCAGGTCGGAGCCTCGAATTGCGTTTGTCGGAAGATCCAACGTCGGAAAAAGCTCGCTCATCAACGCTTTGCTTGAACAAAAAATCGCACGGGTTTCCGCAATGCCCGGAAAAACCAAAGCAATTCACTTTTTCCTGTGGCAAAATTTGAAAAAAATCGTGGCAGATCTTCCAGGCTACGGATTTGCCAAGGTGGCTCACTCCGAAAAGAACGCATGGGTCAGGCTTCTCGATAGCTATTTTTCTGCCGACAAAGCGCTGGAATGTGTTCTTCTTTTGTTCGACAGCCGGCATGGGCCGACCGAGCAGGACCTCGAGGCGCTCGAGTTTTTTGCTCACAAGGGAATCCCGATTCAGATTGTCCTCACCAAGACGGATCAACTGAAGACCCAGTCTGATCGTGCAAAACGAAAGAGGGAAATCCTGGAATCCCTTGCCCCCTATACCGTTGAAGCCGAGGATCTGGTATGGGTTTCCGTAAAGGACAACAAAAGCATCGCAGTTTTACGGGAGCGCCTGAAATGATCAGAATTGGAATCGTTGCCACCTCATCCGTCATTCCCAAAGTCGAGTTCGAGATGGGAGTCGAATGCCTTAAGAAATTCGGCTTTCTGGTGGAGATTCACCCGAGCGCACTCAATGAGTATTATCTTTACCCCGCAAGCGATGAAGATCGCGCGCGTGCCTTGATCGAGTTTTCGATGCGACCGGATCTGGATGTGATCTGGTGCGGGCGCGGAGGCTATGGCGCCACCCATTTGCTCCCCTATTTGAACCAATGGAAGCGCTCGCTTCGCGGCCGGAGGCTCAAGAAGAAAACCATCGTCGGTTTCAGCGACATCACGGCTCTTTTGGAATGGTATCGAAGCAATTTTCAGTGGGAAACTCTTCATGCACCAATGCCATCGCTTCGCACGTTTTCCGTATTGACCCCCTCAGAACAAGAGGGGCTTTTCAATCTGGTACGGGCGTCCGTAAAAAAGGAAAAACTGAAAGCGCCATCTTTCGAGCTGGAATCGATCTACATTCCAAAGGATTTCAAATCGGTGACGGCCCCGCTTGTGGGTGGAAATCTCGCAGTGTGGAACGCGCTTCTTGGAACCCCGGACCAGGGCTCGACCCGCGGAAAAATTCTATTCCTCGAGGAAATTCAGGAAAACCTGGGCCGGATCAACCGGATGATGCATCACTTGGAACAAGCCGGGGGTCTCAAGGGTTGCAAGGGAATTGTTCTTGGGGATTTTACCGAGTGCAACGACAGCGTGCCCACGGGCCTAAGGATGGCGCCGCCTGAGGGACCGGGGCGAGCAGGCTATCTTCAATCGCCCCCGAAGGAAGCCTTGGGATTTCTTCGAAGCTCCTACACCACGCTTGAGGGACTGGATTTCATCTTCCGGGCCGTGGGAGAGCGACACAAAATTCCGGTATTCTCGGGACTTCCTGTCGGACACGGAACCTCCCATCACAGCCTGTATCTTGGAAAGAAGCATACTCTGGATCGGAAAGGGAATTTCTCCATCAGCCCATAACAGGCGGTCTTGCTCCTGAGTTTGCTTGCAACTGTGTTCCACCTTTGCTACCTTGGGGTTCCAATTTTCGATGGCTCCGTGGCGGAATTGGTAGACGCGCTCGATTCAAAATCGTGTATCCTTACGGGTGTTCCGGTTCGACTCCGGATGGAGCCACCATTCAAACCAAAAAACCGAAATTTCAGTTCTTCCCTCGGACTTTTTCCAACATTGCAATCACGTCATCAAACCCAAGACCGCGCGCGATTGAATTCAAGGTGAGAATCCTGGTATTGCTTCTGCCGGCGATGATCTCCCGGATGCTGGAACGGGCAACTCCTGATTTAAAGGAAAGCCACTCCACCGGCTTCTCCTTCTCAAAGAGACACTTGTGAACCAGCAATCCGATTTGCTTCAGAAGAATCTGCTCGGAACGTCCAGCCGCCCCTTTGGATTCGGACTTGCCGTTTTTGTGAGATCCGTTTTTTGTTGATCCATTTTTACTAGATCCGTTTTTACCGGATCCGTTCTTGTGCGATCCGTTTTTTTTCACTGGATTGTCAGGCATAGTTTTACTCTGCATTCAGCATATCAATCCCAACTTCACAAACCGGCGGTTTGCCGGACTTTCAGGCCGCGCGCGAGAATTGAAAAAGTCCGGAGAACCGCCGGCAAAAAGAAGCTTTCGAGATTACCTTTTCCGAATGTCCTCCTCCAAACCAACCCTTCTCATTGTGGATGCGGATCCATCCTGGAGAGAACTCTTGCGCGATTTTTTCGAGATGAACTCTTTTCGCGTCACTCTCGCAGGCTCCGGAAATGATGCTGTGAAAGCCTTGGGTTCCCGCGCGGATCTGATCCTGATGGATCTTGCTTTTTCTGACAAGACCGGAAGCGCGTTGATTCAGGAGATCCATCAACTAAACCACGAATACGCCCGCCGGATTCTGATTTGTGGAAACGGAAAAGTCCCAAACGAAATCTCGCATCTCATTTACTCGCAACTCCCAAAACCCATCGCCCTCCCTCTTCTCTTGTCTGAGGTCACCAAGGCCTTGAACCCGGCTCCCTGACAGTCCCCTTCCCATCAGCAGCATGCGTGCCAAGCCGGACCTGCATTTTATCCCTCCCCCGGACCCAATAAAATCGGAGACAGGGACAAAACTACTCAATTTTGCATTGCTTTTAACTTGACTATTTAAGTCAATATAAATGCCATCCGCTTGCGTGCCGCAAAGGATCTCCCATGAAATCAAACGTTCCTGCACTCCTGGTTTCCTTTCTTCTTCAAATCCCCATTGCACAAGCCGAATACTCGGCCACCAGAATCAAGGCCACCCGCGACTACCAGATCTGCCAGATCAAGAGGCAGGAGGAGCGGGATCTCTCAAGAAACATGAGTTCCCTCATCGCGTATTCTGCGATTCCTGATTTCATTCTCGAACAAATGGAACCAAAGCCCGCCTTTTACAACATGGCCAAGGGGATGATCTCCCTTCGTGAAGAAACAAGGCAATTTCTAGCCGAGCTTGGCTTGGACGCGAATGATCCTTTGATGACAAAGCCCATGATTTCGAAAGGCGATATCTATGAGGCGAGCAGCAAACTGATGAAAAACCTCGAAAAGGCGGTTGTGCCAACCGAAGACGGCTTTGAACTTCATTCGGATGTTTACACAAGCCCGGTGATTTCGATGGATCGGGTTGAAAATGCACATGCCAAGTTGCTTGAAGCCTTGGGATCGATGGATCAGGATTTGAAACGATGGACCTCGTGGGGAGGCGGCGAAAGCGAAGACTGCTCTGAAGAACTGAAAACTCTTCAGTCCACCCCACCCGCGGAGTAAGAACTCAGTCCCGCATCCAGTCCGAATAGTTTCCGTTCATGACCGTGAAATGGGAAAAGTCCTTCCTGCTGAGCTTCACCCGATCCTGAAGACGGAAGAGACTCTCTGAGCCTTTTTCGGTAGGAGAATTCTCAAGATAATAAGACTTGATCCTTCCAGGAAAACGCTTTGCGTACTCCTTCAGTCCATTGCAGGAGGCACTGCTTGGATCGGAACAATAAGTTGCATCGAAGAGCCCCACCCTCTCGATTTGTTCATCTTTCAGGGATCCGGTGAGAATCCCGCCGATTGGACGATAGGCTCCGCTATGGCCCGTAATTTCATGGCGAATCGACTCTGGCTCGACTCCCTCACCCACAAGCCCGGAACCCTTCAGGACACCAAGAAGATTCTGATGAAACTCCTCAAACCGGGCGCGCGTGGAAAGTTCCGCAGCATAGGTATCGCATTTCCCCGTGCTTTCCCGAACGATCAACAATCGATTCAAACCGGACCGATAGAGTTCAGTTCCCAGATGGTAGCGTTTCAAGGTTCCCGTAAAATCATCATGCTCCACAATGTGACCGTGAAAATGCGTGATGATTTTGGGACTGGTTTCAGTACTGTCATAATGAATCGGAATGTAAATCGCGACCTTTTTCGAATACCCCGGGATCTTTCCCACGCATCGTCTCGCGGACTCAAGATCACGCCGTTCATCCAGACACTCAAAACCCGCCGACTTCAAGCATTCAACCGCTTGATCCACATCATGATCCTGCACTGTCTTCACCCAAGAAGATAAAGTCATCACTCCGCTCCCTTGACCGAGCGTGGAATCGCATGCGGGGTTCCCTCGAGCTTCAGAAAAGAATACGATTGCGGCCAAAACGAATGCAAATCGAAACATCATCCGGCCCCTGATCCTGAACTCGCCACCTGCAGCAGAAATTTTCCCGCAAGAACGAAAACCATCGAAAGCCCCACGTTCAAAACCAGGGACAATGATGCGGCTACGAAACCTCCCGCTGACAAGAGATTCACAAGTTCAAACGCAAAAGTCGAAAAGGTGGACAAGCCCCCGGCAAAGCCGACACTGGCAAAAAGATACAAGGGCGCAGAGCCGCCACTTCCCTGCAATCTCTCATGGCAGCCAAGCGAGATCCCCAGAACAAAAGCGGCAAGGACATTGGCAAGGAGTGTGCTTTTTGGAAAAGCACCCGCGCTTTGCCAAAAACTCCGGGAAAGATACCAGCGAAGCGCGCACCCCAGGGAGCCTCCGAGGCCTACCAGCAAATAACTTTTGAACCCTGCAACCTCGAAAATCCGGTCCATCATGGGCAAAGCCTACGGGATCAAGGCCATCCCGGCAAGATTTTGAGTCCCAAGGGAAACCGACATCATAGGCACTCTCTTTGGTTGACCTTTTTGGTTTTTCCCTATGCCCTCCGTTCGACCCAAAGAAGCCCCCCCCCTATGAATCGAGCACTTTCGATTTTTCCACTTACCTCAATCCCGCTTGTTTCGCTCCAGGCACATTCCGAACCCCATCCAGTCCCGCAATCCGAGATTGAAGCAGATGTATTTCAAATCGCAGCCGCCAAGATCGGGAAAGAGACAATGTTTTTCGCAAATCACCGCCAAAAAGCCAAAAGGTGGAGAGAGCAAAGCTCTCTCCACCCCGGTAATCCACCAGAAAAAAGGATTCTATTTAGATCTTACCGACCAGGTTCACTCCGGGCTTAAGCGTTGCGGCTCCGGGCTTCCACTTCGCAGGGCAAACCTCGCCCGTATGCTGTGCCACGAATTGTGCCGCCTGAACCTTGCGAAGAAGCTCATCCGCATTTCGACCAATGCCATT
>CANGWP010000109.1 GCA_947457605.1 Bdellovibrionales bacterium | reverse complement strand
GGTGCAATCAACATCATTGGCCGCTCAAATGCAGACACATTCATCGAGGATCTTCGATAGCTTATTTCTTCTGGGTTTCAGTTGCCTGAGTGGGAGGAGTAGTGGTTTGTTCCACTTTGCCCGCTTCAGGAGCAGGTGCAGTTGCAGGTGCTGGAGGCGGCGTGTACCCTTCGAGAACTGACTTCTTCAATTTTGAAGGGAGAATGGTAAGCGTCAGGGAAGTTACCATGAAGATCCCGGCCAAGGTGTAAGTCAACTTCTGAAAGAAATTCTGACCACCGGAACTGCCGAACACGGTTTGGCTTGATCCACCAAAAGAGGCACTGATTTCAGCGCCCTTTCCGGACTGGAGAAGCACGGAAATCACCAATAAGACGATGGTTGCAATGTGGATCACGGTAATCAAAGTAATCATAGGTGCTCGTACTATAGCAAAAAAAGGGGTTCAGCAAAAGGAAATCCGGCTAAATCAGGTCCCAAAGAGCGCGGAAGGATTCCGGCCTCAAAGAGGCGCCTCCCACAAGGCCCCCATCAATTCCCGGGCATGCCAGAAGTTCTTTGAAGTTGGAAGGGGTGACGCTTCCTCCGTAAAGAATCCGAGTGTCTTCGGCTTTTTCACTGCCAAGGGATTTGGTGAGGAGCGATCGGACAAAACCATGGGCTGACTGCGCCTGCTCAGGCGTTGCTACGACACCGGTGCCAATCGCCCAGACGGGTTCATAGGCCAAATGAAGGCGTCCGCCAAAATGGGTCTTGCACTCCTGGTTTTCAAGCACATGCACCAATTGCTCGGTGAGAACGGATTCGGTCTTGCCGGCCTCCCGCTCGGAGAGGAGTTCGCCGATGCAAAGAAGGACTTCAAAACCCTGCTCCAGCGCGCTTTTGGTTTTCAAGAGCACGCTTTCATTGGTTTCCCCGAAGAATTGGC
This sequence comes from Bdellovibrionales bacterium, assembly GCA_947457605.1. Lineage (GTDB taxonomy): Bacteria > Bdellovibrionota > UBA1018 > UBA1018 > CAIMNF01 > CAIMNF01. Next base: position 6,229 of record CANGWP010000109.1, on the reverse strand, counting down.
GGCGTTCCGAGTGGCCAATCAGAACTTGGTTGATCCCGATTTCAGAAAGCATCGGGCCTGAAATCTCACCCGTGAAGGCACCTGATTTCTCATAATGTACGTTTTGGGCACCGATCTGAAGAGGAAGCGTTTTCTCCTGGGTTGAGGCAATCGCCGATGTCAGACTTAGCGCCGGAACATAGAGACGGGCTTGCGCACGATCCTTCTTCGGGAGCTCGAGCTTTTGCAAAAACTCGCGGGCAGCCTTAGGGCCATGATTCATTTTCCAATTGCCGGCAAGAAGGATCGGGGGTTTTGCGCTCATAGCAGGTCCGGAGACGATGCCCGGTACGGGGCCTTTAGGATTTCAATGCCCGGGAGTGATCCGTTTTCAAGGTACTCAAGCGCAGCACCGCCGCCTGTAGACAGGTGATCGAATTTTTCAGCGACTCCGGCCTGAGTGATGGCGGACACTGTGTCTCCTCCACCCACCACTTTGATTGCGGAGGAGGGCGCCAGTGCTTCCGCAACCGCAAAGGTTCCCTTGCTGTATTCCGGCTTTTCAAACCAGCCCAAAGGCCCGTTCCAGAAAATGGTCTTGGCGCTAGCGAGGAAACTCTTATACTTTTCGATCGTTTTTGGACCGATGTCAAAACCGGAAACAGTGTCCTCCGGCAAAAGCAGAGGAATGTGTTTCTTTTCGGCCTCTGCCAGGATGGATTTTGCGGCTTCCACATCTTCTGGTGCGGGTTGTTTCCACTCGGAGGGGATTTTTTCGCCCTTTGCCTTCATGAATGCATACGCCATGGCGCCACCCACCACCACGCCTTGTACCCCTTTGAGAAGTGCTTCGATGGTCTTGATCTTGTCGCTTACTTTGGCTCCTCCCAGGATCAGATAAAAGGGAGCGGCTGGATTTTGCAAGATCTGGTTGAAATACTTCACTTCCTTTTCGATGAGGAGGCCTGCTCCGCGATCGGGGATGATCGAGGGGAGTCTGTGGGTGGATGCGTGTTCCCGGTGTGCCGTTCCGAAGGCGTCGGTCACATAAACATCGCAAAGCTTTGCAAGTCCTTGCGCGAACTTCAGATCGTTTGCTTCTTCCTCGGCATGGAATCGCAGGTTCTCAAGCACCATCACTTCGCCGTTCTGGAGCCCGCGCGTCTTGAGTTCAATTCCCTCGCCGATGCAATCATCCACCAAGGTCACATCCGTGCCCAAAAGTTCAGAAAGACGGTGAGCGGCCGGCAGCAGAGTGAATTCTTCGTTACGTTTGCCCTTGGGCCGTCCCAGATGGGAGGCAATGATGATCTTTGCGCCCTGTTCTCTTGCGTATTGAATCGTGGGAATCGCCTCGCGAATGCGAGTGTCATCGGTCACGGTCCTGTGTCCATCGCTGTCGGGAGCGCTCAGGGGTACGTTGAAGTCTAGTCGGAGAAACAAACGTTTTCCCCGGATCGGGAGTTCCCGGATGGATTTCAATCGCATGGCCTTAAATTCCTTTGGAGGCGAGATACTCGGTCACATCCAGCATGCGGTTTGAGAACCCGGATTCATTGTCATACCAAGTGATGATCTTGATGAGGTTTCCACCCAGAACCATGGTGAGCTCGGAATCGATGATCGAGCTTCTCACATCCCCATTGAAGTCGCACGAAACCAAGGGCTCCGTCGTGAAGCCAAGGACTCCTTTGAGCGTGGTCTCGGATGCAGTTTTGAGGGCCGCGTTCACCGCTTCCTTGGTGGTCTGATTCTTCACCTCGACTGTGAAATCCACTACCGATACGTTTGGAGTCGGAACCCGGATCGAAAGTCCGTCAAGTTTTCCCTTCAAATGAGGGAGCACAAGGCCTACCGCTTTTGCGGCTCCGGTGGAGGTTGGAATCATGGACAGAGCTGCGGCGCGCGCACGACGAAGATCCTTGTGGGGAAGATCAAGAATCCGCTGATCGTTGGTGTAGCTGTGAACGGTCATCATGGTTCCGCGAACGATTCCGAAATTGTCGTCGATCACTTTTGCAGCGGGTGCAAGACAGTTTGTGGTGCAGGACGCGTTTGAAATCACCTTGTGTTGGTCCGCCTGATAGCTGGTGTGGTTCACGCCAAAACAAACCGTAAGATCTGCGTCCTTCGAAGGTGCGGAAATCAGAACGCGCTTAGCCCCCCCTTCAAAATGTTTGGAGGCATCCGCCTTGTCGGTGAAAACCCCGGTACATTCATGAACGAGCTCCACGCCTTCCGCTTTCCAGGGAAGCTTGGCAGGGTCGCGATCCGAGAAAACCTTGATGGCTTGGCCGTTGATCACGATTTTTCCGGCTTCAATGTGAATGTCTGCGTTCCAGTTTCCGTGAACCGAGTCGTGCTTCAAGAGATGCACGAGGGTCGGGAGATCGCCCATATCGTTGATGGCGGCCACCTTGATAGAGGGGCGGCTGAAGGCGAGGCGAAGTACTTTACGGCCGATTCGGCCGCATCCATTGATTCCGATCACAGTAGGTTTTGACATGCTCCGAACCCTATCCTTTTTTCGAGGATTCATCAAGAAGCGCCGTGGTTTGCGCGCCGAGTAAACTTGATTCGTTCATTGATTTTATTTATCAAACGATTGCGGTTTTCATATGGTCAAGCGGCAATGGATCGGAGAACCTGATATCATGAAAACATTTATATCCATCAAAACCCCGTTTTTGCTTTTTGCAACTCTGTCGGTTGTCGCGGGACTCAAGTCCGTGCAGGCCTTTGAAGCCCTTCCGGCAAAACCTCCGGTTCCGGCGGACAATCCAATCACGCAGGCCAAGGTAGAGCTTGGAAAGCAGCTCTATTTTGATCCGAGACTTTCAAAAGACGGGACCATCTCCTGCAACAGCTGTCACAATGTGATGGCTGGAGGGGATGACAATCGTCCGAACTCGGTCGGGGTAAAAGGTCAGCATGGGGGCCGATCGGCGCCTACGGTTTGGAATTCGGCTTTCATGTCGGTTCAGTTTTGGGATGGTCGTGCGAAGAGTCTTGAGGATCAGGCCAAAGGCCCCCTCACGAACCCGATTGAGATGGGCATGGACAGCCACGCTCTCGTGATCGAGCGGATCAAGAAAATGCCGGAATATGTTTCGGCCTTCAAAAAAGCTTTCCCAAAGGACTCGGACATCACGATTGATCATGTGGCGAAAGCCATTGCGACCTACGAGCGCACATTGATCACCCCTGGCTCTGCATTTGACCGCCATCAGAAAGGTGACAAGAAAGCCCTGAGCGCCCAGGCCGTTCGCGGAATGGGGCTCGTTCAAAGCGTGGGCTGTACTTCGTGCCACTCAGGTCCCAATTTCGCAGGTCCGATGCTTCCGGAAGGGACCCCGTTTTTTCAGAAGTTCCCTACATTTCCAGGATCCAAATATGATTCCCAGTACAAACTGACCGCAGATGGCGGACGCTTCGAAGTAACCAAAAATGAGGCGGATCGCGGGATGTGGCGTGTTCCTACCTGGAGAAACGTATCGGTTACGGCACCGTACTTCCACAACGGGGCGGTCAAGACCTTGGATGAGGCGATCCGTGTGATGGCCAAGACCCAGCTCAACAAGGATCTGAAGGATGATGAAGTGAAGGACATCCAGGCGTTCCTTGAAAGCCTTACCGGGAAATTCCCGGAGCAAAAGATGCCAAGGCTTCCTGCGACTCCGGGTGAGTACGTGGTGGCTGATTAAAGTCTGGAAACGAAAAACCCCCGGAGAGCACTTTGCTTTCCGGGGGTTTTTTTGTGCAAAAAAATCAGATTCCTACCGAAATTCCGGCGAACGCCTGAATGGAACGGTTCTTGTAGCTTCCATTTGTGGCGGTATCGTTTTGCTGCTCGCTCAAACCATGAAGGTATCTACCATCAATCAGGAAACGAACCAGCGGCATCACGGGGAGGCTCATTTGCACTGACCCGATCAAGCCAATGTCATGACTTTTTACGCCGGCATCGGAGTAAGCACCATTGACACCATTAACGGTTACCCCGTTGCTGGTGCCGATTTCATAATAGGCGCCTGCTCCAACATTGATGAAGTTTCCGGGAATGAAGCTCGATCGGACCAGAACGGGTACCATGTAGGAGCTGGTCTCAAAAACATTTGTGCCTGCCCCGGAGGTGTAGGCGTTTTTCTTCTTCGCATAGATCAAGTCAAGTTCGAGATCCAAAAGGGGATTCATTCCAACCCTGACAAAGCCACCAAAGGCAAGTGAGCCAGTGGTTTTGGTGGTGGGAGCAGTTGTGCCGGAGGGAGGGGCAAATCCGTAGCCCCAAAAATTGAGACCTCCAAGTGCCCCAACCTCAAGCGCCTGGGCGGGGAGTGCGGACAGAGTCCCCAAAACCAAAAGAAATCCAAGTATTCGATTGCTCATTTCATTCTCCTTTTTCAACAGGATAAGGGCGAATCTAGGAAATGGGAGCTTTTTTTCTTTGCTCAAGCAGAAACAAGAGCGCGGGGAGGGAGATTACTGCCGCAAGCACACAGGTCAATTCTCCCAATACCGCCAATTTTCCGAAACTGACAAAGGCTTGATTGCTGGCAATGAGCAGCGATCCGTAGCCGGTAACTGTGGTGAAACTTGCGAGGAGTACTGCGCCTCCTGTCTGTTCCAACACCGGTAGAATCCCACCTCTTTTTTCAAGACGATAGCGCTGAAACACGTTCACTCCGTAATCCACCCCGATTCCGAAGGTGATCGGGAGTGCAATGAAGTTCAGGAAATTGATTTTCTGATCGAAGATCAAAACGTAGCCGAAAAGCCAGAGCACCCCAAGCAAGAGAGCAAACGAGCAGAGCGCCACAGTCCGCACCTCGCGGAACAGTAGAATTACCAAAAGAAAAACAGCGATGAATGCAAAGAAAGTGGCTTTCGGACCATCCTTCACGATCGACTCAAAAAGATCCGAGGTCACGGGAAGGGTCCCGGCGACTGCAGTGCCCGGAACCACCCGATCCGCTGACTCCCGGACTGAATGCACAAAATGGATGAGATTTTCACTTTTTTGAAGTTCGGGAGAGAGAGAAGGCTCTATCAGAATGAGTTTTCCGAGAGTTCCATCCCGTTCGCGGAATTTGCCCCGCACGAGTTCCGGAAGCTCTTCCGCCCCGAATCGCTTGAATGAGTTCTCGGACAGGAGCCCGCGTGCAAGCTCCCGCTCCTCGGAAGAAAGTTGCCGGAGCAGTTGGGCCGGAAGAAGCTCGTCAATTTGCTTCAAAACTCTGATCTTTTCCGTCTGATTCTTCGGGACAAAGTCCTGGAGTGTGCTCACATTCACAATGAAGCTGTTCTTGCCTTCGCTTGCCTTGGTTTTCCTCACTTCTTCTGCGATGGTTTGCACATCCTTTTCTTCTTTGGGAAGAATCACTACGGGGAGCAAATACCGGTCAAAAAGCTTGTCCACATACTCGCCCCAGTACATGGAACCGCTCTCGGCACTCTTTTTGTTCCGGAGCTTTTTCATATTGGTTTCAATGATGCCCGGATTGATTTTGGAAAGGCTTGCGGCAGAAAGCAGGGTAAGGGCAAGAGTTCCGGCAAGGATCATTTTTGGATTCCGGCTCACCAAAAATGCCAGCCCCCGCGTGAATCCGGATTTTGTCTTTCCAATCGGCTTTCGCAAAAATCCCGCACGATAGAGGAGGATCATGAAGGATGGCATGAATGTATAGGTCGCAAGCCAGCAAAGGGCCATGCCCGTGAGGCCAATCACTCCGAACTGTCGGAAGCCACGAAAACTCGTGAGCATGAGCGAGCCGTATGCGAGTCCTGCTGCCAGGGCTGCAACGCCCGTTGCGGAGATCGTTTTTTGGACTGCAATGTAAATGCTGCGAGGGGTCTCCTTTTGCTTTCGGCGTTCCTCGAGGTAGCGGGCGAGAAGAATGATCCCGAAGTTGATTCCATTACCGATCACGATGCTTGCCATGAAGGCGGAATTGGCGTTCAAGTACCCGACTTGAAAGAACCCGGCCCCGAAGGTCCACAGAGTTCCGATCAGGAGTGCAAGGATCAGGGAGAGAGTTGCCATGAAAGACTTGAAATAGATCAGCATGGCAAAGGTGACGAGCAGGGTCACCAGGACTGTCGAAAGAAGGAGGTCCTCGACCAAGGCTTCGTGTTCATCAATGAGATCCTGAACTCCACCGGCAAAGTGGATTTCCAGATCCGGGGTGAAAGACCTGGGATTGAGTTTCAAAAGGATCGCATCCACCGCCTCCCGAAGTTCCTTGGATGCGCT
>CANGWP010000108.1 GCA_947457605.1 Bdellovibrionales bacterium | reverse complement strand
GGCAGTGGGGGTTTTTGGATGTCCGACGCCTCACGAACTCAAGATTTCGTCCATCAAGACTGAGAAAGTCGCCTTTGGGCTTTGAAACCCCCGAGAGAATTTTCAGCGCTTCGAGAGCTTGAAGGGATCCAGCGATGCCCACCATTGGGCCCAAGACCCCGGCCGTTTCGCAATTTTGAATGAGCGGATTCGGAGCCTTGGGAAATACGCATTGGTAGCAAGGGGAGTCTTTTTCGCCCGAGACGACAAGCCACTGGGCATCCAAGGCCGTGACCCCTGCGAAAATCACGGTTTTCTTCGCCTGAATCGCAATTTGGTTCAAAATCGTTTTTGCCTCGTACTGATCCGTGCCATCGATGATGAGGTCATAGCCTTCGGCGATCGATTCAGCATTGGATTCGTCAAGGTACAACGGATGGGTTTCTATCTGTAGAGTGGAGTTAAGCTTTTGCAGGTTTTGCTTGGCCGCATCCACCTTCCGCATTCCGACCTGGTCTTCGCGAAACAAGGTTTGACGGTGAAGGTTGGATTCCTCCACGAGGTCCCCATCCACAATTCCCATTCGGCCCACTCCGGCCCCCGCAAGATACTGGAGCACTGGTGAGGCAAGCCCCCCGCAACCCACCATCAGCACAGATGAACGCTCAATGGCTTCTTGTCCTTCGTTTCCGATCTCAGGAAGAATTCGCTGTCGGAAATAGCGATCAGGCATGAATCGCTCCTTTTTTGAATCGTGTGGATAGAAAATGGATCCCAAACGAGATGCCCATGACCCAAAGGAGATCCGAGGTAAACAGGGTGATTCCGATCGAGGAGAGGAGAAGCAGTCGCCCCGTCCAGCTGCGGAAAAGAGGGCGCGCAAGCTCCAGATGAAAAAGTCCCACACACGCGAGGATGGCGGGAAGCGCAAAGGAGTCCACTCGAACCGCAAGATTGGAAAAGTGCACAACAAACGCAAGCCCAAGAAGAATGCCTCCGATGATCCAATTCATCCGCGAGGTGGTGGCTCCCCCTTTGACGTGAGCGGTGATGCCGCCGGCGCCATGGCAAAAAGGCAGACCAGAAAGAAGGGCTGAGACTACGTTTCCAAGTCCCACAAAAAGCATGAGTCTTGGAATGGTAACCCGCTCGCACCTGTCCTTGAAGTAATGTTCCATGGCAAGGCGGGCGCCTTTGATCGAATTTGCCGAAGTGAGCGCAAGTTGCGGAAGCAGAAGGGATGCAATCAGGAAGGCGCTTCGTTTCGGATCATCGGAAGAGGGTGGGGCAAAATCCACGATCAGGGTTCCCGGAGGCAGGTGGTCTTTTGTCAGTGAGTTCAGGAACAAAAACACCGCAAAAAATCCGATGCTCGAAACCCGGAAACTGTAGTGGAGCAAAAGGATGATCGCAAACAGAAGAATCGAAGGGCGCGCAAGCACCAGATCCGCGGGGAGGGCTGTTTTTGCCTGAATCAGAAGCATGATTCCAAGACCCGTTTGTACTGATCGAACCACTGGTTCCGGAATGGGAAGGTCCTTTTTTCGAAACAGGAATAGAGCCAGAAAAAAAATTCCGAGCAAAAATCCCGCGGCTTTGATTTCAAATGCGCCAGCGCCGATGGTGATGGATGCAATGGCGATCGACTTTAAGGGTTGTACGGACATCGGAAGCCTGAAGAACCATCCGGCAAGAAGGTAGGCCGCTCCCGTACTTCCCAAGAGTACGGGGAGTGAAAACCCCGGCATTCGGGCAAGGAGCATCAAGAGGGGAAGGAGAATCGCGCTATCGGCAAAGGCGCCGAAAAAATCCCCGGCTATGCCCCGGAGGGTCTGCGAAGAGGGAAGGCGGAAGAAAAATCCAGGCGGAGTCCTTGTGCTCGTCCGATTCACGAATGGGAGGCTCCCTTTTGGATTTGAAGGGTGTGGGGAATCAGGTGCGTGATGGCCTGAATGCTCTCGATGGCACCTTTCGGGCTGCCGGGAAGCGAGATCACAAGGCGTCCATGGATCAAATAGGCTTCCGCTCTCGACAAGGGAGAAAGAGGAGTTTTCTTGAGTCCTTCCGCGCGAATCAGTTCTCCGAATCCCGGAATCAGTTTTCCGCGTAGGGATTCTAGCGTCTCAGGGGTGATGTCCCGAGGACCAACGCCAGTTCCCCCTGTCGTGAGAATCAGTTCCGTTCCGGATTCGATAAGCTTCATCACTTCTTTTCGCAAGGCTTCGGCATCATCCGGAAGAATCGCGCTTTTGATTTCCTTTGCTCCGATAGTTTTCAAATGCGCGCAAAGTGCAGGGCCCGAACGGTCCTCGGCTTCTCCCCGTGCACATCGGTCACTGAGAGTAATGACTGCAACATGAACCTCACTCCACGAACTGGGTTTTGCAGACTGGGTGCGATCCTGAGGCGCCTGTGTGGCGCTTCCACGCGTCCAGGTTCCGGATTTTCCGCCACTCTTTTCGAGAAGGTGAATGGAGTGAAGCTCCAGTTCCGGATCGATTCCTTTTGCGAGATCATAAATGCAAAGAAGTGCTGCCGTGACACCGCTTAGGGCTTCCATCTCGACTCCGGTTTTTGCATGGGCTGTGACCCGGCAAAATGCGGTGACCGAGGTTTCGTCAAATTCAAAGGAGATGCTCGCGGCATCCACGGGAAGGGGGTGACAAAGAGGGAGAATCTCGCTGGTTTTCTTCACGGCAAGGATGCCTGCGGCCTCGGCAAGAGGCAGAACATTTCCCTTCGGGAGCCTTCCCGTCCTGATCGCATCAATGGTGGAGGCCTTCGCCGTGAAACTCCCCCGCGCCAGGCACTCCCGGCGGGTCACGGACTTCTCGCCCACATTGATCATCGTAAACTCTGAAATTCCTAGGTTTTTCACGCTCCTACCTTCGCAAACCCGAGCTTCGAAATCAATTCAAACTGTGGGCAGACTGTGGCATGCTCCCATCGATGCTCACGGACGCATATGCCCGGAAATTCAACTACTTGAGGTTGTCCATCACCGAGAGGTGCAACTTCAGCTGCGCTTATTGCCTGCCGGAAGGGTTTAGGTCCGTCTCCAGGCCGACGGAACCCGAACTGAGCCTGCCGGAGATCAAGAATCTGTTTTTGGGCGTTTCTGCCGCGGGGTTCAGAAAAATCAGGATCACAGGTGGGGAACCCACGATCAGGCCTGATCTGATGAAGATCGTTTCTTCGGCCAGTGAAACTCCGGGGATTGAGATTCGAGCGCTTTCCACGAATGGCTGGAACCTGAAAAGGATTGCGCGAGATTTGCGCTTGGCAGGACTCACCCATCTCAATGTCAGTGTGGATAGCTTAAACCAAGAACGCTTTCGGGCTTTGAGCGGAAGGGATTCACTGCCGATCGTACTTTCCGGAATCGAAGAGGCGCTTGGTCTTGGATTTCAAAGTGTGAAGCTGAACGCGGTACTGCACCGGGATACCGCGCATTCCGAGCTCGAGCTTTTTTTGAATTATGTGAAATCAAGACCCGTCTCTGTTCGCTTCATTGAACTCATGCGGACCGCGGATCGGGGAAGTTATCGGGATCGAAATTATCTGTCTGCAGGGGAGCTTAGGCTTCATTTGTTGAAAGCGGGATGGAAGGCATTGGATCGGGGCCTCGCTTCAGGACCGGCACAAGAATTTTCACATCCTGATTTTGTCGGAAAAATCGGGCTGATTGCCCCGCACTCGGAGGGGTTTTGTGAATCCTGCAATCGTTTGCGGGTGACCTCCCTTGGGCGACTCAAGCTTTGTCTCTTCGGGGAACACGACGAATCCCTTCGTCCGTACTTGCAGTCCGAAGAACTTGCGCTCACTCTGTCGGAGCGGATTCAGGGCCTTCTTCCCGGCAAACCGAAATCCCATTTTCTGGCAGAGGGCAGAGTGGGCGGGGCACGGAACTTTTCCGTGATGGGGGGATGAGTGCCATGAGCCCCTTGATCCCGTATCAGGATGCGATACGTATCTTAAAGTCATCCGCAAAAAATCGTTCAAAGAAGATCGAGGAAGTGCCGCTCCTGCAATCGATGAATCGGGTGATTGCTGAAGACGTGCGGGCTTCTGAATTCATCCCGGCCTTCGACAACTCCGCAATGGATGGATTTGCGGTGCGTTCACAGGATCTGCACGACGGAACCAATCGGATCTTGGTTGCAGCAAGGAGCATCGCAGGAGATCTCCCGGGCACCGCTTTCGATTCAAACCGCGTAGTGGAAATCATGACCGGCGCTCCGATGCCCATGGGCGGATTTGATCGAATCGTAAAGGTCGAGGATGTGAGCGTTCATCCCGCGGAAAACGGGGCCAGGATCATCGAGTTTGAGTCAAGCGCTGCAAAACCTGAGTTTGTCCGGTTTCGGGGGACTGATTTCAAGCCCGGGGATTTGCTTTGCTCCCCTGGAACCCTTGTCGATTCAAAGTTGATTTTGGGCCTTGCAGCCCTTGGTGTATCGCGAGTTCCTGTGTTTCAAAAGCCACGGGTTGCACTCATCACTACCGGAAACGAGCTAGTGTCCTTTGAGGAGCCAAATGTGCCAGAGGGCGCGGTTCGAAATTCCACGGGTCCCTATTTGATGGAGGCGCTCAAAAGTTTTGGATGTGAAGTGCGGAATTTAGGAGTGATGGGCGATGAGGCCTCCGAGAATCCGATTGAGTTTGATGAAGCTTTGCGCGTGGCCCTAGAGGAGGGCTTTGACCTGATCCTGACCACCGGAGCCGTTTCCATGGGGGTTCATGATTTTGTAAAGCCTTCGGTAGTAAAGAACGGAGGCCGGGTTTTGTTTCACAAGGTTGCCATCAAGCCCGGGAAACCGGTTCTGTTCGCCGAGTTTCCGGATTTTCCAAACTCCCGACTTCTCGGGCTTCCCGGAAATCCGATTTCAAGTGTCGTGGGTGCGGATTTTTTCTTGGCACCCTTTTTGCGAGAGTGGTTTTGCGGGAGTGAGTCTGCGCCTCTGAAAGGGCGCATTCTTGGTTCCTTGCCGCCCACTCCAGTCGGTCTCCGAACGTTTCTCAAGGCAAAAGCCACCCTTTTGCCCGAGGGTGGATATGGAGTGGAGATTCTATCGGGTCAAGGTTCCTTCATGATTCACTCGCTTTCTTATGCGAATGCTTGGGCCGTGATTCCGGAAACCGGAGCGCAATCGGGCGAAGTGGTTGAATTTCATCTTTTTCAGGAAAGGCTTTGGCAATGAAAGTACAGAAAATAAACCTTAGGGTTTTTGGAGTGCTTCGAAATTTTTCAAATGAGGATGGATTCTTACAGATTGAGTTTGGTGCTCCGGTCCAGGTCGAGACGGGTGCGGATCTGAAGCGGGAGTTGATGAAGCACTATTCAGCTGTGAATTCCGGTCTTGAACCCGCGATTTTGGAGGATTGTGCTCTTGCGGATGAGAGTTCCATTCTTCAGCCCGAATCAAGGCTCAAGAGTGTTGAAAATCTGGCTCTCTTGCCTCCGGTGTGTGGAGGCTAAGGGATGGCAAGCACGATGAATCGAATCGAGATTGAGATCGGCGAGGGTGAGATCCAGGGTGGCGCTCTTGATTTTTCCTCTTTCGTGAGACCTGATTGCGGCGCATGCGATGTGTTTTTTGGCATGGTTCGAAAGCAAAACCACGGGCGCGAGGTGACGGCCGTTTCCTATGATGCTTATGTGCCGCTTGCAAAAGCCGAGCTCCAGAGGATCGCAGAAGAGGCGCTTGAGAACGCATCCACCCCGGGAACGGTCGTGATCCGTCACCGGACGGGCAAGCTTTTGGTCGGGGAGTTGAGTGTCATGATTGCGGTATTCACCCCGCACCGAAGTGAGGCGTTTCTTGCCTGTCGCTACGTGATTGAGGAGTTGAAGAAGCGGGCCCCGATTTGGAAGAAAGAGTTTTACAAAGACGGCGAGACCGAGTGGCTCAGGGGTCATGCCCTGTGTGGAGGCGTATGAGATCAAGCATCGTTTTTTACTTAAACGGAATTCGGCAGGAAGTGGGGGGCGATCAGGCATTCCTTACGGTGTCGGACTATCTACGGTATCAGATGGGGCTCACTGGCACCAAGGTGGTGTGCGCCGAAGGCGACTGTGGAGCCTGTACGGTTCTGGTCTCGCGGATGCGGGATGGGAAGCTTGGGCCGTATGAATCGATCAATTCCTGCATTGCGTATTTGTACTCTCTTCATCGCGCTCATCTCATCACGGTGGAGGGGCTTAAGACCAAAGAAGGTCTCCATCCCGTGCAAACCGCGATGGTCGAAAAGCAGGGCTCCCAGTGCGGCTACTGCACGCCCGGTTTTGTTTGTTCGATGGCGCTTATGGCAGAGGATGCCAAGAGGGAAGGCTTTACTCCTGATGAAAAAAAGGTGCGGAACTACACAACCGGTAATCTTTGCAGGTGTACGGGCTATGCGCCGATTCTGGACGCCGGAGTCGCGATTGATCCGGTGAAGGTTCCGATGCTTTCGAGTCTGTATCAGGATGAAGGCATCGAAAAAGATCTTGAATCAATGAAACGGGAGAGCATTCGAATTCGAGGCGGGTCAAAAGAGGTGTTTTTGCCGCTGACGATTGCGGAGGCGATTCAGGAGCGAGCCGCAGATCCTACCGTTCGATTGTCTGCAGGAACCACGGATCTAGGAGTGGTTTCGAACAAAGGAAAGCTCTCGCTCACAAGGATTCTCTCTTTACAGGAAATCGATGAGCTGCACACCCTCTCCAAGAGCAAGGATGCAGTTCGAGTTGGGGCAAGAGTGAATCTTCATCAGGTGGAGCGGGACCTTCGGGATGAGTTTCCTGAGTTCTCAAAAATGCTCAGGATTTTTGCCTCCCCCCAGATCAAGAATTCGGCGACTTTGGTGGGAAACCTCATGAACGCATCTCCCATTGCAGATACAATTCCATTCTTGCGGGTAGCCGAGGCACAGGTGATTCTTTCGTCCCCGCGCGGCGAGCGCAGGGTGGAGATGAATTCCTTCATCAAGCCTGGCTACAAGAAGCTTGATCTTGCGGCTGACGAATTGGTGATCGGGCTTGAGATTCCGACGACGGATCATCGCTACAAGCTCTACAAGGTCTCCAATCGTCGCGACCTTGACATTTCAGCAGTTACCTTTGCGGCCCGATATCAACTGAAATCGGGTGTGTTTCAGAGCTTCTCGCTTGCGCTCGGAGGAGTGGGACCGAGCGTACTTCGGATGAGTGCGATCGAACAAAAGGTGATCG
>CANGWP010000107.1 GCA_947457605.1 Bdellovibrionales bacterium | reverse complement strand
GAAAACTACCGAATCATTGCCGGCGAGGTGGCAAAAAAAGAGGGCGCATACTACATCAACCAATTTGAGAATGAATCCAATTACCAGGCTCATTACCGAACCTCAGGACCCGAGATTTGGGAACAAACCGATCACAAAGTGAATGGTTTTGCCTGCGCGATCGGGTCAGGGGGAACCCTTGCGGGCGTTTCTCTCTTTTTAAAAGAAAAGAATCCTGCCATTCAAATCGGGTGCGTGGATCCTGCGGGCTCTGCCATGAACAACTATTTCAACACTGGAGTGGCTCAGGTAAGCCCAGGAGACTCAATTACGGAAGGAATCGGCCAAGGGGCAGTCACCGCAAATGTGAGACCCTGCAGGGTGGATCAATGCCACCAACTGGATGACCAAGTCATTGTGAACATGGTTCACTACATCGTAAAGAAAGAGGGAATTTTTCTCGGCTCTTCTTCGGGTGCGAACCTTTGCGCGGCTTACCTGCTCGCGAAGAAAATGGGCCCGGGGAACAGGATTGTCACCATTTTATGCGATTCAGGCCAAAAATACGTATCAAAAATTTACAGTCCGGAGTTCTTAAGTAGCCGTAATTTAAAGATTAATGGCGATGCGGCTTCGGTTTTTCCGATTCTGGATCAAAAACTGTAACTCTTGGACCACACTGTCTAAATTTTAGGCAATCCTACGGGAAGGGAACCTCCGCTTCCGAAGCGATTGCGTTGCCGACACTAAAAAACATCAATTTTTTCAAGCTCTTGAATTATTGACTTTGCAAGTCTTGCTTTGGCATCTTCTTTGCTTCTATTCCCTGTGAGAGTTCAAATTATTTTGAAAGGAATGAGAGACTATGAAGACCTTAACCAATTACCTAGGAGTGGCTCTGGCAGCGCTTATTTTGAGCGCTTGCGGAAACAGCGTTATGCCCGCCCTCACTAACAATCCATACGGAAACAACCAGTGGGGCAATCAAACCGGGAACCCACAAAATTTTCAGGGCGGATGCGTTCCGCTTCAAAATGGTTCGATCCCATTTACCATCCAGGGCGCTGCCGTATCCAGCGCGGTCATTCTAGGAGGCAACCTGCCTCAAGTAAGTTTCAATCCAATCACCTACGGTCAAAGCACGAGCGTTCACCCCGGTACCTACGGGCAATCCGCAATCGGAATGGGCGGCATGGGTGGGCAGGGAATGATTCAATATGCTCCATTTCAAAGCTCTGCCGGCACGATCCAGCTCACCGCATCCATGGGCGGAGGTCAAGGCGGTCTCGTGAGCGGGACAATCAATATGAGCCAAACCACTCTATATCAGATTCTCGGCGCAACGGCGAACATGGGCGCATACATGAATTCACAGCAGCAGTTTCCGAACCAAGGCTTCAATAACAATGTCTGCATTTCATCTGTTGCAATCCACGTGGTTCATCAGGTCTTCAACTCTGGTTTCAACGGCATGGGGCAAATCTACAGCGCCCAAGTCTATCTTTACCTGAACAACTCGCAAATGGCGATTGGTCCAATATCGTTCTTCTAAGCTGACGTTTCCTCCTCACTCCAAAGTGAACTCTCAAGAGACCCCGCTAATGCGAAGATTAGCGGGGTTTTCATTTTTCACCTGAAATCAGCAAGTCGTGACATTTTTGGCCAGATACCCTTTGGCTTCATCTTCATAAAGATCAAAGCTGACCTTCTGGCCTTGCTTCAAACTTTTGAATCCATCACCTTGAATGGAGGAATAGTGGACGAAAACAGTATTTCCATCCTCGATTTCAATCAACCCGAATCCCTTGGAATCATTGAACCAGATCACTTGTCCGATGTGCATCGTTCCTTGATGCCTCCCCTGTTACTATTGTGACGCAAAGAAAGGGGATGTCAAATCGAGAGTAGGATAAAATCAGGGAGTAAACTCGAAAACCGCCTCTTGCTCGTCAATGTACCCCAGAACTTTGCGAATCTCACGTTCTTGAGCCGCTGTGTTCGATTGAAGCTCGCGGGAAAGCTGAAGAAGCAGGGTCGTTCTGGCTTCGGTCGCGCCAATTTCGAGTCGCTTTTCATTGAGTTGGCTATTTACCTTGATCCACTGTTTTAGGCCCGGGCTTTTCACCCAAAAATCGAGAATCCCACTGAAAAGGAGCACCCAAATCAAGAAAAAAGCACCCCAAATTCGATTGCGATCCAGCCGTCTGCTTAGTTTCACCTGACTTGAAATGACCCCTTCCCTTTAAATTTAGCACGGGACCCCAGGGCTTGTTCAAGCCTTAAAAGTTGATTGTATTTTGCAAGTCGGTCAGAACGCGAGGCAGAACCCGTCTTGATTTGGCCTGCATCCGTTGCCACTGCAAGATCTGCAATAAAGCAATCCTCGCTCTCGCCACTTCGATGCGAACTGATCGTGGTGTAATTCGCGAGATGCGCCATCTTCATGGCTTCAAGTGTCTCGGTCACGGTTCCGATCTGGTTCAGCTTAATCAGAATGGAGTTCGCAACTCCTCTTTCGACCCCCTTTTTCAGGAATTCGGGATTGGTCACAAAGAGATCATCTCCCACCAACTGCACCTGTTTTCCAATTTTTTGAGTGAGCAACTTCCAACCCTCCCAATCATGTTCGGCCAGACCGTCCTCAATCGAAAGAATGGGATATTGGGAAACCCACTTCTCGTAGATTTGGGCCATTTCTGCCGAGCTTCGGGAAGAACCCTCGAATTGATAAAGAACGCCGGTCCCACTCTTTTTGGAAAACTCACTCGAGGCGCAATCCAAGGCGAGGAAAATATCCTCCCCTGCACGATATCCAGCGGATTCAATGGCATCGAGCAAAAGGGTAAGAACTTTTTCGTGAGATCCGGGACCCGCTTCCTCTTCTGCGGAAATCCTTGGAGCAAAACCCCCTTCATCCCCCACCGCTGTCGTGAGACCTTTTTTGGAGAGAATCTTTTTAAGCGAGTGGAAGACTTCAACTCCCGCACGCAAAGCTTCGGAGAAACGGGAAAAGCCGGTCGGAACAATCATGAACTCCTGAATGGCAATGCCATTGTCTGCATGCTTCCCACCATTGAATACGTTCATGAGTGGTACCGGCAGCGTGACCCCCTGACTTCCAAAGATGCTGGAAATGTTCTCGGTGAGCGCCAGAGGGGAAAAACCTTGTTTTGCAATCACCATGGCCTGAAGCCTTGAGAAGGCCATGCTCACCGGCAAAATCGCATTGGCGCCAAGTTTCGCCTTGTTCGGGGTTCCATCCAGATTTCTCAAAAGATCATCAAATACAGACTGCCGTAGGAACTCCTTGCCTGTGATTGCAGGGGCGATTTCAAGTTCAACGTTCTGAACGGCTTTCAGCACACCCTTGCCGATGAAGCGCTTGGAATCACCGTCCCGGAGCTCGAGGGCCTCTCCCTCGCCGGTCGAGGCTCCGGAAGGAACGATGGCAGATGCCCTCATGCCACTGGAAAACAACTCCACCTCGACGGTGGGAAATCCCCGTGAATCCAGTATTTCGCGCGCAACAACTTTTTCAATTTTCACCATAAGAGGCTCCTTGGAAGTCTTGCGATTGTGTCAGAGCGGAGGCCTTTTTACAAGTCCCTGGCACCCGAATCGAAAACTCTTCGGTGGAGAAAAAAGGGCCCGTTTTCGGTCAATTTCCATTCTCCCAAAGAATGCTTTGTTTCAAGATCTCCCCTGATCTGGGAGAACTCCACGGAATAGGAGCCAGGAGGGATGCTCAACAGATTCCCTGAAATCAACTCCGGCAAAAGACTCCAGGATCGAAGGTCCGGAGCATTGGCCCGATCGATCATTTTCTTTGCAATAAAAAATCCGGCAAGAATCGCAAGCTTCTTGAACACATTGTTCTCTCGTGTGGCCTCACGATAGGCCGCAACGGCAGGAATCAGAATCGATAGGTACTGAACCCCGATCTTGACAGCCTTGGCCGACCACTCCTTTTCTCGACGCTTTGACAACTCTCGCGAGAGAATCTCCCGAATCGGACCCATGGGTTGAAGTGAAAACTCAAAGCGCTTTCCGTCGCCACCATTCAAAATGAGTTTCTGATTCCGAACAGTGGAACCGGGCTCCATGGCTGGAAAAGAGATCTCAAACCCGAAACTCCGATCAATGGCTCCACTCAGGGACTTGGGGGCATCGTCCGGACCACTGCTGATGGCTCCGGCAACTGCGCCGCTGAATGCGATCAATCCGAACTCCGGGGCGAACTGGATCAGTACATGGAATCCAATTCTCTCGAGCTCCGCCCGCAGCACCGGATCCTCCACCCGTTCGAAAATCGAACTCAATCCTACGATGACCTTCTTGGGCTTCAATTCCGGCATCACTCCGGTCTCAATCAAAACAAGCCGTTCGTGTGAATTTTCCCTCTTGGAGGAACTTGCCCTGTCCAACAAACGTTTCAAAAAATCGCGAAGCCCTGACTCATTCTCGTCGAAGATCGAAGGACCGGGATGCCCATCAAGAAACCTAAGCCCATCGGATGCCAGAAGTTCTCCGGTTCTCTTTTCTTGCAACGTACTTGAACCCCCGTGGACAAAAGCTCCGAGGAGTCGGGCCAACAAATCCTCCTGATAGAAGGGTTGGTTCGGATACGTCCGTTTCAAGACCTCCAGGAATTGGTTCCACGCCTTAAGCTCTGCCCGGGCCCGCATTCGAAATTCCGCAATCTCCCTGGGTGTGTAGGTCCGAGCGGGAAAATCCTGGGCAGGAACCAAGATCGTTCCGTTTTTCAGCTTGAGTTCAGGAATCGACCATTGTGGCGAAGCTCCGTCTTCAGCCAGGATGAGGTTTGAAATCACAAGAAAGTAATGAAGGCAGGAGAACTCAATGGGATTGCTTTTGTATTCCGAACTCAACCAATCATATCCACCACGATCCGAGCGCAGCTCCAGAGCAAGCTCCCGCGCCCGGTCCGAATAATACAACACTTTTTCGTAGGTACGCTGACCCGCGCCCAGCGATGCAAGCCAAAGAAAATGCTGCAATCGACTCTCTTTGCGCTCCAGGACTTCGGAGGAATACAAATCCCCCTCAGCCCGTTCAAACTCACCCTTTGAAAAATGCTCCCGGCTTGACTTCAGCCGTGCCGAATCCCCGGTGGCGCAACCCACCAGACACAACAGACCAAACCCTGACAGAATCCGAAAAATGCGAAAGGCCCGCGGGGAGCAAGCCCAAAACCTTGCTCCCGACAAACCTACCACTTCGCCCCACCTTCGCTGAACTTGTTGATCTTCTCGCGCGTCCTGCAAATCTCCTCCGACGACTGGATCTCAGTCAGCCTTAGATTCACGGTGTAGGTCTTGATCGTCTTTCCATCCCGGGTTTCCGGCTTCATGTTGATGTCACCAAAAATCATGACATCCGCTCCGGATTGTCGCCCGACCTTCTTTGCTTGGGCCGGATCCACCATCCCGTCGTTCTGATAGGTGATTTCCTTCAATAAGGAGTCCCTGCGTGCCGCATCGATGAGAGTGAAATCATCAGAATTTGAAATTTGCTCAAGCAAAGCATCCTCAAGATCCTTCACGGGGAAATAAGATTCCGAGGTATTGTTCCGGATTTCACCGACGAAAAGCTTGATCCGCTTTGAGCCAAATCGATTTTTGAACTCCAGGAACCTCTTGTGGGCATAGACCTGCTTCATGGATCCTGAAATCACACGGATGGTGTCTCCATCCACCCAGTTGTCCGTGATTTCCATGGCCTTCTCGTCGGCCTTGGCTTCGTCCACGCGCTGTGCCTTGAATGAAGAACATCCCGCGAGCAACCCGATCATCGCACCTGCCACTGTGAGTAGATTTGCTGTTTTCATTGTTTCCCCTTTTTCCGCTTAGCGGTTCTCCATGTAGCGATCAAACTGCTTTTCGATGTCCTGTAGCTTGCCTTCCACTTTCGCCCGCAAATTGGGATCATTTTTAAAGCGGATGCTCTGGGCCTTCATGATCAGGTCGTCCACCTGTTTTTTTGAAACTTTGGCGAGAACCCAGCAATAGAACACGGACTTCGCCCCTCCGGCGGATGAAAAATCCCTCTGCTCCCAGTACTGCTTGTTCTTTTCCACTCCACTCACCAGCGCCTTAGAGAGCTGGGAGGAAAGTTTCGAGGATTCGGTCTGGCTTGCGGATATGGCCGAGATCCCGCTGGAGTCGGATCCTGTTGAATCCGTTGTGGCTCTTGCAATCGCACTATCCACAAAGGTGCTCACTTGCTTTGCGATGTCATCCAGGGCGTCTGCATTGGCCTTCTCGCAGGCCATTCGCTTGTCAGCACTCTGCGCGTCCCCGGTGTAATAGAAGAAATTTTCGACATCGAGACCCTCTTTTTTTGCAAAGAAGTTCGGATTATCAAGCCATGCTTCCCTACCTCCCGGAGCCGCATCGGTCACCTTGAATTGCGGCGCTTCCACCGTTACCTCGCGAACCGGAGCACCTCCGCAAGCACTGAACAGCACTCCCAAACCAACGATACCCATGATTTTATTCATACATCCACCTTTCTTATTTCAATTCACCCAGACGATTCCAGGCCTGTTCACAAATCCGTTTTGAAAGATCCTCCGCCGCAGCCTCGAGGGCTGCTTCCTTGCTTCGGGCGGTTTCGGTCCGACTCTCCTTGATCCGGATGCTTTTGCCCTCCGGACGAATGAGATTTGCCGTAAGCTCGAACTTGATCTTTACCCAGCCCGCAATCTCAAGATGCTGGGGCTGCTCGAGCAGGGCTACCTGGATCTGCCCTGCTCCATCCTGCGCGGAATCGGAAGTCACAATCGTTCCTCCCTGATCCTGGATGCAAATCTCAAGATCCCTTGCAAACCTTTCATCCCCCTTTAGCGTGGAGACCCGGAATTTCAAGTTTCGATTTCGCTCCCGAACCGCAGACTCCGTTCTGACAAAACGGGACTCCAGTGCGTCGAGCGGCAAAACGGCCGCCATGCCGAGCACCGACGCCTCGGAACCCAACTCACGGAGCTGATCCATGTCTTTTCGGGCATCCTGGAAGCGCGCGGCCGAATACCCTTCCTCAAGCGCACTCAAACCTGCCTCCAGCTTTGCCTTGATCCGGTTCGCTTCAAGAAGCAGACCGGACCGTGCGCTCAAACGATCAAGTGCGAGAAGCGCGTAGAACTCCCCCCCCACAGAGAGAACGTCCTTCACTTCCGCACCCCTAAGTCTTGCCATGGATTCAAAGCTGACTTCTTTTTTCAATGTCTCGCCCGTT
>CANGWP010000106.1 GCA_947457605.1 Bdellovibrionales bacterium | reverse complement strand
GGTTTCGGGCCGTATTTGCCGGGCTTCATTGTCATTCCCTACAATGATCTGAAGGCGCTCGAGCAGGCACTGAAAGACCCATTTGTTGCGGGATTTCTGGTGGAGCCCATTCAAGGTGAGGCGGGAGTTGTGGTTCCGGATGAGGGGTATCTCCGATGTGCGGCATGCATGTGCAAAAGTGCAGGCGTGCTTTTCATCGCGGATGAGGTTCAAACCGGGCTTGCAAGAACGGGGCGGCTCCTTGCTTGTGATCACGAAAATGTGAAGCCCGATGTTTTGATTTTAGGAAAGGCGCTCTCAGGCGGAGTTCTTCCTGTTTCGGCCGTGCTTTCCTCAAACGAGGTGATTCTTACGATTAGACCTGGCGAGCATGGTTCCACCTTTGGCGGAAATCCTCTGGCCTGCGCAGTTGCAAAAGCCGCGGTCGATGTGCTTCTTGAGGAAAAGCTCGCAGAGCGGGCCGAGAAGCTCGGCAGGATTTTCAGAAGCGAGATCGAGGCGCTGAAGTCCCCGATTGTGGAGAAAGTGCGTGGCAAAGGGCTCTTGAATGCGGTTGTGATCAAGCCGCACGGAAAAAACGAAAAGGGAAATCCAAAAACCGCCTATGATCTGTGCCATGAACTTGCGGATCACGGAGTTTTGGCAAAGCAGACCCATGTTCACACGATTCGCTTCGCGCCACCGCTCGTGATCACGGAGGCGGAGCTAAGTCATGGACTTTCAGTGATCAAGCAAGTAATTTCAAGGTCATGCGTGTGATCGGAGAATGCTTAAGAATGATTTTGTTTTGGCCTCCGAGCCGCGTCCTGCGGCCTCGCTTTCGTCAGTCCAAACTCGCGAGAGTCGGCCAACCCCAAATCATTCTTAGGCATTCTCAGTCATCCCGCTTGAATCATCCTGATTCTTCGGAGCCAGTTCAAAAAGCTCTACGCAGGGTTGCCGCTGCCTTTGGCGTGCTGCTCATCGCGGGAACTTCAGGTGGCCGCGCGATGGCTCAGGCCGATGGGAGCTTTCAGCCGCCGGGGCAGTTTCTCGCAAGATCCGCCCTCGGATTGTCAGATCAGTTCATTTTCACTCCAAACGACCTTGATCTGGATTTTTTTGCTCTCGATACCGATCTGAAATGGGAATGGGTGCCCGGGAGTTTGGAGTGGGTGCGGGTGGATCGCAGATTCCTGGTTCCAAAGGCCCGCGCAAAGATCAAGGTGGAGCCCGGAACCACGCTTCGCTACCATGATGTGCTATTCCAGTCGCCCACCGATACGATTGAAGTTCCGGTCATTCTGAGTGGGGAGTCCGGCAATCAATTGGTGCCATCCGGTAAAGCCACGCGCCCGATTGGAGTGCGCTTTCGTCATGCGCGCGCTCTGAATCCCGGCGTGGTCTTGGATTCCAATTGCAGTCAGACCCAGGTGCAGATTTCTTCTCCCAAGCTCGATCATTCCTGGGTTTATGTTTCCTGCCTTACCGTTCATCCCAAGCAAGATACCGGTTTTGTGATGCGCTCTGATCTTGAACTTCGCTGGGAAACCGAGTCGGGCGTTCGGTCCATTCGGATCAACGGAGAGGCTTCAGAAAGTGCGGATGGCGTGAGCCACCTTCTGTCCTTCAATCCTGAGTCCGGGGTCTATCATCTGGAAAAGGGGGGGGACTCCTTTGATTTGAAGATTCCTGTTCCTGAGCGATTTCATCCACTCTGGGTCTCGCTTGGAATCGGACCCTATTCGCATCAGAATGTGGTGCGGGCTTTTCCGACCATTTATGCCGGATACTATTTCAGTGAGGGAATGAAGCTCGCCTCTTTCAGTGCCTTCCCCATTCGTGCAAAGCCCGAGGTCGATACCGGCCTTTATTTGGTATCCGAGCAGTTTCGGGGGATTGATGAACGAATCAACTTCAATTTACTGCTCGGCGCACATGTACTGAGCTTTCACTCGGATGGAAAGCAATACATCCGAATGAGTGCCCCCCAGGGAATCGAAATCGGCTTTCGGGATTTTCTGATCCGGCGGCAGAACTTTACTTTCGGGGGTTTTTTCTATCCTCTGATCTCCAATCGCTCTTACATCAATTCTTGGATCCGGTTCGGGAATTCCAACCTTTTTTATGAGTTTAATTTCATCCAGTGGCAGGAGCCCACCGATACCGGGACCTTTAGCGCGAAGAGTGCGGGGGTATCCATCGGATTTCCGCTCTTCCGGGCGCTTTGAATTGGCGCTACGCGAAGCTTCAAGAAGTGATCTCTTTGGACTTATGGACATTTAGCCTCCGAGCCACGTCCTGCGGCCTTGCTTTCGGGAATCCTCCCTCGCAAGAGTCGGCTAAATGTCCATAAGTCCAAAGAGATCACCGTGCAAAGCCACGATGCAGCGCCCATTCACAGCACCCGAACTATTCGATTCGTCCTCAGGACGGTCCGGATTTGGGTCGATTTGAGGGGCAGAGCCCGCGTGCCGTGCCGGCGAAGATCCGTTAAAAATGATTGTTTTGCCCGACTCTCGCGAGTCAGGAAAGACGAAAGCGAGGCCGCAGGACGCGGCTCGGAGGGCAAAGCAATCATTTTTTACGGATCTCTGGTAGGTTACGTCAGTAGGCGCATGCCCACTCAAAACGCCACGAATCAGGTAAACCTGCTTCGCTGAGTCAGGGTTGCGCTGCGCGTTAGGCTCATCTTTTTTTCGTTTATCCCTTATCTGATCAAGGCGTTTCGTGTAGATTCTCTCCATCTTCAACTTTGAGAAAGGATCAGAATTTATGGCAAACCGCCGGCCAAAAATTTCCGTCATTGGTGCTGGATTTGTAGGATCAACCTGCGCTCACTGGGCAGCAAGCAAGGAGCTCGGAGATGTCGTGCTCATTGACATCAACGGAGACGCCGCAAAAGGGAAGGCGCTCGATTTGTTCGAAGCCTCACCTGTCGAAGGATTTGATTCCAACGTGGTGGGCGGTTCTGATTACGCACTCACCAAGGATTCCGACGTGGTGGTGATCACAGCGGGACTTCCCCGCAAGCCCGGCATGAGCCGGGATGATCTTCTTGCGACCAATGCCAAAATCGTAAAAGAGTGCGCCCAGAATGTGGCGAAATTTTCTCCTAACTGCGTATTGATTGTGGTGTCAAATCCGCTCGATGCCATGTGCCATGTGGCCATGGATGCAACCGGTTTTCCGCGCGAGCGAGTGCTCGGAATGGCAGGAGTTCTGGATTCCGCCCGTTTCCGCAGCTTTATCGCCATGGAATGCAATGTGAGCGTGGAAGATGTTCAGGCTTTCGTATTCGGTGGTCACGGAGACACGATGGTTCCAATGCCAAGGTATGTTTCTGTCGGTGGAGTGCCTCTCACGCAGATGCTTCCCAAAGAGCGCATCGATGCGATCGTGGATCGCACCCGCAAGGGCGGAGCAGAGATCGTGGAGCTTTTGAAAACCGGTTCCGCGTACTATGCGCCTGCGGCTTCTGCGGTTCAGATGGTGGAGGCGATTGTTCGCGACAAAAAGCGGATTCTTCCTTGTGCCGTGAACCTAAAAGGCGAATACGGAGTGACTGGATTGTTTGTGGGAGTTCTTGCGAAGCTCGGCGCCAAGGGACTCGAAGGCGTTCCAACGCTGGAAATGAACGCCGAGGAAAAAGACATGTTCGGAAAATCAGCCGCGGCGGTGAAGGGGCTTGTGGATGACATGAAACGATTGGGGCTCAGCTAATGAACATTCATGAATATCAGGCAAAAAGTTTACTCAAGCGCTTCAAGGTGCCGGTTTCCGAAGGGGTTCTGATTGAAGGCTCCCGCGACGGAATTACCTTCAAAAGTGCCGATCAGGTGGCGCTCGAGGCGACGCAGGCTGCGGAAAAGCTCAAAAAAGAGGTGAATCCTGCCGTGTTTGTGGTGAAAGCCCAGATTCACGCGGGTGGCCGCGGAAAAGCGGGCGGAGTGAAGGTTTGCAAGAACATCGCAGATGTTCCAACGGCTGCGAACAACATCATGGGCAAGGTTCTCGTGACTCCTCAAACCGGAGCGGAAGGAAAGAAAGTCCACAAGCTCTGGATCGAAGGCGGCTCCGACATCAAGAAGGAATACTATCTTGGAGTGGTGCTGGATCGTGCGCTTTCGCAGGTGGTGATGATGGCCTCCACTGAGGGTGGAATGGAAATCGAAGAAGTGGCGGAGACTCATCCTGAAAAGATTTTCAGGGTCGTGATCAATCCGGGCACGGGCTTCATGGCCTATCATGGTAGGACTCTGGCGAACGCGCTTGGGCTTCCCGCGGAACTTCATAAAGATGCGGTGAACTTCTTCAAGGGTGTGTACGAGTGCTTCATGAAAATGGATTGCTCGCAGGTCGAGATCAACCCGATGGTGGTCACCGGCGACAACAAGATTCTTGCACTTGATGCAAAGATCAATTTTGACGATAACGCGCTCTTTCGTCATCCGGACGTAGTGGAAATGCGCGATACTCTCGAAGAAAATGCGCAGGATGTGGAAGCTTCAAAATACGAGCTCGCCTACATTGCGCTCGATGGAAACATCGGGTGTTTGGTGAATGGGGCAGGGCTTGCAATGGCGACTCTCGACATCATCAAGCTTCACGGCGGAACGCCAGCGAACTTCCTCGATGTCGGTGGTGGCGCATCAAAGGAAAAGGTCACTCAAGCCTTCAAGATCATTTTGAAGGATCCGAAAGTGAAGGCAATCCTCGTGAACATTTTCGGTGGAATCATGAAGTGTGATGTCATCGCGGAAGGCGTCATTGCTGCCGCAAAAGAGCTTCAGCTGAAGGTGCCCCTTGTGGTTCGCCTCGAAGGTACGAATGTGGAGCTTGGAAAGAAGATCCTAAGCGAGAGTGGTCTTAAGATCACTCCGGCCGATGATCTCGAAGATGCAGCAAAAAAAGTTGTCGCAGCAGCGCGCTAAGGAAGGTGAACCATGGCAATTTGGGTAAATAAGAGTACAAAGTTGATTGTTCAAGGGATCACAGGGTCTCAAGGGCTTTTCCATGCGAAAGGCTGCAATGAATACGGCGAAAAAGTGGGTGGAGCGAAGGTGGTCGGAGGGGTGACTCCCGGCAAAGGCGGTCAAACCGTCGACGGCTTTCCGGTATTCAACACGGTAGCAGAAGCCGTCAATGCGACTGGAGCCAATGCCACCATGATTTTTGTTCCGCCTCCGTTCGCTGCGGATTCCATTTGCGAGGCAGCGGATGCGGGAATTCCCCTCGTCATTTGCATCACCGAAGGCATCCCGATCACCGACATGATCGCGACCAAGCGCTACGTGAAGGAAAAGGGCTCTCGTCTGATCGGTCCGAACTGTCCTGGAATCATCACTCCGGGCGCATGCAAGATCGGGATCATGCCAGGCCACATCCATTTGCCTGGAAAGATCGGAGTGGTTTCCCGCTCCGGAACCCTCACCTACGAAGCGGTTCATCAGCTGACAAAACTTGGCATCGGCCAAAGCACTTGTGTCGGAATCGGTGGCGATCCGGTGAATGGAACAAACTTCATCGATGTGCTGGAAGCATTCAACCATGATCCTGAGACCGAAGGCGTGATCATGATCGGAGAGATTGGCGGAACCGCAGAAGAAGAAGCGGCCGAGTGGATCAAAAAGAACATGAAAAAACCCGTGGCTGGCTTTATCGGGGGAGCATCTGCACCTCCGGGCAAGCGGATGGGGCACGCAGGTGCGATCATCTCGGGCGGAAAAGGTACGGCGGAGGAAAAATTCAAAGCCTTGGAAAAGGCGGGAGTCCGGATTTCCCGGTCCCCTGCAACCCTGGGCGTAACGATGAAAGAGGCGCTAAAGCGCTAAAGGAGCAGTATATGGCAATCGAAAAAACATTCAGTATCGTAAAACCAAACGCAGTAGCGAAGAACAACATCGGAAAGATCATGGATCGTTTCGAATCCCGTGGACTTCGCATTGCAGCGGCAAAATTCACCCGTCTCTCCAAAGAGAAGGCGGAAGGATTTTACATTGAGCACAAAGAGCGTCCCTTCTTCGGCAGTCTTGTGAATTTCATGACGAGTGGTCCTGTGCTTCTCATGGTTCTGGAAGGTGAAAACGCAGTCGCCATGAACCGCGAAATCATGGGTGCGACCGACCCTGCGAAGGCAGCTCCCGGAACCATCCGCAAGGATTTTGCAGACAGCATTGAAGCCAATGCGGTTCACGGATCCGACAGCACCACGAGTGCGGATCGTGAGATTTCGTATTTCTTTGAAAAGAACGAAGTGATCAGCAGATTTTAATTTCTCGAGCCACCGTTTCAAGGAGGACGCCTCCTTGAAACGGTGGCCAAAACCAATGGAAGGGCCTGATTCAGGCGGGAGAGACTCTCATGAGCAAGAAGATTGATTTGAACAAATTCAAGGAAGTGGTGGGGCAGTTGAAGACCAAGCAGAAACAACTGCAGGGACTCATGAGCAAGGAAACCCTGAAGGAAGCGAAGAAGTACGCAGAAAGCTCAAAACAAGAGATTCAGCGTCTGATCAAGGAAACGGACATGAAAAAAGTAAAGACTCTTCTTTCCAGGGAAGCAAACGAGATCAAGAAACTCCAAAATGCGATCCCGGTTGAGCTTGCGAAGTTCAGCAAATTTGTCGAATCCCAGCGCAAGGAGCTTGAGAAGATCCTAAAGACCGTGAACGCGCTTGAGGCGGCAGAGTTCATCCAGAAAAAAGTGGGCGAGAAGGTCGGTCTTGCGCGCAAGCCAAAGGCAAGCCCTGCAAAAAAGACGAGGAAGACGACTTCAACCAAGTCTGCAAGCGGGGCGGCGCCTGAATCGGCGGAAGTGGCTCCGGTGGTTGCGACCCCTGAGTCCACTTCGACCACTTGAGCTTTGAGAGGAGTGAACCGTGGCCAAGAAAAAAGTAGCGAAAAAAATTTCTAAGAAGAAAGTGACCCCAAAAAAGGTGGCGAAGAAGCCTGCGACGAAGACCGCGAGGAAGCCCGAAAAAAAGGTGGCTACGACCAAGAAAACCGCAAAGCGTGCGAAATCCGTCAAGGCGGCTGAATCCGGAGCGCTTGTGGAGTCTTTTTTGAAAAGCGGGGATCCTGCACCAACCTTCAAGCTGCAGATCGATTCGGGCGAGTGGGTGAGTCTTGAGCAGTTTCGCGGAAAAACCGTGGTCCTTTATTTTTATCCAAAAGACGACACCCCCGGATGCACGCAGGAGTCCTGTGATTTCAGGGATTCCTTTGCCCGACTCTCGGCCAAAGGGGTCGTGGTGCTGGGCGCGAGCAAGGATTCGGTCGGATCCCATCAAAAATTCAAGGCCAAGTACCAACTTCCCTTCGCTCTTTTGTCGGATGAGGCGGGAAATCTTTGTGAGTCCTACGGCGTGTGGAAGGAAAAGAGCATGTATGGGCGCAAGTACATGGGAATCGAGCGTTCCACCTTCGTCATCGATTCCGCGGGGAAAATTGCAAAAGTGTATCCGAAGGTTTCCGTGACGGGGCATGTGGAACAAGTTCTTGCGGATTTGATGGAATTGGGAGCGATTTGAAATGAGTCACGCAGAAGCCCCTTTTTCCGGGGTAAAGACGGTTCTCGTGGTGATTTCCTCCAAGGCCATGGCGTTTGACCAGGGAGGCCTTCGAAATCTGATCACTCATGCTTATTCCGGTTCCGTGGTTTTCTTTGTGTCGG
>CANGWP010000105.1 GCA_947457605.1 Bdellovibrionales bacterium | reverse complement strand
TCGCTCAGTTGTTTTCCCACTTCACGGCCGATCAGGCCCGTTGCTCCGGTCAGAAGAATTTTCATGGCTTGAAGGTATCACTCATCCCAAAAAATAAAAAGGCCCCGGGGGCGCGTGCGCCTCCGGGGCCTGAAGTTTTTACCAAGATCGGATTATTTTCCGGAAGCTTCTTTCGCTTTCTTCTCCTGATACTTCTTCACAAGCTCATCCTGCACGTTGCGTGGAGCTGGAGAATACTTCTGGAATTCCATCGAGAATTCTCCCTTTCCCTGCGTTGCGGAACGAAGGTCTGTGGAGTACCCGAACATTTCCGAAAGCGGAACTTCGGCTTCGATCACACAGTACCCATCGGATGTGCCTGAATTCACAATCACACCCCGACGCTGGTTCACTTGGCCCATCACCGAGCCTTGGAATTCCTCCGGAGCGGAAACTTCAAGCTTCATGATTGGCTCAAGGACCACTGGAGTCGCGCGCTCATATCCTTCACGGAATGCCATCAGAGCTGCGGTTTTGAACGCCTGCTCCGAGGAGTCAACCGCATGGTATGCACCATCGTTGATCACGCAACGAACGCCGACAATCGGGAACCCGATCAAACGACCTTCTTTGATGGCTTCTTTGAAGCCCTTGTCCACGGCAGGAATGAAATTCCGAGGGATCACACCACCAGTGATTTCATCCACAAACTCGTATTGAAGCACTGCATCCGATGGAAGCGGCTCAATGTATCCTGCAACCCGACCGAACTGACCGCTACCACCGGTTTGCTTCTTGTGGGTGTAGTTGAAGGCACCCTTCGCCTGAATGGTCTCGCGATACGCAACCTGAGGCTTGCCCACCACCACTTCGCAGTTATACTCGCGCTTCATTCGTTCGCAGTAAATCTCAAGGTGGAGTTCGCCCATCCCGCTGATGATGGTCTGATTGGACTCTTCATCCCGGTGAACACGGAAAGTCGGATCTTCTTTGGTAAAGCGGTTGAGCGCCTTTGAGAAGTTGGTTTCGCCGGACTTGTCCTTTGGCTGTACCGACAAAGAAATCACCGCATCCGGAACGAACATCGAAGTCATGGAGTACTTGATGGTTCCATCGGTGAAGGTATCCCCGGAAGAACACTCCACCCCAAAGAGGGCCACGATGTCACCCGCTTTTGCAGTCTCGACGTCGTTCATCTCGTTTGCGTGCATCCGCACGATCCGAGGAACCTTTACGCGCTTTTCATTGGTGGAGTTCACGATGAATTCACCTTTTTTCAGCTGTCCCTGATAAACGCGCATGTAAGTGAGCTGACCGTAACGTCCGTCTTCAAGTTTGAAGGCAAGGCCGACAAACGGAAGATTTGAATCCGACTTCAAAGTGATTTCAGCTTCGTTATTGCGTTGGTCAAGCGCGATGTTTTCTTTCTCGCTTGGATTTGGAAGGTAATAGGTCACGCCATCCAGAAGGAGCTGTACCCCTTTGTTCTTGTAAGCAGAACCTACGAAAACAGGCGTGAGCTGAAGAGAAAGGGTTCCTTTACGGATTGCTTCACGAAGCTCAGCCACGCTGATTTCTTCGCCACCAAGGTACTTCTCACCAACCACTTCATCAAACTCAGCGGCTGCTGAGATGAGCTCCTCACGATATTTGTCGCATTCCGCTTTGATGTCTGCAGGAATGGCTTCTTCGCGGATGTTCTCGCCGTTGTCACCATCAAAGTAGAAGGCCTTCATCTGAACGAGGTCAACCACACCCTGGAACTGATCTTCCGCTCCGATTGGGTACATCACAAGATGAGCATTGTGGCGGAGCTTCTCGCGAAGCATCTGAATTCCACGGAAAGGGTTCGCGCCTGCGCGGTCCATTTTGTTTACAAAGCAAAGGCGAGGAACTTTATACCGTTTCATCTGGCGGTCAACCGTGATCGACTGGGATTGAACACCCGCAACCGAGCAAAGAACGAGAACCGCGCCGTCCAAAACGCGAAGTGCGCGTTCCACTTCGATTGTGAAATCCACGTGGCCCGGAGTATCGATCAAGTTGATGTTGAATCCCTTCCACATGCAATACGTTGCTGCAGACTGAATGGTGATCCCTTTTTCGCGCTCAAGTTCCATGAAGTCCATGGTGGCGCCGACCTGATCTTTTCCTTTTACTTCGTGGATTGCGTGAATCTTGGAAGTGTAGAAAAGGATCCGCTCGGAGAGGGTGGTTTTTCCT
This sequence comes from Bdellovibrionales bacterium, assembly GCA_947457605.1. Lineage (GTDB taxonomy): Bacteria > Bdellovibrionota > UBA1018 > UBA1018 > CAIMNF01 > CAIMNF01. The sequence goes on along the minus strand of CANGWP010000105.1, from coordinate 5,576 downwards.
GAATCGATGTGTGCGGAAATCCCGATGTTTCTCACCATCTCGATGGGTACTTTGGATGTATCTTCAGCCATTTTTTGCTCCTTACTGTGGCATTCAAACAAACTCATTCCGCCCCGAAACGAGATCGGAAATCATCTGGGAATTAAAAATTTCGGATGCCATATCATTACCCGACAGAAGGGCTTTAAGCAACCGGGAAACGCTTTAATTTTCCTGATCTTTGGACTATGCTCGCGCAACTCATTATGGCTAAGAAACTACTACTTTGGATGGACCTCGAAATGACGGGGCTCGATGAAAAGACCGATAAAATCCTTGAGATTGCTGCAATCATCACCGATTACGAACTCAATTCGGTGGCCGAAAAGCATTATATCGTGTACCAGCCCGACTCGGTGCTCGAATCCATGAACGACTGGTGCAAAGAACATCATGGAAAAAGCGGCCTCACCGACCTGGTCCGCTCCGGATGGAAGCAGGAAACCGTAGAAACCGAGCTCGTTGCTTGGGTAAAGTCCCATTTTGGAGAAAAGCAAGGGAAGGACGGGGCGGTGCTTGCAGGGAACTCCATCCACAACGATCGCCGATTCATCGATTCTCATTTACCAGCACTCGCCCGGGAGCTTCACTACCGAATGGTGGACGTAAGCTCCTTTAAGGAAGTGTTCCGCGAACGCTATCAGATCAAATACGAAAAGAAAAATGCGCACCGGGCTCTTGGAGACCTTCAGGAATCCATCGGAGAACTAAAACACTATCTGAGTTTTGTGAAACTCACTTGAGCTCGATCCAGACCGGACAATGATCGGATCCGAATACGCTCCTCTGGTGATCCACACCCTTCACCCGCTCTACCAGGTTTGAGCTCACCACATGATAGTCAATCCGCCAGCCTGTGTTATTCGCACGCGCATTCGCACGGTAACTCCACCAGGTATACAACCCGGTCTCTCCGGGGTGCCGCTCCCGGAACACATCCCGCATCCCGTGTTTTAAAAACTCCGTCATCCAGTTTCGTTCTTCGATATAAAACCCGGGCGAATCAACATTGCTTTTTGCATTCTTGATGTCGAGCTCTGTGTGCGCCACATTCAAATCCCCTTGGACGATCACGCCTTTGCCCGCTTTTTGCGCCTTCACGCAAAATTTCAGCACCTCCTCGCAAAACTCAAGCTTGTATGGAAGCCGTGCCCGCTCATCCTGGGAATTCGGAAAGTAACAATTGAGCAGATAAAAATCCTTGAATTCCAGAATCTGAGTCCTACCCTCGTCATCAAATTTCGGATTTCCAAACCCTTCCTGATAGGAAACCGGTTTCACCCGGGTCCAAACCGCAGTTCCGCTGTATCCGGGTTTCTTGGCGGCATGCCAGAAGCACTCATACCCATCATACTCGATCGCCTTCGGATCAACAGCCTCTTTGTGAGCCTTTACTTCCTGCAGGCCAATGACATCGGCGTCCTGGGCATGAAACCATTTTTGGAACCCTTTTCCGAGAATTGCGCGATAGCCGTTCACATTCCACGATACAATTTTCATGATTTCAGCCCCACCTGTGATAGGCCGGATGGCCTTCCTTCACTGCAACAAAAGTCCCACTGCAAGTCGCCGTAAGTTTTTCCACACCGTCCGCACCAATCGTAAAACACTGCGCCTCGATTTTTGCCCGATCCTGATCAAGACTCGCGACCTTGGCCCGAAGCCTGATCTTCTGCGAGGATGGGGTCGGCGCTCGTAGTTTCACATGAAAATCCGCAGTTACAGTGCACGGAGGCGCATCTGCATTCGCCTGCTTCATGAGTGCATAGGCGGCCGTCCAATTGGAATGGCAATCCAAAAGGGATCCAATGATTCCGCCGTTGATCATGCCGGGGAATGCCTCATGGTGCTTCTCGGGCATAAAATCGGCGACGACGTCGCCAGCTTCTCCGATCATACTGCGAATCCTCAGCCCCTTTTCATTTTTCGGGCCGCAACCAAAGCAAATGCTATTGGGAGCATAGGTCTCTTGCAAACTCTTCATATTTGGACAGGCCTACCATGTGTGTTAGGCTGAAGTCCAATCCATGAGCCCCGAAATCCTGCGCTATGAGACAAAAACCGAATTGTATCTCAATCTGATCCATCGCCTGAGCGCAGAGATTGAAGCCCTGCAGGCAGCACCCCGGAGTCCCGTATTGGCGCTCCCCACAGGAAACACCATGGTTCCCTTTTATGAGCTGGTGACTCAACATGCGAAACAGCTCAAAGTTTCAACATGGCATTGCTTTCAATTGGACGAGTATTATCCCCTGGACCCGAAGTTCGAGGAAAAAAGCTTTCGCACTTATCTGAACCACCACTTTTATTCCAAAGTAAAAACTCCGCCCGCTTTGCGGGAGTCACTCAATGGCGAAACATCAGATCCCGGTGTCGAGTGTGCGAACTACGAGAAAAAGATCTCCGATGCCGGAGGAATTGATATTGCAATCCTGGGAATCGGAACAAACGGACACATCGCCTTCAATGAGCCAGGGTCTCCGTTTGACTCAAAGACCAGGCTGATTGAACTTCACCCTGAAACTCTCGCATCGAACTTCAAGAACGGTGCGCCAATCCCAAAAGCATTGACCGTTGGAATCGGGACCTTGCTTCAGGCAAAAAAAATCTGGGTCCTGGCACTGTCAAACTCAAAGGCCAAAGCAGTAAAACGTGCGATTCATGAACCAATGAATGTGGACATTCCTGCAAGTGCGCTCCAGTCGCACTCGAATGTGACCTGGTTTCTGGATTCAGAAGCCGCAAGCCTGCTCTAGTTCAGAAATTTTTTTCGCAACAAATGGATCTTTCGACCTTCGGTAAAGATCCGGGCCTGCTCGCGGAGTTCAGCAATCGCGCGAGCGACGGTTTCAGGAGTGGTTCCCGCCCATTCCGCAATTTCGCCACGCGACCAGTTCCGGCACGGATCGCATTTTTTCAAATAAAGAATGGTCTCATACACTCGCTCGGTCGCATCGAGCGAGTACGCGGACCTTAGCCGTCCCTCCAACAATTCGAGCTCCTCACAGAGCTGACGCATCAAGGGCTCTGCCACCTCCGGGTGATCCAACATGAACTTCCGGGTGCTCTTCGCATCAAGCCAGATCACACTCACTTCTCCCAGGGTTTTTGCCTGATATGCGTGCGGTCGGTTCATCAGGCAAGCGCCAAGTCCAAGCACCTTCGACTCGGACATCACGTGAAGAAAGTGCGTCTTCCCCCCCGGATCAATCGCCTCAAGCTTGATCTGACCCGTCCGGATCCAATAGGTCCCACCCGGCTCATTGCCTGGATGAAAGATCATCTCCCCGGGACGATACCGGAGATGAATCACCCCAGGCTCCCGTTCCATTTTTCGGATTGTGGACTCGATCAGTTTTTCATCCGGATTTTTTTCAAGCGCCATGTTCAAACAAGTTTGCAAAAAAAATGCCGACTTGACCTTGATCAAGGTTTTTTCAAAAAAAGCACACTAATGTCGCGCTCTAGGATCCGGGACGCCTCGAGGAAGAATTCCTCGGAGGGTCAAAACGTCCCACGAAAGGGAACCCCATGAAAGCCATTCCTCCGATCACCAAGTACATGACCGCAGCCCCTCACTCCATCGGCGCAGATCAATCTCTGGCCACAGCCCGCGATTTTATGAAATCCCACGGAATCCGCCACCTGCCCGTCATGCAAGCAGGAAGGCTGAAAGGCATCCTGAGTGATCGGGACCTGAAAATGGCAATGGGCTTTGAGGGTGTGAACCCGATCATCACCCGGGTAGAAGAGATCGCACTCGAAGATGCCTACGCGGTTTCAAGCAGTGCAAAGCTTGATGAGGTGGTAGCCACCATGGCTGACAAGCGTATCGGATCGGCCCTGATTTTGGACAACCAACATCTGGTCGGAATCTTCACCGCAACCGACGCAATGAAGGCCCTTGCGGATCTTCTCAGGACCAGGCTTCAGGGCTGAGCGTGGTTCTGCGGTACAGTTGGGCGAACACTGCAGGAGCGGGCTTCGCGCCGAATCCAGACATGATCTCAGAGCCTCGCCTCTGTTGGTCGATCAGAAACGCGGGAAGGCTCAAGTGATAAGGATTCCTTGCGATCTCGCCTTCGTGGCACAAAAGCCCAAGCCCCATTCGCTTCACCGTGCCGGATGAAAGCGGGATCAAAAGATTGGGATTCCCCATAGGCCCCCAGTATTCGCTCTCGAAAACCATGAGCTTGTTCTTGCTTGCGGCTGCGGCAGAGCGCGCCGCATTCCAAGCCTCCTCTGAGCAGCGAATGTGGGTCGGATGGGAATCCTGGCGGTTTGGAATCAGGATGGCATCAGGCTGGAAGGATTGGATCACCCCAAACACACCGGATGAGCCATGAACTAGTTCTTTAAATCCAAGCACTTGAAGCGCCTTCTTGAACTCTTTCTTTCGCTCTTCTTGTCGGCTGGGATCACTGCCGAACCCGTATGCCAGAACCGCAACTTCCGTACCACACTCCTCCTTGGCCCGAAGCGCAAGCCCGGACATCAGGCACTCATCATCCGGGTGAGGGGCAATGATCAAAAGACGTTTCGGCACCTCTCCCATGACTCTTTCGAGGGGGGGAAAAACGGAAACCTCTTTTTTGAGTCCTTCCGGGAGTCCGGACAAATAGAGCGACTCGATTTGATCGACATAATGCGAAAAATCCATGAACTGATTAGAACAAAGCTTAGAACATGACGCTACTCCAATTTTCCAGTACAATAGATTCCGAAAAGGAGGGCTCCATGAGCCCGGTGAGTCTCCCTAAAAACAGATTCAAACATTTGCTTTGCGATCTCGATGGCACCTTGATCGATTCAGGTGGACTGATGGTTCACTTTGAGTTTATCGGTCGAACGCTTCCACTCATGAAAAAGCATCAAGGGTGGCGAGCGGCCTACCAAGCTCTCACCCGGGGGGCTTACACCCTCAGGCGGCCATCCAAAACCCAGACCAATCACGAGCGTTTGACAGAAAACATCGCCCGACACTTCAAGGTCTCTTTCTCCGAGGCCGAGAACATCATGAAAGAGAACCTTGGATCCGTTTTTCCGAAACTCAAATCGCACTTTGGGAAAATCAATGGTGCTGCCAAGTTTCTGGATTGGGCAAAAGAACATTACTCTCTGACGCTTGCCACCAATCCGGTTTGGCATCTTGATTTCGTTCACATGCGAATGAAATGGGGCGGGATTGATCCCGTTCTCTTCAAAAGCGTTACCACGGTCGATCGCATGCATGCTTGCAAACCCCACAAAGAATATTATCTGGAACTTCTGGAGCAAGAAAACTTCCATGCAGAGCACTGCCTGATGATCGGAAACGAACGGAAGATGGATTTGCCGGCAACTGCGGCGGGTGTTTCCGTGTTTCTGATCCGGACAGAAGCCAGAACAATGACCTGCATTGAAGCTCCCACTGAAAAATCACCGGGTGCGTGGCGCGGAAACTACACTCACCTGAAACAATTGCTGAGCCTGCAACTCGATTCAACCCTCTGATTCCAGCACTCGAATCAAAAAGCTTTCATCCATTCATACAGCCG
>CANGWP010000104.1 GCA_947457605.1 Bdellovibrionales bacterium | reverse complement strand
CGTACTCTGAAAATCAAGCGGCTTAAACCTTTTTCATTGCATTGCCGATCGTAAGTGTCGTATTCATTGGGTCCATGGGAAAACATGGGTCGAGTGTTCTATTCGGGGTCCTCTTCGGCATTTCGGTATACGCGGGTCCCGTTCCTCCGGATTGTTTTGACTCCAAAAGAAGGCTTCTCCAGGTAAGCAACCGCCAAGTCATTGAGTGGCGCGAAAGCACCCCAAACCAATTTCAGAGCAGAGCGCTGGTTCAGGGCGTGATTACCCAGATTTACCCTGAAAAAACGGGGCATGCGCACTTCGCCCTGAATCTCGACGCAGATCCCGCAGGGGACATCGAAATCATCTACAACCAAAACTTTGGCGAGCTTCCGGCCCTTAAGTCCGGAATGCAGGTCGCTGCGTGCGGAGATTACATCACGGCAGGTCCGAAGTCCCGGCTTCCGTCCCCCATGGGGGCGATCATCCACTGGGTTCACTACAACCCGGGCGACCGGGATGGGGGCGTCCATCCGCACGGCTACCTCATGATCAACGGCACCGTTTATGGTTTTTCTTCGAAGCTCCCTAGAAATGATTTTTGATCTGTGACAATCTTCCCCTCCCATGCCCGATCGATCACTTGAGTTGATTCAGAATCCCAAAGATGTCGCCGTCATTGCGAAAACCCTTTCGCAAGCGGCGATGATTGCATTTGATACTGAATTCATTCGGGAAAGCACATTTTATCCCAAGCTCGAGATCCTTCAAATCGCAACACCTTCCGACGCATGGTTGATTGATTGTCAGGCGCTTTCAAAAAATGAAATGAAACCGATTCTGGACGTGTTCCAGGATCCGAAGATTCTGAAGATCGTACACGCTGCCCACGGGGATCAGGAATGTTTGCTCTCGGCCTATGACATTCTCTCCACCCCGGTTTTTGATACCGCGGTGGGGGCCTCCCTGTGCGGACTCGGCGATAACATCGGTCTTGGAAATCTGATTCGCTCGGTTCTTGGCATTGAACTTCCCAAAGGCTACGCGCGAACCAATTGGTCAAAGCGTCCTCTTCCGAAACCCGTTCTTGAATATGCACTTCTCGATGTGAAGCATTTGATCGAGGTGGCAGGGATTCTTTTTCAGCGCCTGGACCAGAATGGGCGCCGAGAGTGGGCGATGGAACTTTCTGCAAAGTTCGGGGATCGAAAGCTCTACGAGGTTCCGCCCGAAGACATTGCAAGAAGGCTTGCTCAATCGGGAAAATTCCATGTTCGCGACTATGCGGTTCTTCTTGAGTTGGTCAAATGGCGCGAGGATCGCGTTCGAGAACTGAATGTCCCAAGACGTTGGCTTGCCGAGGACGGGGTTCTCATTGATCTCGCAAAGATCAAGCCCACAACGGTGGAGCAATTGCAGGGGTTCCGGGGGCTTTCACGAGGTGAGGCGAAGCTGCCTCAGGCAAAGAAGATTCTTTCTGCGATTGAATCCGGATCAAAGAGCAAAGACGAGATTCCCAAGGATCTGAAGGAGCGCAAGACGCTTCAGCCAACTTCCGAGGAATCGCTTGGAATCGATCTTCTCAGGGTCCTGCTTTCGCTTTTGTCAGATCAGTACTCGATTGCCTCAAAGCACATTGTTCCCCCCCAGAGCCTCCTGCCCTTGATCAGGCTTCATCCGGAAACCGTGGATGCGCTCAAGGCCTCGGGGCTTGTTTCCCAGCAACTGGGAGATGCAGGAATGCAAAAGCTGTTTTCCTTTTTGAAGGGCGAAGCCTCGCTTTCGTTTGATTCCAAGGGCAAGCGAGTTCAGCTCGCATAGATCCTTACGGCTGGTAAAAGTAGATGACTTTGATCTGGTCACCGCCTGTATCAGATTGTTCAGATCTGCCTGACGGGCCGAAGCGCGCCGGAGCTTTCCAGTGACCGAAGGAATGTCATTGATCGTAAGATCCCAATTGCCATTGCTGTCCCAAATTTGGTTTTTCCTATCGCCACCATCAAATGGAATGAAGGCTTCATGGGTCTCAGCAACGCCCAGAGTGGAATTCGAATACGAGAAATAATTATTTTCATCCGTGACCATCACGAGTGCAAGAGTCGCATCGTTTCGAAATCCGCTTCGTAAGGTTAAGACTCGAAGCATTTACCGCATCCGTAAAGGTATCCTTGTTGGTGAGATAGGTGATGAGTGATTTTCCGAGAGCTTCCTGCCCTGATCCGCCAATTCCCAAATTCACTGCAGTGCTGACCAAGTTTGGAAGATCAATGCTCGAATTGGATGTGCACCCGACAAAGCCCTGTCCGCTAGGAGATGTCTTGTAATAAGTGGACGAAATCACATGTACGCACACATCGAGGTAGTTGTTGACGAAGTTCGAATGGCTCAAATATTGCGAAGCTACCGCTTGAAGCCCATTCTTTACTTTGGCCTGCTCTTCCTCCATTGAACCTGAATCGTCGATCACCATCACGACATCGATCTTCTTGTTCTGGATGCTTGCTGTATCAAAGGTGCTGATTTTGGATTGCAATGGAGGGCCGCCCGGACCGGAGGAACAGTCGCCATTCACAGAAGGAACCACGCTTCCATCTGCAAGAAGGCAGAATTGCGGAAGGTTGGATGAGTCGAGTTTTTGCAGGGCAACGCCAAAGTCCTGGGAGCAGGCGGTGAGAATCATCATCAAGGAAGGCAGAAGCCGGCGAGAACCGCGCGTGTCGACAATTCCAGATAAAAAGTTTTTCACATATCCCCCGAATTTCTAAGGACATGTGAACCACCCCTGATTCGCACGCTCACTCAATGATACTGCTCAATGTGTCTGTGAAACAAGTGTGCCACGGGAGACACCGCTCGTATGAAATATAGGGGTGAATGGCTACCTGATGAAATGGAAAGGGCTGAATCCTGAAGTCAGGAACGCTGGGAAACGGGGATATGGTACAGAATTTGAATGACGATTCCGTCCGGGTCCTCAAGATAGAAAGAGCGCGCCCCATCCCGATGAGTCTTGAGTTCCTTTACGATCTTCGCTCCCTCTTTTTTGATGTGAGCGTACCACTCATCCACCTGATCGGGCGTTGGAACAAAGAAACCAATGTGATTGAGATTGCCCGGGCGATGGAGAGGAGCGTCTGCTTGATGAAACGCAAGATTGTCGAGGCCCGGACCATTGGCATCCACGCTCGTGACGTAAACGGACTTCGGATCCGGCTCCCACTCGATTTGCATCTTCATGACCCGGCAATAAAAGTCCTTTGAGGCTTGGGCATCGCGTACATTCAGGGCAACATGGCGCATTCCGAGGGTTTTCATTCGTTGTTCTCAATAACATCAATTCGAGGTAAAGAGAAGAAATGAAGAAAGTAACCGTATATTCCATGCAGAATTGCCCATATTGCGTAAAGGCCAAAGGCTTACTCACCCAGCGGGGGATCTCGTTTGAGACGATCATGATCGATGATTGGTCGGATGAGGCGTGGGATGACTTGGTCAAAAAAAGCGGGATGAAGACCGTGCCTCAGATCTATGTGGACGGAAAACTGATTGGCGGATTCACCCAGCTTGCCGAGGTGGATGCAAAAGACCAGTTGGCAAGCCTGAAAGGCTGAGTTCGGTTATTTATTGATTCGTGCCATGCACTGGATTCCGAGGTACTCGCTGCTGTCCATGCGGTCATTGACCTCGCCCTGAATGTAGTTCACCGAATAGGCGTGGATATTCTCTTGGTAATCACTGGAAGCCTTTTTGTTCACGTCTTTGGTGGCGAAGTAGAGGTCTTTCATGGGAGGTACGATTCTTTTCAGGTCTTCGTGGTCCTCCTCGTAGAACACGGGACGGCCCAACGGGGAGGGTTTCTGGAAACAGCTGAAGAGGGCCTCTATTTCTGGAACGGACGGTAGATCAAGACCAAGTCGAATGCAGGGGGCTCTCAGTTTGCTCTCAGGATTTAAAACCGGTTTGCCATTTTCCACCACCATCTTGGGGCATGCAGCAGGAAATTTTTCATTGGATCCCTTGTCCCTGGCGTACTCGCTTTGTGGCCAAAAAGCTTTGATGCGGTGGGATTTGGCATCTTCGCTGGCCTTCAAAATCAACTTTTCAAGCTCTTTCAGGCGACTGAGTTCCGCTTGGGTTTTTGTTTTTTTTCCGGAAAGAGAGGACTTCTCGTTCAGAAGTGCATTTTTATTCTTTTGGAGTTTTAGGCCCTCGTTGTCGTAGGACTCCACCATGACTCCATAGAAGGTCATCCCATTGGGAGATTTGTGGGTGGTTCGACCTGAGATGGTACAGCCGTTTTTCGGGTTGAATTCCGATGCCGGCTCTGCAAGGGAGTGGGTGACGGAAAAACCGGTAAGAAAAAAGAGAAGAAACGTAGACATGATTTGGACAACCTGCTTTCTGGACTGTTTCTATACTTTTCCAGTTTAGGGGCTCATGGGCTCGCTTACAAGATGTGTCCTCGAAGACACGATCGCTCACAAATTCAGGAGAAGCGGGTCACATAATTGCAGCGCTGGCAGAGGGGATCGATGAGCTTTCGGTTCAGGAACCCGTTTCTGATCGCCAGCGCCTTAGGGGCTTCGAGGATTTCAGAGAGCGGGAGTTCGAGGATGTTTCCAAGCGGGATTCGTCCCTCTTTGTCGAGACAGCAGGGCACCACCGTCCCGTCGACCAGGATTCCAAAATGATTTCGAAGACCATAACAGGTTCCGCTTTCTCCAAGCTTAGGGAGCGAAGGATCGGGCCAGATGAACTCTGTGTCGAAGTGCGCATAGAGGCGGTTCTTGATTCGAAAACTTTTTTGGGTCCGAACATCGGTGGTGTCGGGAAGTTTTACCTGAAAACGGCTTTCGATCTTTTTTCGGATGAATGCATTTGATTCCGGATGAAGAGTGGGGGATTCAAGGTTCCAGAGTCTGAAGTTGATGTAGAGATCGGGGCGCGTAGCAAATGCGTCCTCTATGAAGTTGAAAATGCGGTTCAGATATTCGGTCGGGTCTTTGTCCGGGAAGTTGTCGGCGAAACTGTGAATCGAAAAATTCACCTGGCGCAGGATCGGATGCAAAAGGGTCTTTGCGCGCGCTTCGTTCAAGAGCACTCCGTTCGTGACGAGGAATACGGGCGTTCCGTAGCGCGAACTGATTTCGAGGAACTCCGCGAGCTTTCCATGAACCAGAGGGTCACCCATCAGGTGATAGGTGACCTGCGAGGTGAGGGGCGCCACTTGTTTTGTGATGGTCTCAAAAAGCTCGAGGTTCATGGTCTTTTTTGCCCGGATCACCTCGGGACAAAAAGAACACTGCAAATTGCAGATGTTGCTGATTTCAATGTTGACCTTGTCGAACCGCTTTTGCATTTTGCCGTAAAATAGCATGATTTCGCGGGTTTTGGCGAATCACCCGCCCAAAAAGCTTTGCTCGGCCTTTTTTAAATTAGCCGAATTTAAAAAAAACCGGTGTTTTTTTGCCGATCCTCGATACAATTTTGAAAGGCTTGGAATGATTCCGGGCTCAAAAGCCCCGGAATGATTCCGGGCAAATGGGTTTCGAGTGAAGAAAAACGGATTTTTCTTGGGCTTGGTTCTAGTGTTTTCATTGAGCGCCTGCGGCCGGGGCGAACCGGAGTCGGACGGGATGATCACCCTTGTGAATGATAGGGTGGAGGTGATCCGGGATTCCAGGCAGCAGGATGAAATCTGCAAAAAGCAGTATTGTGAGCCGAACTATCTGCTTTATCAGAGCTTCGGTTTGCGGAGGCGTTCCCCGCCTCAGACACCACCCGTGGCTCCCACTCCGCCGCCCTTTTCCGGGCCCACGCCAAAGCCTGATCCTGTGGATCCTTCAAGCGAGGTGGTGGATGTCGCAAAACAACTCATGGATGCCCCTTCCGCATGGGGGGTCACCGAGGGTGATCCTGAAATCATTGTCGCCAACATTGATTCGGGGATTGATCTTGAGCACCCGGATCTGAAGGCGAATCTTTGGACCAATTCGAGGGAAGTGGGCTCAGCTCCCGGTCAGGATCGGGACGGCAACGGATATGCAAATGATGTTCATGGGTATGACTTTTATGCAAAAAAAGGGAATCCCGTTGATCAAAATGGTCATGGCACCCATACGGCAGGCACCATTGCAGCGATCCGAAACGGAGTGGGCGTGATTGGAGTTGCTCCAAAAGTGAAACTCATGGCACTTCGGTTCATTGGTCCTGAAGGGCAGGGATCCACTGCAGATGCAATTTCGGCAATTCGCTATGCGACCCGGATGGGGGCAAAAGTGATTTCCGCATCGTGGGGCGGGGGCGGATACAGTTCGCTTCTCGATCAAGCAGTGCAGGATGCACAGAGGGCAGGAGTGATTTTTGTTGCGGCTGCGGGCAATGAAGGGAAAGACATCACCCGGTCACCCACTTATCCTGCCAATCTCAGCGGAGTGATTGCAGTTGCGGCCACGGACTCATATGACCAGCTGACTTATTTCAGCAACTATGGAGCAGGTGCTGTGATGATCGCAGCACCCGGGGATAAGATTTTGAGCACCTATGTGGGTCAGGGATACAAGACTCTTTCTGGCACATCCATGGCGACCCCGCAGGTTGCAGGAGCGATTGCACTGGCACTCAGCAAGAACAAGTCTCTTCCTGCCTCTGCCATCAAGAGTGCGCTGTGCTCAAGTGCGGATCCGATCCGCGGCGGGTATGGAGTGCAATGCGGTCGGATCAATATCGGTAGATTCGTAAGAGGAATTTGAACGGAGCGGCCCCCTGAAAGGGCATTTTCAGATCATTGCCTTGGTTCTGAGATCCGGATTCCGGATCCGGTAGTCGATGAGAGCCTTCACGTAATCCGCAAAGGGCGGACATGCGATTCCGGATCCTTGAAGGGCCTGAGTGGTTTGCGACACGTCATATGAGGTCGGGTGAATGAAGTAATCAAGTGAGCTTCTTGGAATTCCAAGCCAGGATTCCAGCCCCGGTATTCCTGCGATGGCGGCTTTTGCGAGCGATTTTGGCAGCGGAATCCGGATGATTTTTTTCTCGAGGTGTTTTGCGAAAAGATCCACCACTTCTCTGATCGTAAGGGGGGCGGGGTCTGCGAGCTGGAAAGTTTTTCCAGCGGATGAGTCTTTCGTCGCAAGGAAGGCCATCGCATCCAGCACATAGTTGCTTGGCACCAGATTGATCCGAAAGCTTTTGGGGTTTCCGATCTCGGGGAGAATTGCATTTCTTCCCTGCCGGAGAATCCATTGAAGCACGAAATAGGGACCGTCGTATTTTCCGGTTTCACCGGTACGGCTATCTCCGACGACGATGGCCGGTCGATAGATTGCGGCACTGAGGCCTGTTTTCATTTCATTTCGGACCAGGACTTCCGCTTCATATTTTGTCGATTCATAGAAGTTGTTGAATTCTTGTCCGAGTTCAAGATCCTCTTCCCTGAAAATTCCCGGCCACCTGCCGCTTGCATAGCATGTGCTGACGTAATGAAGGCATCGGAATTTCGGAAGTGTTTTGATGAGGCCCAGTACGTTTCTTGTGCCCTCGACATTCACAAGACGAGCGAGATCTTTTCTTACATTCAGGTCATAGACGGCGGCAAAATGATCGACCTCGGTTACTTCTGCGAGTCTTGGATCGGACTCAATTCCAAGATAGGGCAGGGTGATGTCGCCTGAAATCGTGCCGATTCTGGATTTCGCACCGGGAATGGAGGCATCGAGCTTCAGGATGCGGTCGTGGGCTTCCTTTTCGAACTTTTTTTGAATCAAAAGCAAAAATCGGGAATCAGTGTTTCTTAGGAGACGGGAAACAAATTCGGAGCCAAGGAATCCGGGAAACCCAGTCAGGAGGCGCATGGGTTCAGCGTAGCGGTTTCGACTTCAGTTTTCCAGAAAT
>CANGWP010000103.1 GCA_947457605.1 Bdellovibrionales bacterium | reverse complement strand
TGGGCCGTAGGCGTTGGCCAGATCAGTTGGAGAATCTGGCCAATCGAAAGACCAACGATTGCGGCACCAGCGGTAATCAGCAAAAAGCGCTTGCTGATCGCGGGTTTCTTCCGGTTCTGTTTTTCCTCTTCCGATGCAAGTTGTGCGGATTGAAGCTGTTTGGCTTCGCGTTTTTGCTTCGTGTTCTGAAGAATGTCGAACATTTCGGCCATCGGATCGCGCTTGGGGCCTGAAGAGGGGAGTTCGGCCATGGCTTTTTCCATGGATTCGATCTCCTTGAGAAACTCCTCCTGGCCGGGAGTAAAAGTCTGAATGGGAGGAGGAAGGGATTCACTCTCTGGCTGTGATGTGGATTTGATTTGTGGGGCTTTGATCAAATCGGTTTTTGCTTCCATGGGATCTTCACTTGCGAAAATCTCGGGAGCAGGTGAAGTTTCAATTTTTGGCACGGAAGGTTGCGTGGCCGAAGTAGCAGGAGTGATCCTTTGGGATTGAACTTGTCTTGCTTGCTCCAGGCGCCAATCCAGAATGGTCTGCCACTGGGTATCTTTGAGACTGCGTGCGATTCGATGATGAGGAAAAACCTCTCCATCTGCTATGAGTCCCATGACTTCGCTTGTCTGGTAGGGGCCCGATCTGACGCCATCAAGATCGAGGAACCACTGATCAGTCATACAAAGATAGTAACATGCCGAATCCCTTGATCAAAAAAAAACCCCGGGTTCCACTTAGGATTCCGAGGTTTTTTCAGGCAGTTTGTTGACGGGGAATTAGAGCAAGGCTCCTGAAACATACAGATTGAACTGCATGTTCTTCGCTGCATTGCTTACGCTCGATGCATCCATTCCCACCGGTTCGACTGAAATATACGGGGTGGCAGTCCATCCCTTCAGAAATCCCCAGTTCGCACCCGCATCGATCTCATCACTGTCATTCACGAATCCGGCACCCATTTTGGCCTGGGAGAGGAGCTCTGGATAGACCGAAGCAAAAGTCCCGAGGCCATCGTTGATCTGATAATCGACCTCAAACCAGGGCTGAACCACAGTGGTCACTTTTTGGGATGGTCCGGAAGCGTCGAAGAAGTTCTGCTGCAGGGTGGTCCCAGTATTGAAGGAGAAACGGCTATCGGTTAATGCGATATCGAGATTTGCGATCACTTCCGCGCCCAAAGTGGGAAGCTTTAGGCGCGGGGTCAGGGTCAAATCAAGCGAGCTTGTTTTGACGACATGCCTGAAGTTCGCAAGGAATCGGTAATCTCCGTTGCTCACCACCATGCCCTCCTGCGATGCGGAAGCGGTTTTCAAGTTCCTCAGCAGACGAGCTATTGCTATCCGCTTGGCTGAAGTTTTTTGAGTTCAGCCCCGGACCTCTCAAGATTCCAAGGTATCCGATCTTAAATTTCGGCTGATTCAGGTTCGCTGAAGATTGGTCGACTGCGACGCTGGTTCCAGTGCCGCCAATGGCAGTGGTACTTTGCGCAAATGCCTGGATCCCCCCAAAGCACATGCACAAAGCACAAGCATGTGCTTGCTCATGATTTCCCCCTAAAAAACGATTGCTGTAAAAGGGTGAGGGAAAACTTGGGGCTCTGTCAAAAAAAATACGACCGGAAAATAAAAAACCCCGATTCGGGATTCCCGAACCGGGGTTTTGCAATTTGGCAAATCAGAACTTAGTTCCGGTGACCTCTTGGACCGCGATCGCGGTTTCCGCCGCCCATGGGACGACGATCGCGATCTCCGCCAGGACGAGGTTCACGTGGGGGAGGTGGAACGTATCCTTCCGGTGGAGTGAGAAGCGCTTTGCGGGAAAGGCGAACCTTTCCTTGGGAGTCCACATCGAGCACCTTCACTTCGACGATGTCGCCTTCTTTCAAAACGTCATTCACATTGTTGATTCGCTCGTAGGCGATTTCAGAGATGTGAAGGAGTCCGTCCTGATTCGGGAGTACGCCGATGAAGGCACCGAAATCGGTGATCTTCTTGACAGGACCCTTGTAGGTTTTGCCGACTTCCACCACCGCGATGATGTTCATAATCATCTCGACCGCCTTTGCGGCAGCAGCGGAGTCGTTCGAGGCAACGTTGCAGGTTCCATCGTCTTCGATGTTCACCTTTGCACCGGTCTTCGCGATGATGTCCTTGATGACTTTTCCGCTTGGTCCGATCACCGCACCGATCTGATCGACCGGCACCTTGATGGTGGTGATGCGAGGAGCATTTGCGTTGAGGTCCCCGCGAGGAGCGGAGATCGCCTTCGACATTTCGTTCAGGATGTGCTGACGGCCTTCGAATGCCTGCTGAAGCGCTTGCTTCATGATCTCGCCGTCGACACCCTCGATCTTGATGTCCATCTGGATTCCGGTCACGCCGTCTTTGGTTCCGGCAACCTTGAAATCCATGTCTCCGAGATGATCTTCATCGCCAAGGATGTCTGAAAGAATCGCAACACGGGAGCCTTCTTTGATGAGACCCATTGCGATCCCGGCAACCGGTTTTGGAAACGGCACACCCGCATCCATGAGTGACATGGAGGCAGAGCAAACCGAGCCCATGGAGGAAGAACCGTTTGATTCAAGGGTTTCGCACACGATCCGTACGGTGTA
Organism: Bdellovibrionales bacterium; assembly: GCA_947457605.1. Lineage (GTDB taxonomy): Bacteria > Bdellovibrionota > UBA1018 > UBA1018 > CAIMNF01 > CAIMNF01. The sequence continues at coordinate 5,389 of CANGWP010000103.1, read as the reverse complement.
CGGGAATTTTTCGTGCTTGGGCATCATGGCCAGGATCGAACGCTCGGCAAGTGCACCGTGACCGATTTCCCGGCGGGATTGTCCACCGAAACGGCCGGCTTCACCGACGCTGTAGGGAGGGAAGTTGTAGTGGAGCATGAACTTGCCCATGGTGTTTTGATACATGCTGTCGATGATTTGTTCATCGTCCGCGGTTCCAAGAGTGGTCACAGAAAGCACTTGCGTTTCACCGCGTGTGAACAGGGAAGACCCGTGCGCTTTTGGAAGAAGACCTGCCTCAACCGTGATCGGGCGGATGGTCTTCGTGTCGCGGCCATCGATCCGCACCTTTTCGGAGAGGATCATTTCGCGCATCAGGTTGTACTGAAGAAGCTCCACCAGACGCTTCACTTCTTTTTCTTTTGCGTCGGCTTCTTTAGGATTCGATTCCTTGAGCGTTGCAGGAACGAGCGCCTCAAGAGTCGCTTTCTTCGCATCCTTCACCATTTTATAGCGGGTTTGCTTTTCCTTGGTGCGAAGAGCCTTGTTGAGAGGATCTTTTGCGAGACCTTCGATCTGCTTCATGAGGTCCGCAGGAGTGGAAAGAGGGGTGAAGTCGCGCTTTGGTTTTGCGCCGGAAACCGTCCGGAGTTCTTCGATGAGCGCGCACAGTTTCTTTACTTCTTCATGGCCTTTCAGGATTGCAGCAAGGCAGTCGGCTTCCGGAGCTTCCTCGGCTCCACCTTCGACCATCATGATGGCGTTCTTGGTGCCGGCCACAACGATTTCAAGATCGCACTCGTCCTGAAGCTGATGCCAGGTCGGATTGATCACCAGTTGGCCATTGAGTTTGCCCACGCGAACCGCCGCAGTCGGGCCGTTGAAGGGAATATCAGAAATGTGGAGCGCAGCTCCTGCGCCGATCGATGCAGCCATTTCCACATCGGCTTCGTGATCGACCGAAAGCACGGTCGCGATCACCTGGGTTTCATAATAGTAGCCCTCTGGAAACAGCGGGCGGATCGGACGATCGATCAGACGGGCAGCCAGGGTGGATTCAGAAGAAGGGCGACCTTCACGCTTGAGAAAACTCCCTGGGATCTTTCCGGCCGCATAGAAGCGTTCTGCGAACTCAACGGTGAGGGGCATGAAGTCGATGCCGGCTTTTGGTTCTTTGTTGGAAACAGCGGTCACCAATACGCGGGTGTCACCGTAGTGCACGAGAACCGAAGCATCGGCTTGTTTGGCCATCCGGCCGGTTTCGAGAGTGAGCTTTTTTCCACCGAGGGTGGTGCTGACGGTTTTGATATTCATCATAAGATGGAATTCCTTTTCTTTCGCGATGATCCCACCAAAGGATCAACGATGAGGCCATCCGGAGACTCCGGTTCGGCCAGTGTTAAAAACAAAACTGCGAAGCATTGGGCGCACATTCCCGCTCAAAAGAGCCAAAAAAGTGCATGCTTCGCAGTGAAAAATTATTTTCTGAGTTCGAGTTTGGTGAGGAGCTGGGAGTAGCGAGCTTCGTCCTGAGACTTCAGGTAGTTCAAGAGACGGCGGCGCTGTCCGACCAATTTGAGAAGACCAAGGCGAGATGAGTGATCCTTGGAGTGCTCCTGAAAGTGTGGGTTAAGAGTGTTGATGCGATCGGTGATGAGTGCGATCTGAACTTCGGTGGATCCAGTGTTCGTACCTTTGGTGCCGAAGGTCTGAATCAGATTGGCTTTTTTAGCCTTGATTTCGGTTTTACGAGCTTTGCCCATTTGCATGTGAGTATTCCTTAATGACAGTATTGCTATATTTTCTTTTTTAGTTCGTAGAGATTTAGCACAGGGAAGCTCGGAGTGTAAAGTGCGATTTTGTTGAGTGAAAAGGCCGGACTATTGGGGTTTGGGAGGTTTGAGTGCGGTTTGCGCCCGGTAGGCCTCAAACACAACTAGGATCGAGTTGCGAGGCCGCCTTCAAGGACGCCCGGAATACCGTTCCGGTCGAAATGGAATCGGTTGCAAACTGCCCCTGAAGATTGGGTACGCTTTTTTCGCCACAGTTCCGAGGCGAGCCTGAATCGGCACGATTTCTGAATTGTCCGAGCCATGATTCCCAACTGCCCGGTCAAGAGGTCAAATTTATCGACAAATCAGACTTCCCTCCAACACCGCATAGTCCGGAAGGGCTACTTCCGTCGGAAATCCGACAGCAGGTTCATCCAGCGCTTTCTGTGCCGAACCTGTGGGGCACAATTCTCCCAAAGCACCTTCAGTCCCCGCTATCACCAAAAAGTCCGCCGAATCAATGCTCCGCTCTATTTGCTTTTAAACTCCGGGGTCTCGCAAAACAGGGCAGCCCTGATACTTAAGGTAAACCCGAAAACGATTTACCGAAGATTCATGTTTCTGGCCAAGGAAGCGCGAATTGCACACTCCGCGCGCCTTGAAAAAATCCCGAGGGATTCTATTTCAAGGTTTCAATTCGACGACCTCGAGTCCAGCATTCACACAAAATGCAAGCCCGTAAGTGTTTGTCTTTCCGTATTGCCGGGATCAAGATTCATCCTTGATTTCCAGCTGAATCAGATGCCGGCCAAGGGAAGAATTGCAAAAATCGCTCGCAAAAAATACGGTCCGCGAAAGGATCTACGTACAAGGGGATGGATCAGGATGTTCAAAAAACTTCGTCCATTCATGCGGGATCACGTCGAAATCACATCAGACGAAAACCCCCACTATCCAAAACACGTGAAACAGCATTTTCCGAATGCGAAACACATCAGGATCCCGGGCGCTCGTGGTGCGATCACGGGCCAGGGTGAACTCAGGGAAAAGCGCTTCGATCCGATGTTCGCACTCAATCATACTTGCGCCATGCTTCGGGCGAACATCAACCGCCTCTTCCGAAAGACCTGGTGCACGAGCAAGAAAATCGAACGCCTTCGGGATCATATTGATCTCTATGTGGACTTTCACAACCGGACCTTGATCCGCGCATACCCAATCTTCGGGGGCAGTTAGTGGAGCAGCTGGCAAAGCACCATCAGCTTGCTTCGAACCGCAGTCGAAAGAGAAAAATCAACCGAAACCGCCTGATCCCAGGTTCCCTTTTGATCCCGAATCGAAGCGAGGTCCGTGTGAGTCACGACTCCGTCAAATCGGGTCAGCAGGGTTGCCTCGGTTTGCAGGCGATCCAGCAAGTTGTGAATCTCTCCGTTCATGCTCGGGAAAGATCTGCGGAATCGTTGGATGTCACCCAAAAGTTCACGCGCAAGTTTTCGCTGCTGGGCGAGGTCGCTTGAATCGGTTTCGATGAGCGGGACCATCGGATTTTGATAGGCGCGGGTGAGCACCTGTTCGAGCGAGTAGACGAGGTACAAAAGTCGTCGCTCGCTTCCGGTGGCGTGATCGGCCGGACGAAAGAAGGATTGAAACCCAAGAACGTCCTTGCCGGTCTTTTGAAAGCCCGTCAGAAGTTGCCGGTGCCAAATTCCGGTTTCGGGTGGGGTGATGGCATTTGCAAGCGGGTTCACCAGAATCGTGCCTCTTGATTGAGCGGTGGGGTCACCACCAATGCCGGTCAGATCGCCACCGATGCCGGTCAGATCACCACCAATGCCGGTCAGGTCACCACCAATGCCGGTCAGGTCACCACCAATGCCGGTCAGGTCACCACCGATGCCGGTCAGGTCACCACCGATGCCGGTCAGGTCACCACCAATGCCGGTCAGGTCACCACCGATTTCAATGGGAGCCGCTTCGCCCGCCTTCGGTTCGCGGGATCGTGGTTCAAGTTGGAACCGATACACATGGTTTTCCCAACTCACCCGAAGAGGCTCGCCGCTTAAGCGCTGCATGACGGGGGTCGGAGTCGGTCCTTTGGATAGGGTGCGATTCAAAAACTCAAAAACGGTTTCTGCGGAAATCGCAAAGGGCTGAGAATACTGAATGATGGTTTGGATGCCGGTTCCGGTTGAGCTTGGTGCGGGGGCAGCCATTGTGACCGGAACACTTTGCTCCGAGCGGCGCTGAATCAGGGTCTGGCTGCTCAGAAGTCCCAAAAAGCGGGTGCCGTCGTGATTAAAAAGCGGAGCTCCGCTGAACCCGAAGGTGACCTCGGCCTGACTCATCTGAATCAGGGATTTCGCGGCCGGGATGAAGCCCATTTGGCTTTTTGGATTTGCGACAAACGCCTGGTGTTCGGAGGGACTGTGCGAGCCGACCAGAAATCCGCGCATTCGGACCTTTGCCAGATACTCGGGAAGACTTGCCCGCTCCTTCGGATTCAGGCGGAACGCACCGCTTGCAAGCCCCGCCGCAAAAGGGGGCTTGACCCTGAAAAGCGAAAGACCATAAGCCCAATCGGAGGAGAGGTGTTGGAGCGAGTGGGTTTTTCCCTGCACCACCATTTCGTTGCAAGAGTGGCTGATCGATGTGTCGTAGCGGTCGGGCTCGGAAATCACGTGTTCACTCGTGAGCACATAGAGTGCGGCATCCGGGCTTCCTTCGGTTTGAAACAACAGACCGCTTCCCTCGCTCACCCGTGCCGGATTGTCGCAGCGGGTAGATCTGATCTTGACCACGCTGCTGATCTCGGCGGCCTTCGCTCCGAGCGTAAAGGGGATGAGGATCGCAAGGATTGCTCCATTGAATGATGTTCGCATATTTTTCCTGATTTTAGGTTTCATGATGATCTCCGCGGTGGACGAACGAATACACCACCGACTTTCCTTTTCCTTTTCGAATGACTTTTCCGGACTTGATCCAGCGGTTCAATCTGCGAACCAGCGTTGCCCTTGATTCCTTGAGCTCCCGCTCCAGCTCCGCGCGCGTGAACTGCAGGCCCAGCCGCGCAACGACCAAAGCCTCGACCGAAGCCTGGGCGCTTTCCTGATCGGTGGGAGAGGACTGAAGATGGCGGGGAGACTGAAGTTCAAACCAGGCCGGATGATGAACCATGGTTTCCGAATAAACGGAGCCTTTGCGGAGCCAAACCCCGGGCTTCCAATGGGTTTCGACCAGAAGATCTCCTTCACGGATGGATGCAATTTTTTGTCCGGGCGCAAGAGCCAGGAGCGCTCTCATGCGGGCCAGCAGCTGGTGGATCCTTGGTTGATGGATGAACTCGTCATATTTGCGGAAGCCGAAAACATCCTGGACAAACCGCTCACAGGTAAGGTGCGAGGCAGAGAGAAGAAGGTGAAAGGCACGCGCAAGGGATTCCGAGCGGATCGCAGATCCTTTTCTTGGTTCGATGAGAAAGCGCTCGAGATCAATTCGAAGAAGGATCTCCTTGCCGGGCCGTGCCCCCTTGGCGGCGGGGGTTGCATCAGTGGTGGATGCCAGGCGGACCACAATCTCGGGGTAAACAGGGACTTTGGTGGAGGACTCAGAGAGCAGGGTGAGTTGGTGCTGAAGAAGGG
>CANGWP010000102.1 GCA_947457605.1 Bdellovibrionales bacterium | reverse complement strand
GTTCTGGGCACGCTCACAGGCGCCCTTGCCGGTTTTTTTGGAGGCCGCACAGATCGTCTGATCATGGCAGTGGTCGATATTTTCTACATATTCCCCATGCTCCTGCTTGCAATTTTACTCTCACTCCTCTTTGGCCGGGGATTCTTCGGGATCTTCATTTCGATTGGAATGACCACTTGGGTAACCCAAGCCCGCTTGGTTCGGGCCTTGGTTCTTCAGGCCCGAGAACTCCCTTATGTTGAGGCAGGTCGGGCGTTGGGACTTAATCCCATCCAGATCCTTTTCAAGCACATTCTTCCGAACCTCATGGGGCCCATGATTGTGGCTCTAACGTTTCAGATCCCGAACAACATTCTCACGGAAAGTTTTTTGTCTTTTGTCGGACTCGGTCTTCAGCCTCCCTATGCAAGCTGGGGGACCCTTGCCAACGAAGGGTTTCGCGGAATGCTGAGCTACCCGCATTTGATGATTTTTCCGGGTCTTGCTCTTTTTCTGACCATGATCGGATTTCATTTTCTGGGGGACTCGCTGCGGGACATTCTGGATCCCAAGTCTTCAATTGGCTCTCACACCAATACTTGATTCGTGTTACAACAAAAAACATGAAGCTAGCCTGTACGATCTTGTTTCTGATGATGGTAATTTCCTGCACGAAAAGGGAAGCCCCCGTTCCGGTTGAGGGAAGGGACTCGAGTTCGTCAACTGGAACCACCATCAAGGGCTCCGATTATCCCGCAACAATTGCGATCAAGCCCGGTGAAGCTCCCTTTCAGATCTACAAGCTTCATAGTGGCCAACCGAGAAACCTGAGTTTTTCTCCGTTGAGCCTCAAAATGGCATTTGAAATGCTATATCCCGTAGCGGGTGAAAATGCACGCCTTGCCCTGGAAAAGGGCTTCGGATTCAGTTCAAAAGAAACGGATCGCTTCAAGAGCGAACGGGATCTTGCAAGCCGCCTGAATGCCATGAAGGATAAAAACACCCGCCTTCGGATCGGGAACTCAGTTTGGGTGAAAAACCCGAAAGCCCTGAATCCATCCTATCTCTCCACGCTGAGTTCTCTTTCTGCGGAGGCGAACCCTCTCGGTCTGAAAGAAATGAATGACTGGGTCAGGAACACCACGGATGGAAGGATCCCTTCCATTCTTGACAGACTGGATCCAGGCACTTTGTTTGTTGCCATCAACGCGCTTTATTTCAAAGGAGAGTGGACGTTCCCCTTTAAAAAAGAGCAAACCATGGTCGGGAACTTCCGCAGCTCGGAATCATCTGTGATCGCAACTGACATGATGAGGCAGGTTCATGGGTTCAAATACTTCGAAGACGATGACTCCAAATGGCTTGAGCTTCCGTACAAAGACTCTCCGTTTTCAATGATTCTCGCGCTGCCCCGCAAGGATTTCGAGACAAAGAAACTCGATTCGAAACTGGATTCGGCTTCAGTGAGCGACATCCTGACAAAAATGAAAGAGGAACAGGTGGAGCTTGTACTGCCGAAATTCAAAGTAAGCGAAAAATCTTCACTGAAGGATGACCTTTCTCTCTCCGGATACGGCAGTCTGTTTTCACCGGGAGAGTGGAAGGCCGTTTCAAATCAACTTGAATTTCACCTAAGCGACGTGATCCAGGCAGTATCTCTCGAGGTGGATGAACAGGGGACGATTACGGCCGCGGCCACAGCTCTCACCATAGAGAGCACAAGCCTCAACTTTAAATCAAAGAAGGCCTTTTACTGTGATCACCCCTTTGTTTATCTGCTCATGAATCGAGAAAGCGGAGAAATCTATTTCATGGGCCGGGTTTACAAACCGGAGTAGCCAATTTCAATCGAAGTTTACAACTCGAACGGTAACATCGCCTTTTACTTTGGATTGACAAGCAAGGCGGGAATGGGCAGTTCTTCCCTCCAGAACTTCGAGGCGTTCCAACTCATCTCCATCCGGGTTTTCCAGGTTCTCAAATCCGGAAACGATCTCGCAATGACAGGTAGTGCATGCACAAAATCCACCGCACGCATGTTGAATGGAAACATCGTTGGCTAGAGCGAGGTCCAGCAAGGTTTCTCCGTCTCTTGCATTTGCTTCAATTCCGGATGGTAAAAATCTTACTTTTGGCATGTGGGGGTTTCCTAGGTTGAGAAGCTTGATCCGCAACCGCAGGTGCGTTTTGCGTTCGGGTTACTGAATACAAAACCCTTGCCATTCAGTCCACCCGAAAAGTCGAGTTCGGTACCCGTGAGATAAATGAACGACTTTTTGTCGATGACAAGCCGCACGCCTTCCTGCTCGAATATCTTGTCCATGTCCGTGGTTGCGGCGGTTTCGAAATCAAGCTTGTAGCTCATTCCGGAGCAACCTCCACCGACAACCTGTACCCTCAAATGAGCACCTTGATGGGTTGGATCTGAACTCTGGATTCTTTTGATTTCCTGAATCGCACTATTTGTCATTGTAATCATGATGTACACCCTCCACTTCGATAAACCGTTCCGGTCTGGGCCGCAAATTCTTTTTCCATTCTACGGAGATCATTCACCACAAAGATGATTTCCTCCGCAGCTTTTTCAATTTCCTGTCGGCTGGTAAAACGACCCAGGCCAAATCGAAGGGTTGCTCGGGCCAGGTTCCGATCCACTCCGAGTACAGTAAGCACTTGTGAGTAGTCCTGGGTTCCATTCAAGCACGCGGACGCATTCGAAACGGCCACTTGCTTAAGGCGACCGAACAAAGCAGCCCCATCCACACCTTCAATCGAAACATTCAAATTATTGGGAAGCGCATGCTCAAGAGAACCATTCCGCTTGATGCAAGGGAGTGCCTGCTCCAGAATGCTCCACAGCAAATCCCTAAGCTCTGAAACCCGTTTTGACTCGGAAACCATCAAACTCCCGGAAAGTTCGCAGGCCACTCCAAATCCGACCCATGCGGGAGTGTTGGGAGTGCCGGGCCTCAAACCCCGCTCCTGACCCCCACCAAGCTGCAGCGGACTGAGTCTCACTCTGGGATTCTTTCGGCGCACAAAAAGGGCCCCAGCTCCCTTCGGGCCATGAATCTTGTGCGCACTCAGGGTAAGGAGATCCGCGCCCAGGGAATCCACGGTAAAGGGAATCTTTCCCAAAGCCTGTACCGCGTCCGTGTGCATCCATGCGCCGACAGCGTGAACCATCTCTGAAATCAAAGGAATGTCCTGAATCGTCCCTACTTCGTGATTTGCCAGGGCAACCGAAACCAATCCCACATCAGAACTAAGCTTGGTCTTCAGATCCTGAAGGTCCACCCTGCCATCCTGGCGCACCTTGATCCACCCGGTCACGAACCCCTGGTTGCGCAGGAGTTCCATTGCTCCCAACACGGAAGCGTGTTCAATTTCAATCGAGAGGATTCGCTTTTTTCCTGCCGCCTCCAATGCGGGGGCAGCACCCAGAATCGCAAGGTGATTCGCCTCGGTTGCGCCACCGGTGAAGATGATTTCCTTTTCATGGGCGCCCAGAATTTTCGCGACTTGTTCACGCGCACGATTCAATCCCGCTTCCGCCTCCCAATTGAAGCGATGCAAACCATGGGACGCATTTCCAAAACGCTCCAGGAAATAGGGCTTCATCGCATCGAATACGAGCGGATCAAGAGGCGTGGTGGAATGTCCGTCCAGATAAATCATGGAAATCCTTCGGCAATATAATACTACTTTTTTGTATGGTTTTCAAGATTGGGGATACTTACCATGAAAACCATTGAAACAGGCTTCAACCCCGTTAAAGATCGTTCTGAACCACTTTTTTCTGGCTGAATGCAGTCTCAAACGCTCGTCTGGCGAGGTACGAAGACTTCACGGTCCAATATTTTTTGTGCATGGTTAGTACCGAAACCGCAATCTTTCGGCCATGGGCCTGAGCAAATCCCACGAACCAATCGATACTGCCTCGATGGTTCCGATCGGTGAGATGCCCGGTTTTTCCTCCGACTTCAAGCTCTCTGAACTTCCCGCGGAAAAATCCATGAAACGCCTTCCGTGAGGTTCCACTCACCACCGTTTCGCGCATCAAGGTTTTCAATTCTTTTGCCGCTTCCGCACTCATTACCTTGCTTTGAATCGCAGGCTCAGCACGATAAATTGTCTTACCTGATTTCAAATAGGCCGCGTTCATGAAATAGGGCTGCATCATGATTCCGTCATTCGCAACCGCAGCTGCAATCATGGCTCCGTGAATCGGACTCATCACGTTGTCCTGCGTATAGCCAGATGCCATTTCGGCAAGTTGATACTCGTTTGCAGGATTTGCCGCTTTTGACATGATGACTGGAAAGTCGGATTGAATTTCCTCACCATATCCAAAGCGATTGGAAAACATCTTAAGTGGCTCTTTCCCAAGTTCGAATACCGCAAGCCTTCCAAAGACCGTGTTGATGGATTTGGCAAAAGCCTCTTTGAAAGAGATCTGACGGATCCATCCACTGACGCGCTCCTTTAGGACCTGGTATTTGTAGAGCGTATGATTTCGACCCGCATACGCAATCATGGTCGCAGGATTTGCTTTGCGCTCCTCCAGAGCTGCGGCAGCAGTGACCACTTTGAAAACAGAAGCGGACGGAAAGGTGTACTGAAGCGCAGGATTGCCCTCGATTTCAAATGCGCGATTCACGCCCGCCATCGCAAGAATTCTTCCGGTAGAGGCATCCATCGCAACCATCACTCCAAGGTCCGGCTTGTACTGTGCAAGCAAATCCTCGGAGAGCGATTGAATCGCAGGATCGAATGCATAGTCGAGGATCACAGGTTCTTCGAAGCCGGGGACCGAGATTTCATTTTGCTTGAATTCGTAGACCTCGGAGGAGTGAAATTCCCGGATTTTTTCCCGAAGCTCCGCCTTGGTCAAAAGAGAAGGCGCAAAAGGGTTGAGTAAAGATCGACCTGTTTTCGGTGCAAAGTACCCAATCGCCAAACCGCCCACAAACACGAGCATCACCACGGCAGCAAGGAACCCCGCGCGCTTCAAACGCCTCGGGGATGTGTACTTTTTGACAGCCATTTCGAGCCCTTGCCTCATTCTCCCAGTGTTACAAAAAATCAGGAAGACTGCAAACTTTGAGACGGTTCAGGGCTATTTGCCGGCTGAGTTTCACTTTCCCGCGCCCCATCCTCCTCATCCTCGGCTCCTTCTTCATCAGGACCGCTCTCAGGTGGAATCGAAACATCCACCTTCTTCTCAAACGAGAGCGGGGTAGCCCATTCTTGATCCCGTTCTTCAGGCGTCAGATAACGTGCCATAACCATCTTATTCAGAATGGAACGCATGGTTCTTCGCGCATAGCCGGTCAACTCACCCCTCGTGTAAGAAATGGAGTACCGCTTTGGCGAGGGAAGCAGCATTGCAAGAAAAGCCGCCTCTTTGGCTCTGAGGTCAGAGGGTGGTTTTTGAAAATACTTCTGAGATGCCTCTCCGATTCCGAAAATCCCCTCTCCCATCTCGGCGATATTGAGGTACAGCTCGAGAATCTTCTGCTTTCCGATCACCTTTTCGATCTTTGTCGAAAGCCAGAGCTCATGAACCTTCCGACCGAGGCTCTTTTCTTTGGAGAGATAAAGATTCCGAACCACCTGCTGAGTGATGGTGCTTGCACCGCGGGTCAGCTTTCCAGCTTCAATGCTTTCCTTGATTGCCTCTTGAATTTGTTTTTCATCATATCCCTCGTGCTGAAAAAAAGCCCAATCCTCGGAAACGAGAATGGCGCCCTGGACGCGCTTCGGAATCGCGGAGATCGGCACCCAATACCTCGGGGGTACATCTTTCAGAACCACCTCACTCGGAGCCTTTCGCCCATGATAAATCACGTGAGGATATTTTTTTTTGAGATCCGTGAACTTTGGCACACAGCCCTGCCCGGAACCGCAGGCTGCAAGGATCAACAGTGCTGGAAAAAAAACTCTGGTTTTCACGCGGGCAAACTTAAATTTTGAGCTTTGCGAATTCGATCAATGACTTCGCGAACGGCTCCATGCCCCCCGGAACGACGGGTGACCGCATGCACTACTTCGTGCACTTCCGGCATTGCTTCCGGAACGGTGATCGCAAGTCCAACTGCTTTGAGAGCAGGAATATCAAACCACTCATCTCCCATAAAACACGCATCCTCAGGCGTAAGACCCGTCTCTGCGAGAATTTGCCTCATGGAGGACAACTTGTCTTCACTCCCAAGCACTGCGTGCTGAATCCCGAGCATCTTGATGCGCTCCTTCAGCTCCGTAGAGTTCCCACCGCTGATGATCCCGACCTTGATTCCGGCCCGCTGGATGGTTTTGATTCCGTACCCGTCGTAAATATTGTACGTCCGGGTCCAACCCTGCCCCTCCACATAAAAAAGCGAGCCATTGGTAAGGATTCCATCCACATCCAAAAGGACCAGCTTGATCCGCTTCAAGCGGGATTCGAATTCGGACTCAGGCAAGTGCACCTTCATCCTTGCGCCTCCGGAAGAAGCTTCGGCAGCGTTTTCGCAAGCCTTCTGAATTCCAAGATTTGCTGAACAAAAGCTCCCACATGCTCAAGATAAAACGCATTCGGCCCATCGCTCTTGGCCATGGCAGGCCTCGGATGGCACTCCATAAACAACCCGTCCGCTCCTGCCGCGAATGCTGCTCGTGCCAGCACTTCGAGATTTTCCCGCTTCCCACCCGTTGATTTTCCACCTGGACCACCGCCCGGGCTTTGGATCGAGTGAGTTGCATCATAAATGGTGGGCACTCCGAATTTTGCCATCGCCTGAAAGGAAGTCATGTCCACCACAAGCGCATTGTATCCAAAAGTCACACCACGCTCAGTCAGGTGAAGATCCACTCTCTTGGAAGAATGGCTGGCCTCGACGGCTCTTACTTTTTCGACGATGTTCTTTGCATCCCAAGGAGCCAGAAACTGTCCCTTCTTTACATTCACTTTGCGATTCCATTTGATCGCAGCCTCCGTGACCGCCACGATCAAATCGGTCTGCCGACAAAGAAAGGCCGGAATCTGCAAAAAGTCAGTGTGCTTTGCAACCTCTTCGGCCTGATCCGGAGTATGGATGTCAGTAAGAAGGGGAAGCCCGGTTCGCTCCTTGACCTTTGTAAGTATCTTGAGACCTTCCATCATTCCAGGACCACGAAACCCGTCGATCGAGGAACGATTTGCTTTGTCAAAGGAAGCCTTGAAAAACAATTGCAGCGGCAGACCATGGAGCTGACGCTTCAGCTCTGTTGCAATCTCCATCACGAGCCCTTCGTCTTCAATCACGCAAGGACCTGCGATCAAAGTCATCGGTGAAACTGTTGCGTGCAACATCAGGCGTTCCCCTTTGCTTTCAGTGAAGCCTTGATGAAGCCCACAAACAGGGGATGTGGCTCAAGGGGACGACTCAGCAGCTCCGGATGGAACTGGCAACCCAAAAACCAAGGATGTTCGGGTAACTCCACCATTTCAACCAACTCTTCCGAAGTTTTAGGATTCGTATTGAGCCCACTTACCACAAGTCCTGCCGCCTCAAGCTTGGGCCGAAACGCATTTGAAACCTCGAACCGATGCCGATGCCGCTCGGAGATCATTTCTTTTTGATATGCGGCGAAGGCATGAGTGGGCTTTCCTTTGTATTCCTGCTTCACCCGGCACGAATAGGCGCCAAGCCGCATTGTGCCTCCAAGATCCTTCACTTCTTTTTGCGAGTCCATCAAATCGATCACATTCTGGTGGTTCTCAGGCTTGAATTCGGCAGAGCTCGCCTCCGTCAATCCGCACACGTGCCGTGCATACTCGATGGTCGCAAGCTGCATTCCGAGACAAATTCCAAAAAACGGCACCTTCTTGGTCCGCGCAAATTCAATCGCCTTGATCTTGCCCTCGATTCCTCGCTCACCAAACCCTCCGGGCACGAGAATTCCCGAAACCCCGGATAACGCGGAAAGATCCCCCTTCTCGAGCACTTCGCTATCAATGTAGACCGGGGTTACTTTTGCATGGTTTGCGACACCGCCATGAACCAGAGACTCCGAGATTGATTTGTAGGTATCCCGCCAGTCGGTGTACTTGCCTACAATTCCAATTTTCACCTCGTGATCCGGATGATGAAGCGTTTTCACCATTTTCTTCCATTCTGAAAGATCAGGTCTTCCGGTCCAGATGCCGAGCTTCTCGACCACCTTGTCGTCAAGACCCTCTTCAGAGAGGAGAAGCG
>CANGWP010000101.1 GCA_947457605.1 Bdellovibrionales bacterium | reverse complement strand
CCACTCTTTTCGTTTCTCTGCGATCGTTTTAATGTCATTTGCCATGGCCGGCATCATAGCTGCAATCAACCCTTTGATCAATTGCATAGACTTCGGAACATGAACCAAAAAGGCTATTTTTTGGACAATTCCTGGGCTGCAATCACAAGCTTCTGAATCTCACTCGTGCCTTCATAAATTTCAGTAATTTTCGCATCACGAAAATTCCGTTCTACGACATACTCTTTGGTGTAGCCATACCCGCCATGAACCTGAATTGCTTTGGTGGTGATCCACATCGCAGCATCGGCAGCGGAGAGTTTGGCCATCGCGGCCTCCCTGGTAAACGGAAGGCCCTGATCCTTACGGGAAGCTGCAAACCAAGTCAGAAGACGGGCTCCTTGGAGTCTAGTAGCCATCTCAGCGACATAAAACTGAATTGCTTGAAGTTTCGCGATCGGCGCTCCAAATTGCTCTCGCTCCATTGCGAACTTCTTGGACGCTTCCAGTGCGCAAGTTGCAATGCCAAGCGCTTGGGACGCGATCCCGATCCTGCCCCCATCAAGGGTACTCATCGCGATCTTAAATCCATCTCCCTCTTTCCCAAGAAGGCACTCATCCGGAACGAAGCAATCATCGAAAAAAAGCGAGGCTGTGGAAGAAGCGGTGATCCCAAGTTTGGTTTCAAGCTTGTTCACGCTAAACCCCTTTGACTTCGTATCAACCACAAAGGCACAAATTCCTTTGTGCTTCAGCTCTGGGTTGATCGTGGCAAAGAGGATGCAATAATCAGCCTCTCTCCCATTGGTAATCCAATTTTTTGATCCGTTGAGCTTGTACCCTCCCGAAACCCGTTCCGCTCGACACTTGAGACCTGCAGGATCAGACCCGTGGCCCGGCTCCGACAGCGCAAAACACCCCAGTTTTTGGCCAGTGGCCAAAGGTTTCAGGAATTTTTCTTTCTGATGGTCATTTCCAAATGCCTGAATCGGATAACATACCAATGAGTTATTCACCGACATAATCACACCCGTAGAGGCGCAGGCAGCTGAAACAGACTCCATGGCCATTGCATAATCCACCGTAGAAAGTCCGGCGCCGCCCCACTTCTCCTCAACCATCATCCCCATCAGCCCCATTTCGGCCATCTGCTTGATGGTGTCGGTCGGAAACTCTCCGGTTTCATCATGATGAGCGGCTCGGGGAGCCACCACCTCGTTTGAAAACTGATGAACAGAGTCCATCAGCATCTTTTGTGAATCATCAAGATTGGGCCAGGCTTTCGAGTAGTCCATAAATTTCCTCGGGCCAATGAAACCATATTAAACTCGGAGATTCACCCCAAAAACCTCTCCTGCGACGAATTTCGATTGAGTCCCGGACTCAGGAATCAGTTGAGCCCCTTGAAACGAGGGGGGCGCTTCTCCGAAAAGGCAGCCATTCCCTCTCTCTGATCTGATCCCTCGAAAAGAGACGAGAATCTATGAACTTCGGCATCCACTTTTGGATGGATTCCGACGCTTTCCTCAAATTCATTCATGAGCTTCTTGGCTGCGATCACAGCACCCAGGGAATGTTTTGCGATCTTTAAGGCAACCGCCCCCACATAATCAAAAAAACCCTCCTGGGGAATTACTTGTCGGATCAGTCCCAGATCCCTTGCCTCAACCGCTTTGATTCGCTCGCCCGAAAACACCAACTGTTTTGCTATCGCGCCACCAACCACTCTCTGAAGTCGAATCGTTCCCCCGAACCCAGGAATCACACCGAGCGAAACCTCCGGGAGTCCAAATTGGGCTTTTTCGCTCCCAAGGATGAAATCACAAGCGAGCGCCAACTCCATTCCCCCCCCAAGTGCGAACCCATGAACGGCTGCAATCGTTACCTTTGGCATTTGCTCAAGAAGCAGGCATACCTCATGACCCAGCCTAGAAAATCTAGCTGCTTCACTGCGAGTCATATTCTGCATTTCGAGAATGTCTGCACCTGCCACAAACGCCTTTTCGCCTGAGCCTCTCACAATCAAAACCCGGATGGATTCATCTTTTGCGATCGCCTCTAATTTTGATTTTAGTTCTTCAAGCAACTGAATACTCAAGGCATTGAGGGCCGCCTCACGCTGGATAGTCAGCTGCCAAACTCCAGATCCCAGTGCCTGGGTGAAAATGAACTTATTCATATTTGTAAAATCCACGGCCAGATTTCTTACCCAACCAGCCAGCAGTCACATACTGCCTAAGCAAGGGACAAGGGCGATATTTCGAATCCCCAAGGCCCTGATGAAGCACTTCCATGATTGCAAGACAGGTATCAAGCCCGATAAAATCAGCAAGGGTCAGAGGCCCCATCGGTTGATTGGTTCCAAGCTTCATTGACGTATCGATATCTTCAATCGATGCAATACCCTCATATAATGCGTAAACGGCTTCGTTGATCATCGGCATGAGAATCCGGTTCACTGCAAAGCCCGGCATGTCCCTCGCAACAACAAAAGTCTTGCCCATCTTCTCTGCAGCAGCCCGAACCTGATTGAAAGTATCATCTGTTGTCTGAATTCCACGAATTCCCTCCACCAGTTTCATGATCGGCACCGGATTCATGAAGTGCATTCCCGCGAACTGGCCTGGCCTTTTGGTGCAGGCGGCAAGTTCAGTGATGCTAATGGAGGAAGTATTGGACGCAAAAATTGCGCTATCTTTTGCCACTGAATCAACCTCAGCCCAGATCCGCTTTTTCAGCTCGAGACTCTCTGAAACCGCCTCGATCACGAGGTCACAATCCTTAAGGTCTCGAATCGAAGCCACAGGCTTCAAATTCGCCATCACAGCCGCGGCTTGAGCGGACGTAATTTTTTGTTTTGAAACCATCTTATCCAACTGGGATGAGATCTTCTCAATCGCCTTCTTGGCGACATCGAGACTCTGATCGGCAACACAAACCCCGAAGCCACTTTGAGCCGCAGTCTGAGCTATCCCCTGTCCCATTTGCCCTGCTCCAATCACTCCTACGCATTGAATCGACATTTCACGTTCTCCTTATTATTTCCCTATGCAAAAATCCGAAAAAATCTTTCCCAAAACATCATCAGGCAAGGTCTCGCCAATCAGGGGCCCGAGGGCATTCATCCCATGCCGTATCCCCGTGGCAAACAAAACGAGATCAACAGAGCTTTCCGCTTTCTGCAGGATGGAGAGACATTCCTCCACTGCGCGGACGTGCTCCACCTGGGTGAGCACAACCTCTCCCGAACTCCTGAATAAGCGTTTTTCAGCAAATTCCGCCACTTTTGCAGCAACTTCGGCAATCCCTACAAGGGAAATCGAGGAAACAAACAGTGGCTCTACGCCAAAGAAGGCCTTCATTGAATCCTTGATTGATTCCACCTCTGAAGGCTCGAGTTTATCCCGCTTGGAAACAACATAAACGAAATCCTTATCCATCTTTGGCATTCTTCGAAGATACTCATCCACCTGTTCCAAACTTGGAGCAACCCCATCCAAAACAATCACTACAAGGTCGGACTCCAGTGCTGCCTTAATGGATCTTTCAATTCCAATTCCTTCAACGACATCTTTTGAATCGCGAAGGCCCGCGGTATCCGAGAGCCTAAGCGCTACCTGCCCTGATTTTCCGCGCAGATTGATCTTTTCACGAACAATATCACGGGTCGTGCCCGCGATATCTGAAACAATGGAGCGATCTTCCCCTAGAAGTGCATTAAAAAAAGATGACTTTCCAGCATTGGGTAGACCAAAAATCGCCACTGGGACACCAGCTGCGAAGCGTCTGCCCCGATCGAAACTTCCCTGAAGCGAGCTAAGCTTGGAAATCACAGATCCCAAACGACTCTTCAATCTTGGAAGAGAAACCTCCTCAATATCCTGATCCGAAAAATCAATTCCCGCCTCAGCCAACGTGCAAAGTTGCAATAATGACGAACGTATGTTTTCAACGAGTTGGTGTTGAGATCCCGAGAGTTTCTCCAGGGCCAGCTCCAATGAAAAATCATTGTCCGCAGCAATCAATTCCTTGATCGCCTCTGCCTGAGAAAGTTGAAGTTTGCCGTTTTTTACCGCCCGAAACGAGAATTCGCCTGGTAAGGCAAGTCTCGCCCCAAGCCGAAAACATTCCTCCAGAACACGTTGCGCGATCATCGGACTTCCATGGAGAAATATCTCTATCGAGTCCTCCCCAGTAAAGGAGTGTGGTGCAAAGAATGGAAGAAGCAAACAATCATCAAGCCTTGCTCCCTTGGAATCGCGAATCCAAACGCGCCTAGCTCGCCGATGGTCTTCCCGAACCAGCTCGGCGCCAATCAGGTCGGCAGCGATTCCAATCGCTGCTACTCCAGAAATCCTAAGACCGCAAAGCGCCCCGCCGGTCGGCGTTGTCAGCGCAACGATTGTACGATTTGAAAAGTACCCGGAGGAATCAAAATGCCGATCTTTAGAAGCTGGTTGCCATGCTGGCGGCATTTCCTGGCACTCCAAGCTTTTTGTTTAAGTATTGCTGTTGCACCACGCTTACAATGGCATTTACCAACATGTAAACGCAAAGCCCTGATGGCGTAGCAAGCATGAACGCTCCGAACACCAGGGGCATAAACATCATCATTTTTCTTTGCACCGGGTCCATGCCCGGGGATGGAGGCGTTAGTCTCTGCTGTAAAAACATTACAACGGACATCAAAATCGGCGTGATATACAACGGATCCTGTGCAGAAAGATCTTTGATCCAAAGTGCAAATGGTGCCCCGTACAACTCTTGTGCTGAAAAAAGAACTTGATAAAGCGCAAAAAAGATTGGCATTTGAAGCAACATCGGGAAGCAGCCAGCCATCGGATTGTACCCTGACTGCTTCATCAGAGCCATCATCTCCATGTTGAGCGCAGCCTTATCATCCTTGTGCTTTTCCTGGAGCGCCTTCATCTTTGGCTGGAACTCAGCCATTTTTTTCATTCCTTTCATGCTCTTTACGACGAGAGGAAAGGTTAACAACTTGATCAGAATCGTGAGAATGATGATCGCGATCCCGTAATTGCCCACATATTTGTGAATGAACAGAAGAATTTTAAGAATGGGATAGGCAATGATCGTAAAGAAACCGAGATCCACGGCGAGATCCAAAGTCGGCTCCACCTTCTTTAATGCGTCCAAGCGCTTGGGAGTAAATGCCAACCTGAATCTGCCCTTCACTTCATTCTGATTCACGGGCAACTGAAGGGCCGCGCGAGTCAGGGGCTCGTTTCCGTTTTGCCCATCCAAAACCTCATAAAAAAACTCGTCCACCGCAGTCTGTTCAGGAAAAAGTGTAAACAAAAAATACCGGCTTCCCAGACCAACCCATTTTGGCGCTCCCTTTACATGAGTCAGCTCATGGGCCTTGTCCACAGCCTTTCGTTCAAGCTTGCCATCGGCATAGTAAAGAACTTCGCGATCGCTCTTTTCCGGATGGGATTTCAACTGGTCCGTGTTCGCCACACCGAAACCCTGGCCCACAAAACTCAAATAGGCTTTTGCCGGGACCGCTTTTTTAAACTTCGCCTGAACAGAAACGAAAACAGAGTCATCTGAAAGCTCATAATGCCGACGATATTCGACGTTCTCGTCCTGATAGAACCACTCGTACTTAACTTCAGAAATCTTACGTAGTTCGGATTTGAGTGCACCGTTCAGATAAGCAAACTCATCTCCGCTGAACGTAAGAATCAGGTTCGCCCCGTCTAGACTTGAAACAGTGTTCAAATCAATGTTGGCGGACCCTTTTAACTTCCAGGCCTGAACCCACAATGGGCTTTCATTGATGGTAAGAGTAGAGCCGGGTAAACTAAGTTCAGCAGAAAACGCCTGAGAAACAGAGCCAAAGAACATCAAAACGAAAGAAATCATCATCATTTGAATACCACCCTTGAATCTCATACTGGATCGAAGCCTCCGGGCCCCGAGAAAGGTTGACACCGGGCCAGCCTTTTTATGCTCTTCCACAGCCCCTTCTTCACTCCGTAAATACCAAGTGCTTTCTCAGCGTACTCCGAGCAGGACGGTTCAAACCTGCAGCCCGCATTCGGCTCTCCCCCACATGCCCTTGAAAAGGCGTGCAACACCGGGGAAATCAAAAAGCGATATATTTTAAATAGAGTCTTCATTTTTCCAAGCGTTCTCTAGTTGTTTTCGAACTCTTCCGGGCGTCGTGTGGTCCACCCGAATGGATCCGGGAACAACCACATTATAATCCCAGCCATTCAGACCGACCCTCTTCAGGCGAAACACTTCTCTAATCTGGCGCTTCAGCTTGTTACGGTACACGCTGTTTACTCTGGCTTTTACGGTAATTCCAAGACGTGCACCATCGGCCCTAGTTCGAATCTGAAAAAGAGTACAAGAGCCCAGCCGCTTTACATTGCTCCCCTCAAAAAAGCGGAGATATTCAAAGCGTTTTCGGACGCGAGCAGACTTGGGGAAATCCATCCTGATAAAGCTAGACTTACTTAGCTGCTACCGTAGGAACGAGGTTCTTTCTACCCCTTGCTCTGCGGCGCTTCAGAACCTTTTGTCCGTTTGCGGTCGCCATACGAGCGCGGAAACCGTGTGTCTTGGTTCTCTTTTTCCGTGAAGGCTGAAATGTGCGTTTCATGACTTAATCCTTTTTCTCAAAATTTGAAGAACCCAAGTTTTACTGGATCCCTTGGGTATTTGTCAACCAACCTATCCACCAAACCCTTTGTCTACCAACAATTCTCGTGCTAGCCTCACCCATCTCAATTGAATCGGGATTGTTTTCATGAATCAAACTAACCTTTGGGCATCAACGTATCATAACATCCTTCTCAGCCATCACGACGCAAGCGAAGTGAAGTTCTGGCTTGATTCCCTGAAATGGGGAAGGGCCGAGCGTTTGGGCCCCGGGCGGGTTCGAATCGTTCTTTCTGCACCCAACCAGTTTTATAAAAACTTTATCCAATCAACGTTCAAGGAGGAGATCGAGGAAGCCGTTTCAAGGGTTCTGGGGGAAGCATGTGAAGTCTCGATCGACATCGAAAGAGACGGCTCACAGGTATCCGAAAAAACATCGTCATTACAAACGCTTGAAATGAACCCCCTCGCTCCGCCCCGCCCCCTGGACATTGAATCTTTGGGGCCCTTGAAGCCCCCGGCGAACCACACAAACCTCAATTCTACTGCCTCCTTTGCTCCCAGGGCGGTTAGAACAGAGCGCGCTCAGCTCGAAGACCGGGTTGATCCAAACCTTACTTTTGACAATTATATTGTAGGCCCCTCCAACCAGTTTGCGTACGCTTCCGCATTTTCCACGGCAGAAAACCCCGCGGCTCAATTCAATCCGTTGTTCATTTACGGGCAGCCCGCCGTGGGAAAAACCCACCTTCTTCACGCCATTGGAAATCATATCCGCCGGAAAAATCCTCATATCCGTGTCTATTTCATTTCCGCTGAAAACTTTGTAAATGAATTCATTGAAAGCCTTCAGCACAAAAAACCCGGGGAGTTTCGTGCGAAATATCGAGAAAGTGTGGATCTCCTCCTAATTGATGATGTTCAATTCATCGTGGGGAAGGACCGCTCCGAGGAAGAATTCATCCATACTTTCAACACCCTTGTGAGCATGAAAAAAATGATCGTTCTCACGTCCGACAAAGCGCCCAAGGATATCGATGGTCTCGAGGAACGAATCCGCACTCGATTTGAAATGGGTCTTGTGGCGGACATCCGTCCACCTGAAATTGAAACGCGAATCGCCATACTCAAGGCTAAAGCGGAATCCGATGACATCTACCTTCCAGATGAAGTTGCAACCTTTCTTGGAACTTATGTTAAAGACACCGTTCGCAACCTCCATGGTGCTCTTGTGAAGCTTCAACAGTATGCGTCCCTCACCGGTTCCGAAATCACATTGGATCTTGCAAAACAGGTTCTCCAAAACTCCATCCCCGAAGAAGGTCAGGAGTACACCGTTGAGATGATTCTGAATGCGGTTGCAAAACACTACCAAATCAAAATGAAGGACTTGAAAGGCGTTTCTCGCGCCAAAAACTTTGCGCTTCCCCGTCAGATTGCAATGTCCTTGATTCGTCGTTATACCAACCTTGGATTTCGAGAAATTGGTCAGATATTTGGCAAAGACCACTCAACTGCAGTGCATGCACATCAAAAAATTGAGGCGGAGCTGGAAACTGATCCGGAACTAAAACGGCACATCGAATTCATTCGTGAGCAACTTTGAACTCTTCGAAATTTTATTGACGGACCAAATGTCCAAAGGTCCATCTTTGTTTTCGCTTTGAAAATAAGAGAAAGGAACACATCCTAAGT
>CANGWP010000100.1 GCA_947457605.1 Bdellovibrionales bacterium | reverse complement strand
GCTCATCCCGATATTGAACTCCGATTCCCCCTCCCAGATCTAGATAGGAAAGACTCCGTCCGAGGTGCGCTTCAAGCTCTTCCTTCAATTCGGCGAGCCTGGAAAAAGCGTGGTCATACGGCTTGAGACTCGTGATCTGACTTCCGATGTGAATGCTGAGTCCCTCGATTCGTACAAAATCATCGTCTCCATAGGTAATCGCAAGATCCAGAATTTCCTCGCGGGTCAAACCGAACTTGTCTTTCTTTCTTCCCGTCGAAATTTTATCAAGGGTTCGAGCATCCACATCCGGATTGTATCTGAATGCAACTCGGAGTTTTCGTCTCATTGCATTAGCCATGAGCACAATGAGCTCGAACTCCATAGCAGATTCCACATGCACTGAAAAAACCCCAGCGTTCTCAAACTTGAAAAGTGACTCAAGCTCTTTTGCTGTTTTTGCAACTCCGGACAAGACTCTTCTTTCACGCGGAACCCTTGCCAGTTCGGCACGGGACCACTCTCCGTACGAAACAAGATCACATCCTGCTCCAAGCGAGGAGAGAAGACGCAAAATCTGAAGGTTGGAATTCGCTTTGACAGCGTAGCAGATCTGAAGGGGCAGCCCCTTCATGGAAGAAGTGATTGCTCGATAGGAATTTCGAATGCTTCTTCCGGAATAAACATACAGTGGCGAACCGAATCGCTCCAAGAGCTCATCCAGAAGGACTCCGTCGACTGTGAGGCGGTTTCCTTTATAGAAAAATGAATCCGTTGCTTTTGGGAGCTGGAATGATTTTTTCATTCCAGGATGTTATCATCAAATCCGATTGCCGTTCAGGGTAATCATTCCCTGCCCCATGCAATTTCCAGTCGGATTCAGGGATCCGGATATCGTATTTCCTGAAATGATCAACATTCCCTGGTAGGTACACCCCATCCCTCCGGAATTGAAATTGTTGTTGGGCATCCAGTTATTGTTTGGCATCCAATTGGTTTGTCCAGACATGCTGCTGTTCACAATCAGGGTCACATTTGACTGGCCATTTGCACTCGCAGTCCCTTGAAGCGTCTGACTGAAGCATTGATTCTGCCCTTGTCCCGTGATTTGACCGCCACTCTGATTGATGTTCATCATGATTTGCGAACAAGCAGGGTTTTGTTGAAACTGTCCACCTTGCTGGGTGACATTGTAGGTTCCGGACATTCCCATCATGCCACATGCGGTGATGGCGAATACTGAAGCGGTCGAGAATAGTACTGATAGTTTCTTGCTCATGTGAGTATTCATAAAGTTCTCCGTTGAATCTTAAAAGAGCAATAATGATGCCACTCCCAAACTGCCGATAAACATCAGGATTGGATAACTAACTTATGTTTTGGCCGCATCAGATGTAAAAAAATTAGGCAGTCGTAAATAACAAGACATCAACTGAAAAAGTTTTTAGCGAGAAGGTCTCTCAGCTGCCCCGTGATTCTTTCAGCCTTTTCATAGACCTCTGTCTCTGAGAGACTCACAAACGCCCCCTTTTGAAGAAGGATTTCTCCATCACAAACCACCGTATCCACCTCTAGCCCCTGACAGGAGTGAACAAGCTGACTGGGGATGGAATGGAGCGGGTGCAAATGGGGAAAATCCGTGCGGATGGAAATCAGATCAGCGCATTTTCCGACCTCAAGCGAACCGATTTCGGATTCCATGCCAATGGCACGTGCCCCCTCAATGGTCGCCAATTGGAGCGCATCCAGGGCCACCATGGCGGCAGCATCCTCGTTGGCAAGCTTCTGGAGTTTGGTTCCGATATCCATGGCGCCAAACATGGAAAGATCGTTGTTCGAGGCCGCGCCATCGGTTCCAAGACCGACCGGAATTCCCAATCTCCGGTACTGCACGATTGGCGCGATACCCGAGCCCAATTTCATGTTTGAGTCAGGATTGTACAAAACGCTCGCTCCCGTTTTTCGGAGGCATTCCAAATCATCCGGACTCAGGTGCACTGCATGTGCGGCTTGAAATCTCGGGGAAAGAAGCCCCAATTCAAACAGCCGTCTCACGGGAGTTTTTCCATAAGACCTGAGAGAATCCTCCACCTCTTTTTTGGTCTCGGATACATGCATGTGAATTGGAATCCCGAACGTTTCCGACAATTCTTTCACTCCGAGCAAGACATGATCATCACAGGTATAGGGGGCGTGCGGACCGAGGACTGCCCGAATTCTCGAATGGTTTTTCCAGTGGTCATGAAACGTGCGAAAGCGCTTCATTTTGGATTCTAAATTGTTTTGACCGGCAGTTCCATCATCAAGCAGCTTGTGGTCCATGAACGGCCATGCGATTCGAGCCCGAAGTCCCGCCGAATCAAGAACCTCCGCAGTAACTTCCGCAAAAAAATACATGTCACTCACTGTGGTCGTCCCGAATCGAATGCACTCGAGTGCCGAAAGCGTTGCTCCGTTTCTCACGAAATCCGCATCGACCATTTTGGCGTCCAGCGGAATGATACGATTGAACAGCCACTCCTGCAGAGGAAGATCATCCTCAAATCCCCGAAACAAACTCATCGCAAGATGGGTATGGGTATTCACCAGTCCTGGCATCAGAATCTGATTGTCGAGATCAAGAAACCTCAGGGAATCTTTCTGGTGCAGGGGCTGAAACGGGCCAACTTCGGCGATCTTCGCCCCCACAACACCAACAAATCCATCCCGAATGATCTCACCACTCCCTCCGCGCATGGTGAGAAGGTGGCTTGCGCGAAATCCAAGATCAAATCCCATGGATCAAGAACCCCACCGGGCTTCCGCAGTTTGAAGAATTCCCCTGAGAATGCCCACCGAGGAAGTCTTGCATGCATCCAGAATTGCAAAGTGATCAAGCTCCTCCGGTCTTCCGTCTTTGCCAAGCGCAAGCCCTGCCGCGAGATTGCTGATCAAAGACAAAGCGCAAATCCTGGCACCGGAATGTTTCAAAGCAATGGTCTCCCAAACAGTCGACATCCCGACAGCATGACACCCCACCCGTTGGAAGAATCGGATCTCTGCCGGTGTCTCAAACGCGGGGCCGAGGACGCCCATATAAACACCCTCGTGGATTTTGAGCGCTCCCTTTTGCAGTTGGGCCTTAAGCTGAGTCCGTAATTCACCGTCAAATAGAAGCGTAAGGTCCTGAAAACGCGGCCCCCACTCCGTCCCATCGGCTTTTTGAGGATTGGAACCAAAAAGGGGATTCCTTCCCGTAAGATTGATCTGATCGGTAATGATCATTACATCTCCGGTGCGGTGGGCGGAGTCCATTCCTCCAGCAGCATTGGTGATGTAGTAATCCTGAACTCCGAGCTCACGGCTCACCATCACCGTTTGCACCACCTGACGGGGCTCCAGCCCCTCGTATCCATGCAATCGCCCCACCTGGAGTATTCCTGATTTTCCGTGCTTGGAATTCTCCAAAAAAACGTATTTCCCGGCATGCCCCGGCGCCGTAGATGTGTGCAGACCTTCAATCTCCTTGAAGTTCATTTCCCCACGAATCTTGAAAGAATCTGGCAAACCTCCGCTCTCCAGAGAGTCTTTAAACCCGGACCCCAAGACTACATGAAGTGCAGGAGTTGCAAGACCCATGGATTGAATTTTTCGCGCGAGCGTCTCAGCACCCGGACTCAGTTTGGTCATCTGACCCTCCCCATAAAAAAGTGCCCCGGCGGAATCCACCGGGGCACTCGTCACCTTACCTTATTTTTTTCAAAAATCAGGCGTTATTTGTATTCTCGGAGCCTCTTCTCATGAAGGCAGGCACATCAAAGTCCTGTCCATCCTGATTGATCATGCCCAGACGTTTTGCGATTTCGCGCGCCCGTGCAAGCTCAGGAGATTCCGCACCCGCAGGGTTCGATGAATTTGAATTTCCGCTGGTAATTTGGTTTCCGTTTGAATTCGTGTTGGCATTCGCATTGGAAACAGGCGCCTGATTCAATGAATTCAGCTGACTGGCATTTTGCTGAGTCTCTTGATTGAGCTGATTCTTATTGGATGATGCTTCGTTCATGGTTTGAATCGCCTGGTTTACCTGACTTGGCACAGGAGGAGGCGTGTTCGCACGAACCGGATTGGCATTCTTCATTTCAGTGAGAAGTGCAGAAGCGTCACAGCCAAGCCCGGTCGCAATCACAGTCACCTTCACCTTGTCATTGAGCGCCTCATCGATCACGGTTCCGAAAATGATTTGTGCATCTTCGTCAGCCGCTTCCTGAATGATGGAAGTCGCCTCATTGACTTCATGAAGAGTGAGATTTGAACCGCCGGTGATGTTGATGATGATCCCGGTGGCTCCATTGATCGAAATGTCCTCAAGGAGTGGTGAACTGATTGCAGATGTAGCAGCCTCCACCGCTCGATGATCTCCTTGACCAAAGCCGATCCCCATGAGGGCCAAGCCCTTGTTTTCCATGATCGTGCGGACATCGGCAAAGTCGCTGTTGATGTACCCGGTGTGGTTGATCAGATCCGAAATTCCCTGAACTGCGTTCAAGAGGACCTCATCCGCTTTTCCAAAAGCCTGCATCATGGAAAGGGATGCTCCGGAAATATTGAGCAGCCGATTGTTCGGAATGATGATCAGGGAGTCTACGCTCTCTCGAAGCTGATTGATTCCTTCAAGTGCCTGTTTCATCCGCTTTTTGCCTTCAAAAAGAAATGGCTTGGTCACAACACCCACGGTGAGCGCGCCCACTTCTTTTGCGATCTTGGCAAACACAGGGGCAGCGCCAGTTCCAGTTCCACCGCCCATACCGGCGGTGATGAAAACCATGTCCGAACCTGTAAGCATCTCAGAAATCTGTGCATAGTCCTCGAGAGCGGCTTTCCGGCCGACATCGGGATTGGCGCCGGCACCGAGCCCGCGAGTCAGCTCTTGTCCGATTGCGATCTTACCTGGAGCAAGAACACTCTCCAGTACTTGCTTGTCGGTATTGGCTGCGATGAACTCAACCCCGCTCAGTCCTGCGCGGATCATGGTGTTGACTGCGTTACAGCCTCCGCCACCGACTCCTACAACCTTGATTTTCGCTCCCAGTGTTTTCTCTTCTTGAATTTCGAACATAGTACTACGCCTCCTTGTGTTAGTTGTTTTCGAAAATTATCAGAACAAATCCTTGAACCAGGTTTTCATCTGGCCCCCGATCTTGCCGACGAGCCCGTCCTCACCCATGAAAGTATCGCCAATGATGGAGTGAGAAACCTGATGGCCTCGGCTCATCTGATCCGCTCCATACTTCAGCAATCCGACTGCGGTCGAGAATTTTGGTGAATTTACAACCTCTTTCAGGCCGCCAAGTCGAATCGGAACGCCTCGCTTCAAAGGTACCTCGAAGTAGAAGTCTCCGAGCTCGATCATTCCCTGAAGCAGGGTTGTCCCGCCGGTAAAAACCATACCCGCAGCAAGCAAATCAGCATAACCGGTCTTGGTAATTTCAGACTGAATCAAAGAAAAAAGCTCCTCAACACGGGGCTCAATGATTTCAGCGAGAATCTTGCGCGAAACCACGCGCGACTTCCCTTCTCCAACCGCCGGGACCTCGATTGTTTCTTCGTCTTTCACCAGGGATGCCATCGCGCATCCATGAGCCAGCTTGATTTTTTCAGCAGCATCAATCGATGCACGCACACCGACAGAGATATCATTCGTAATGTGCACGCCACCCACTGGCAGAACACTGGTATGAAGGAGAGCACCTTCGCGAAAAATCGCGATATCTGTGGTTCCCCCACCGATATCCACAAGAGCAACGCCGAGCTCCTTCTCGTCATTGCTGAGTACCGCGGCACTAGAGGCGATCGGCTGCAAACAAAGCTTTGTGACTTGAATTCCCGCGCGATTTGCACACTTGATCAAATTTTGAGCCGTAGAGATTGCGCCAGTCACAACATGAACCTTTGCCTCAAGGCGAACACCATTCATTCCGACCGGGTCGCGGATTCCGTCTTGATCATCGATGATGAATTCTTGGGGGATCACATGAAGAACTTCGCGATCCTGTGGGATCACAATCGCCTGAGCAGCTTCAATCACCCGCTGAACATCCTGCTCGGTGATTTCTTTATCCTTTACCGCAACCACTCCGGAAGAATTGAAAGACTTGATATGAGTGCCGGCGATGCCTACATAGGCGGAATTGATCTTGATTCCAGCCATGTTTTCAGCTTCTTTTACAGCTTTTCGGATCGCCTCGACAGTCGAGTCGATATTGATGACGACACCCTTCCTCAATCCTGTGGAGGGAGCCTGTCCGAATCCGATGATGTCAATTTTGGTTTCTTCCCCTTGTGCAAAGGGATGGACTTCACCGACAATGCACACCACCTTAGTGGTGCCGATATCCAATCCTACGATCAAATCTTTTTTTGACACTGGACCCTCCTCCTTCCATGAGCACGGGTAGCGACTCTTTACTCATGCTAACACGTCGCCTTTTTTTTGCGACAAAATTCCATCTGACGCAATCTAGCTAAGAGCTTATGAACCTCTCGAAAATTTGACAACGATTTTTTTGCCATTTCCAAGCCAAATTTTTGACGCGGGCTGTGATCGCTGAGCGATGTACTGAAGAACCTTCTTTAGCCGCTCCATCGGGAGCTCTTCCGCGTCCTCAAGATTGAGCCCGAGCTCCAGGACTGTTCTCATCTGTTGCTGATTTTTCATGGGATAGGAAATCATCGCCCGAAGCCCCAATCTTTCATCATAACTCAGGGACGAGAGCTTGAGTCCGGGAATGATCTCGGGGGCAAACCAGTTTTTTACAAAGGCGTTGATCTTTTTGAGGGTTTCGGGATCATTCGATTGAAACCCTGTAAAAATAGGGAGTTCCCCTTGATAAACCATCGCGCGATCCTCGAAAGTCGTTCCATCCGACTCCAGATACACTACTCTCCCGTTTGCTTCCGCCAAAAGGGCAACTGGAGTTCGCTCCACCACACGGAGAGACAGAGTTCCCGGAAACTGCTTTCCGACCACAACCCCTTTCACCCAGGGATTCTGCAAAAGGCGCGACTCAATCGGCTCAAGGTTCAACTCAAACAAGGATCCTAGCCCGACTGGAACACCGGCAAGGTGCAGAACCTGTTCGCGATTCAGAGGGTAATTTGACGATAGAGGCTCTACGACCACTGATCTTAGTGTAAACAGGGAGGATCGAACCGCCTGCTTTACACCGAAGCCAATCATCCCGAGAACAAAAAAACCAAGGATCCAATAGATGAAATTCCTTTGGAATCCAGCTCCGGGCTGGGTAATTCTCGGTTTTCTATAGTGATAGACTTCTGCCATTCGCCCCTCTCACTTAAGAGTACGAAGATCCCACCTCCCTAGTCAACACATCAACACTGACATTTCCTTCCAATTCGGAGATCATGTTTGGAATATGCAACACATTCGCAAGGTCTCTTCGTGGATCATCCTCGCATCGCTCCTCTCCTGCAGCCAAGCTCCAAAGAAAGTCTCCATACCGGGTCATCCGGAAGTAAAGATGGAAGGCGATTTTGAGGTCATTCCGTTTGTCGGAAGCTTCAAAGTCCGGAGGGCCACACTGCCGAATGGGTTGAAAGTCATGATTCTTAGCGACAGATCCTCACCCACCTTCGCCTACCATACGTGGTTCAATGTCGGATCCAGAAACGAAGTACCCGGAAAAACGGGACTTGCCCACCTCTTCGAACACATGATGTTCAAAGGAACGACCAAACATCCTCCCGGGGAGTTTGATGCCTTGCTTGAAGAAGCCGGAGCAGAAGGGGAGAATGCCTTCACTTCAAACGATCATACGGTCTACATACAGGAACTGCCAAAAGGAGGATTTGACCTGATCAGCTCTCTCGAAGCCGATCGGATGGTCAATCTTGTAGTGAATGACCAGTCCTTCAATACCGAACGCGAAGTTGTTCAGAATGAAAGACGCTTTCGGAAAGAAAACTCGGCGGAGGGAACAATTTATCAAACACTTCTCGAAACAGCCTTTACCGATCACCCCTACCATTGGCCGGTCATCGGATATGAGCAGGACCTGAATGTCATGAACGCTAAGGATGCTCGGGAATTCTACGAGCGCTATTACAGTCCTGATCGCGCCACCATTGTCATCGTAGGAGACGTGGACGCGAACGATGCGCTCCGGAAAATTGAAAAAGCATATGGTTCAATACCCGCAAAAAAGATCACGGATTCACCCGTAAAACCTGAACCGGAGCAAAGCGCCCAAAAACGCAAAAAACTTGAACTCAACATCGAGGTGGAAAAAATCTGGATGGCGTTCAAGGTGCCATCCGCAGACTCCCCGGACAGTCCGGCATTCGAGGCAATTCAAGGG
>CANGWP010000099.1 GCA_947457605.1 Bdellovibrionales bacterium | reverse complement strand
TCAGAACCGGATTTTTGCCGGATTCAGGGTTGAACTTGAGCACCAGATGGGTGTCGAGTTCGGGTACATGAACCAATACACGGGTTCACGCATGAACCACATCCCGTTCATTTCAGTGGCCAAGGTCATCAAGCGGAAAAGCGCTCAAAAGTTCGCTCCTGAATACTGAATGGGCCTACTCATCGTGACGATCGAGACTGACAAGGCTGCGGTCACATTTTCCTGAAAAAGCGTGCTTCTCCGCGCGCACACTCGGAGCGGATTCGAGCATCCTTCGGATCCCGGGAACATTCACCTTCACCATGGTTTCGATATTCTGAGCGGAGGGGCTATGGGAATGTCCAAGCTCAAACAGAATCGACCAGATTCCATGCTGATGGAACGCATAATCCTCATAGGTACCGTCCGCAGGATAGATGAGTTCTGTTGAATTTCCGGTGGCATAGTGACTTTCCCGGGTAGCGTCCGCCACAAGCCCTTTGAAAATGCTCTCATACCCGGTTTTCAGATCATGGCTCGATAGTCCCCAAGGGTAGACCACCGCGGGCGAAAACGTATGAAGCGTGGCCGAGGAAACGATGTTCTTTTCATCGATGAATTTCGCAAGTGCCCGTGTGGACTTCAACGTGAACGGACCTTCTGTTCCACAAGGACCGGGATAATTCCGGTTCGGATCAAATGAGCCGCCGTTTGCAGTCTCCCTTCGCATCTTTCGATTGTAGCCAGAAACATTCAAAACGGGGATCACATAGACCGTTTGGCCCTCGATCGGACGGGCCGCAATCTGTTGGGCAAATCGAAGACCCACCTCGGTCGCCCCGTATTCATTTCCATGATGGGTGGCCACGACCACCTGATTGACTTTTCCGGATCCCACTTGAAGTCCGATAATCTTCTCGCCGGAATCGCTGTCCCCAAGGACAAAGAGTTTTGCGTTTCCGGGATGGGCCTTGGCAAGTTCCCCCAAAAAACCCTTTACCTCAGAGTACTGTCGGACTGCAGCTCGGGAATGATCTAGCTCAACGGCCCATGAATCTGAAATGAAACCCGCACCAAAAACCCACGCCAATGCAAATGCCCAACGTTTGAGAATCACCATTCCCTACCCCCCACTTGATCCCGGAAATTTGAAATCTTCCTCATTTCACTAAGGATAGGGACACAAGGCAACTGAAAAATGAGGACCCCGGGAAGGGACTAGGGTTTCAATCCCATCGAAAGCCCGGGAACGATCAGGAACTCATCTCCCTCTGAAACATCATCTCCGGCGCCAAGCTTCAGGGTCAGATCGTCATTCACCACCACATCGGATTTCCCGTTCATGGCATCATGAATTGCGCGCTCTTTTGGAGTGAGTCGTGAAATGTCATCCACAATGATCTTGTAATCCTTGGAAGCACGTCGCGCTTCGGTCAGGAGCTTTCCAAACGCGGAATTCTGGTATTCCGGATGATTCGCGCCCCACTTCAGGAGACCATCCAGGGTTTCAATCTGATCGAGTCTCGTGAAATCAAGAAAGATTTCACGCGTTCCGGCAGTACCGCCTGCGGCAGCCTCAAGGTTCCGAAGCTGGCCCAGTTGGCGCTCCAGAAAGGCGGCCTCGTGCATGAACTTCTCGGCCTTCGTTCGAAGCAGAAACGCCTTCAACAGATACTTCTGGCTTCCATGTTCGATCTCGGTGAATAGCCCCTGCTCCAGCGCTTTGGCAACTTTCTCCCGGATCAGGATCTTTACCTGAGGAGATTGCAAATGGAATCCAAGGGTGGAGATTTCCTTTCCAAAGAACATCCGTACCGCCTCATCGAAGTCCTTGATTTTCTTTCCCTGGGTCACTCCATAATATTTCTTTCCCTGATCAAGCAAAATCGCAATTTTTTCCTTGAGGTAGGAGATCCGACCTTCCATGAGAGCGCCCACTTCGGTTGAATTGGCAAGATGGGTTCCAAGCGAGTTCGCAAGCAACTCCTGCGCCTGCCCGATGGTGGCGCCACCATTCACTGCGCGAATCGGCTTGTTGGTAAGAAGTGCTGTGGTGTAACGCTCAACGTACATCTTGCTCCCCTTTGCATACCCGAACTTCTGAACCAGTTCCGACAGGGAATACTGCCGCATGGACGCAGCAAGCTCCGGACTTGAAGCCCCGAATCGGGTCAAAGCGACTTTGCCCGCCTGTCCGAATCCCCGGGAGAGCTGCTTCACCTGAAGCGGGATGAACGCGACCTGAACCGCGGCCATGATGCCGGTCACGATCTTCGCGGAACGGATTTCCTCTTGAAACATGCGAATGTTTTCCCGGTTCGCGCGTTCCGCAGGGGCCACAATGCGGCTCGATTTTAAGGTCATGCCAACGGTCGAATTCGCAATTTCCTTTTGGTACTGGAGCTGAGGAGGAAGCGTGAAGAATGCCACCTGACCCTGGGCCGCAATGGTTGCGATGAAGAAGATCTGAACAAAAATATTGCTCCCGCTCAAAAAACCTGCGATCACCGACCCCGACATTCCGAGAACGGAGAACCCGGAGAAAAATGCGGAGGCCGTGGGAATGACTCCTCCAATCGCCGGAATCATGATTGGCAAGAATTCCCACAAGAGGAAGATCATGCTGCAGATGAAAATCACCCCTGCAATCCGATTCATGTTATCGCTCCACTTTTCGGCCGTGGTGCGGGTTTCCTTCTTCAGCTCATCATCCCAACTTTGAACCCAACTTGCCTTCGACTCGGAGAGTGTCGAGATCAACACGCTTCGATTGTAGGATTGAGCTTTGAAGATCTTTCGGAAGGTCTCATCTTGAACCGGATTGGCCGGAGAGACTCGGACCGCTTCCTCGACTTTTCCCAAATCATTGTGGGCAGCGGTATCAAGCAAGGACAGGAAAATGCTCTTTGCCATCTGCCGGTCCCATCCTTTGGCCTGGGAATAAGCTTTTTCGAGGCGCTCAAGGCCGGTAGGGGATTTTTCGTCCTCTCCCTGTTGAATCCTGAGGAACGGAGTCCTCGTGTAAATGTCCGCAATGATCAGCTCAGACAGGATTTTCTGAGAGAGTGCGGTTCTGGCAATTTCTGAAATGGCCTGTCCTTTTCCGGTACGCGCGGTACTCTTTACTGCGCCCCCGAGCTTTCCGAGAGTAACGGAATCCGGCTTTGGATAGAGCGATTCGATCACCGCAAAAGGAACCCCTTCGCCACTCGGTCCCTTCAAGCGGGAATCATACCGGTAAAGCTTGAACAATTCCTCGCCGAATCCAAGAAGGCTGAATAGCTTTCCAAGATTCGCAACGCGCTCTGCTCTTTTTAGATATTGATCAAGCAGGATCTTTTTGACATCAGGCACGTGG
This sequence comes from Bdellovibrionales bacterium, assembly GCA_947457605.1. Lineage (GTDB taxonomy): Bacteria > Bdellovibrionota > UBA1018 > UBA1018 > CAIMNF01 > CAIMNF01. Next base: position 4,998 of record CANGWP010000099.1, on the reverse strand, counting down.
GGTGGTGCCACATAGGTCGCATCCCGGACGGCAACGTAAGGCTTCACCTGAAGCGGATCCTCATACTTCGACTTTGCCGGTGGCTCCGGGGGATCGATTTTCGGAGCAACACTTACTTTTTTCACGAACTCCTGAAACACATCGTTTGCCGCCGCCTGATACATCTGCTCGGTCAATACGCTTTCTTCCGGCAGGAGGCCCACTGCTTCGATTTTTTTGTAGGTTTCGGTGATTTGCTGGTAATACTTGCTCTGCTTCTGGTCCAGAGCCGGATTCTTTTGGATCTCCTTTGCAAGTTTTTTCGAAAGACTTTCAATGCCCTTGAAATATTCGGCTTGTTTGTTTTTTACCGCCTCGGTGTGGCGTTTGTTGAGACTTTCAAAAAAATCACCGACAACCCTCATCAGCTCCTGGTCATCTGAAAGCACCTTGATTTTTTCCCAGGTCTGGGAATCGTACTTTTCTATGACCTCAAGCTTTTTTGAGAACAGGGAGGCAAGCTGCCCCGGTGTCCAAGGCGTCACCCAGGACATCCCCACGTCGGATCTGGCATCGAGTCTTGAAAGATAACGATTTGAGTTCACCCAGGTCGTGCAGGTGCCATATCCCATTCCACCGGAGTAACACTGAACACTGAGCGGAACGAGTTTTCGACTGAGAGACTCTGCCGTACGCCCCGGAACAGCTTCGAGTTTCCGCTTTGCTGCCTCAAAGGCATTGATCTGCTTTACTGCGAAAATTCCATTTCCGGAACCCTCCAGGACCCGGTTGAAAAACTCCTGAAATCGCGCCTTGGCAGCGGTGACTTCGCCGCCCGGATTCGCCTGAATCAAGGATGCCGCGATCGCCGTGGACATGGCCGACTTCCAGACTGGATTCCGATCATTGAAAAAGGGATCGATCTCCTTTTCAGCCCGGGCAAGGCTTGCGGCAGGAATCTTGATGTAATTGATCGCATCCTCTACCGCGGATTCATCCACCATCCCGTTCTCATCCGGTTCAAGATAGCCCTGCCAGGTGGCAAGATCGATCTTGATTCTGCGGATCAGCGTAGTAAGAATCGCGGCTTTTCTTACCTTGTATGCGTTGACTGCAACCCTGGATCCGATTTGATCGGGTGAAAGATCGTCCTGAGGGAAGCTCGAATCAAGAATGATCCTTCGAGCCGCGTGCTTCAGGGCTGTCTCTTCCACATGATACAGGTTGGCCACCACGGCCTCCGCATCAATCGGAACTCCTTTGAATTCCGGAAAGAAATCGTAAAATTTCCGAACCATCCGACGATACTCCGTCAGAGAGCCGATTGCCTTTCCCTCCAAAAGACTCTCCAGTCGATCGATGGTGTCGACCACTCTAACCTGATAGCGGTCTTCCACTCCAAGATCCCTTGAAAATTTGAACTCGGAGGGTTTTGAAACCTTGTCGTCCCCAAAGGTTGCATACAGGGATGGCGGCGTGGTCCAGTTCTCCTGGCCAAAGCCAGGCATGATTCTTTTCATCGACCAGCGATTCACAAGGCTATCCCTCAGGTACATCAGATGAATGAGCTTCTGATACTCCACCTTGTTTTTCAGCATCGAAAGCGCCGCTATCTCGACCTGCATACGGTCATAGTGAGGAATGAAAAGATCGATGTGATTCAACTCAGGATCATTCGCGGAATGCCGGATGTTGAACTTTCTCTGAAGCTCCGTCATTTGAAGAAGCTGGTTTCCAACGCCGACATTCACCCGCAAATTCAATTCATCCAGATTGAACGCCCCCGGGCTGATGCCGAGTTCATGCACATTCAAAAGAAAATTGAAATAAACCGCACGCTGAATATCAACGTATCTTGCGGAAACTTCGACCAGGGTTTGAAACTTATCGCTCTCATATGGAAGCTCAGACCGCTTCTCCGACTCGCTTTCGATCAGGGTCTTCAGTTCCTTGACCTTCACCATCGCGTTTGTGTAGGCGGGATTGCTCCGGATCGGAACAGCCGGTACTTCATTGGACTTGCCCTTGGGAGAAAAGAGCCCCTTGGACTTTGACTTGCCAAGCCCGCTTGCAGAGAAGGCATCGGAGGCTCCGAAAAGCTCTACTGCGACCTCTCCCAGTTTTGTCTCCAGCGGGTCGACTTTCTGAGAGGCGTAAGCGATCCATCCGATCCCGGAGATGAAAAGAACAGTGAGGAGAGCCTTCCAGCGAACCTTCTTGAGCTTTGTCATGAGCCCGAATGGTAGCACTGAAAGTTGATTTTTACAAATTTATACAATAAAAACAAGCACTTATGACTATAACCTGACCCAACCCTGATGATTTCCTGACTATTCCAATCGGGATCATTTAGCTTTCAGCTCATTTCGACTGAATGTAGCTACCCGGAACAATGTAAAAATCGACCTCCTCTCCGGAGAAACCTTTCGCCGGCGCAGCATGCAGTTGAAAGTCCTCCCCGATGATCACATCGACCTCGCCATTTCGTCCGCCCAGGATTTCGCGATCCCTTGGGGAGAGATTCTGGATGTCCTCGGCAATGATCTTGAAGTCCTTGGATGACTTTCTGGCATCCTCAAGCAATCGACCAAAAGATGTGCCGCCATACTTGGACTGGCGCACGCCCCATTCCAGCAAATCATCAAGGTTCCTGAGATTCTGAAGTCGGGTGAAATCAAGGAAAAGCTCCGTGGTTCCGACGGCTCCTCCTGCGGAAGCTTCCAGCTCCCGGATCCGGGCAACCTGCCAGCGCAGAAAGGCCGCTTCTTGCATCAGGCTCTCGGCCTCCTTCAAGAGAATGAAGGCCCTCAACAAATGGTTCTCTGTACCCTGGGCCATTTCCTGATTCATTCCCCGGAGAACCGCCTGCTTGAATGATTTCCTGATTCCTATCCGGAAAGCCGGTCGTTGCAGTCGAAACTTGATTTTTGCGAGTGCCGCCCCGATCTGCAAACGAACCGCCTCCTCGACGGTTCTCACCTTGGAACCACGAACCACCTGAAAGTGGTTTCGCGCTTCCTCGAGAACTGCAGCCTCCTCGGTTCCAATGTGAGCAATCCTTGCTTCAAGAAAAGCCGCTAATTCAGAGGAATTTGAAAGTTTCACCCCGAGTGCATTCGCCAGCATTTTCTGGGCATCACTCAGTTGTGCGGCACCGTTCACGGCAGAAACCGGCTTGCCTTTCAGAACTGCCGCACGATAACGATCAAGATACAGCCTGCTTCCCTTGGAGTAGCCGTGTTGTCGGATCAGGGACTCCAGGGACGGAGCCTCTACAGCTTGAGCCATTTCGGGACTGGCTCTTCCCAAAGAATGCAGCGCAACTCTTCCACTGACTCCGGACCAGCGAAGAAAACTTTTGACTTGCATGGGCAAAAACACAAGCTGAACCGCCGCCCCCACTCCAGTCATCATTCTCGCGCTCTCAACCTCTTCCGCTTTCAACGCCAACTGCTCTGTCGAAACCCTCTCCGAAGGCAGCGCAATCCGTTCGGAACTTCCGCTCAAACCAACGGTGGAATTCGCGATTTCGCGCTCATATTGCATCTGGGCGGGCAGAGTGAAAAATGCAACATGTCCTTGGGTCGCCACTGTGCTGATGAAGAAAAGTTGAACAAGGAAGTTGCTCCCATTCAGAGCCCCAAGAAGGATGGGGCCGCCGGCAAATCCGGAAAAGACCGCACTTGCTGTGGAAAAGGAAAAACCGAATGCGGGAACGAGTACCGGCATAAGTTCCCAAAGCAGGAAAACCAGAATCGGAACCATCATCCATTGGGAAAACGAAATGAACCGGTCATTCCACACCTCACTCGTGGTGCGGGTTTCCAGCCGCAACTCTTCTTCCCATTGGCCAAGTTCTTCTTTTTTCTGCCCGAAAAAAGACGCCTGCAGCAAGGCCCGCTGTGTCGCTTGGGCCTTGAAGATTTTCTTGAACCCGGGGTCCTCGCCGGGCAGATCGGGACGAGCGAGAATGGCATTCTCGACCTTTCCCGCATCATTCCGGACAGCCGTTTGAATCAATGAATCAAAGATTGCCCTTGCCTGCGGCTGATTCCAGCCTCCCACCGGTGAGAATGCTTTCGAGAGGCGCTCAAGCCCCGTTGGCGCCATAAGATCATCCCCTTCCCTGATCCGCAAAAACGGTGCTTGAAGATAGATTTTCTCCACGGCTGATTCCGCAAGCGTCCGCTGGGACCAAGCGGATCTTGTGATCTCGCTCAAAGCATCCCCCCGTGCCTCCCGCGGATCATTCCGAATCAGATCACCAAAGATCTTTCGGGTATTGGCATCCGGCTTCGGGAAGGTCGTCTCGAGGTGCGAGACGGCGCCTGATCCGCGGTAGTCTGAAACCACCACCCCGATTTTGCTCCAAAAGGGTGCAAGGAGTGTCTTATGGAAGCCAAGGAGGGTAAACGCCTTTCCAAGAGCAATCATGGTGTTTCTTCGATTCGTCACGACCAACCGCATCCGGTTTTCCGCATCTTTTTTCCCAGTGAGATTCACTGTCAAGGCATCTGGAGCCATGATTGTGGCCCTAACTTTAAATTCCTTGCTGCTCTCCTGGCCGCGATCCTTTTCCAATTCCTTCAGTGCGTCCGGAATCTTCCGGTACAAATCATCAATCCTATTTGCAATCGCAGTAAGGGCAGCCGACTCGTACATTTCACCGGTAAGTACCGACTCACGATGATCAATTCCAACGGACTCGATTCTCTCCTGAAGCTGACTCATCTCCCGGTAAAGAGCGGTTTCCTCCATCACTGCGCCAGGATTCCGCTCCAGAAATACGGCAAGTTTTTCGGAAATCTTCTGTTTTTCCGATTGGAGGTCCAGCTTTTTCGCAAGGATCAGCTTCTCCTCACGCTTCTTGAGCTCGTTGAAGAAATATTCAATGCCCGGATCCTGAACCACATCCTTGATTTCCTCAAACTTTGTCGGATTCTCTTCTTTCAGAAGCCGAATCTTTTCCTGAAGGAGCGTGCGGATCTGTTCTGACGTCCATGGAATCACCCAACTCAT
>CANGWP010000098.1 GCA_947457605.1 Bdellovibrionales bacterium | reverse complement strand
CCTTGTTTGTTTCATCGGGGCAACTCTTCGATTCATTTCGAGTGGTTACCTTAGAAAAGAGTCCAAGTTGGCCGTAGGCGGGCCTTATGCGCATACAAGAAATCCGCTTTATCTCGGTACTTTTTTGATGGCTCTTGGGGCAACCCTGAGTGTTGGTGCATACGGACTGACTGCGCTTATGGCCTTTGTCTTCTTTCTTAACTATCACTACGTGATCCGACATGAGGAGGCGAAGCTTCCCTCCTATTTTGGCAATGCTTACTTGGAGTATTGCAATCTGGTGCCTCGGTTTTTGCCGCGGTTTACTGCTCCCAATAGACAAGAGCTTGAGAAGATCAACTCAGCTCCTGAGGTTTATCGTTTCTCGATGGAACTCGCGAATCAAAATCGCGCATTCGAGGCCTATGCTTCATTTTTTGCGTTGATCTTGGGTATGGGGTTGCTTGTTTTGATCAAGTCCAAGCTTGGATTCCTTTACTTGTAAATGAGGGGCTGGATCTCAAGATAGATGATCTTAAGGATCGAAGCCAAAGGGACTGCAAGCAACATTCCCACGATTCCATAAAACTCCTGGCCGACAGCCACGGAAAGAAGAAGCGTAAGAGGGGAGAGGTTCACGATTCTTGCGACGAAAATCGGAAAAACAACAAAATTATCGATTATGTTCACCGCGATAAGAAGGATGACTGCCGGCCAGAATAAATGTTCTTGTGTTGAGGAAAATCCAAAGATCAGCAACGGAGGCGCGGCGCCGATAAATGGTCCCAGATAGGGAATGAAGTTGAGCAGACCGCCAATCAGCGCAAAAAGTCCGGCATAGGGGGCTTTCAAGACAATCAATCCCAAATATGTCATTAAGCCGAAGAGTAGGGCTTCAAACAGCTTTGCCCGTAAAAAAGTGCCCAATGCGAAAGAAATTTTTTCAATCACCCCGGTAGCAGTTTTTGAAAATCGATGAGGTATCAATTGAAGGTAAAGTCGTGTGAATTTGTCCCCATCTTTTAAAATAAAAAAAGAAAAGACCGGAACCAGGAGCGCGGCGGAGGCGAGATTTCCAATGATTTGGGGGATGTGGGTAAGGGCCCAGTTTCTGATTTGAGAGCTGGATTGAATGATTGAATTGTGAATTCCCAAGTCCACGTCCATTTGGTCCCTCAAGCGGATCTCCATTTCGTCCACCTTGGAGAGAATTGCATCGCTAAGGGCGGGCAGTGAATCGATGAAGCCAGACCATTGTTGGGAGATCACCTGAATCAGACGGGTAACACCAAAAACGAAAAAAAGTGTAAGAATCGCATAAACCAAAATGATTCCCCAGAGCTTAGGGACTCTCTTGGAGTTGAGAAAATGAATCACAGGGCTAAGAATCAGCACATTCAAAACTGTGAGGAGGGTCACCGGTCTAAGGGATGATGTGAAAAATAAAACTGAAACTAAAAAAAGAGTAACACAGAAAAGGAAGGCGAGCTGAAGGCCTTCCTTTTGGTTTAACTTTGTTGCCATGTAAAGCCGGATTTATTGAGCCAAGCTTTGGCAGCCAACCCAGGTCTTGTCATAGCCTGGTGCGCACTGCGGAGCTTTGGTGATGTCTGTTGGTGCGGAGGCCGGAATTTCAGGTTTATACCGTGTTGAGGCCCCCATAAGTGCGTTTTCTGCCATATCCACGAAAAAAACCGCAAGAATTACTGCCGCAGCAGCAAGCATTAACCCTACGATGGTAAGACCCTTGACCTGTGTGTTCATGATGGAATCCATGTATCACAGCTTAGATCAAAGCGGCAGCGGCGCAAAAAAATAAAATGAATTTAGTGGAAAATGATGCTCCACCGATAAAGATCTTTCGAAATGATTGGGTGCGATGTTAATATCCGACGCGTTAAGTCGAATATGAATTGGTTCACAATCCTTTTCGCAACTCTTCTAACGCTTGTTTCTTCTTCCACCTCCGCGGTGGGGGCGGCCTTTCATTGGACGCTTGATCTCCCGGATGCCCCGAATTCAAGCGAGACTGGATCGAATGGATCCGGAGATCTTCGCTCCCCGGGCCTACCCTGGAAAGAATACTTCAAGAAACACACGGCCCTGAAAAAAATGAAGCTTGGGATTCGAATCGAAGGCGCCCAGTCCCTTTCAAAAAACGAAATAGGGCCGATGGTGCCAGCTTCGGTTCAAAAAGTTTTTACCGCGGCGGCGGCGTTGAAATACTTGGGATCGGATTATCGGTTCGAAAATTCGTTTTCAGGGGATTTGGATCCCCTCACAATGACTCTGACGAGCCCAAAATTCAAGATATCCGGAGATCCCACGTGGGGTCATGAGGCTTTTGAGGGGGAACTGGAAACTACGAGGGAGAATCTTAACGCTCGCTTGATGAAGGTTGTCCAGACGCTGAGGGAAAAATTGGTTCATAGAGTGGTGGGTCCGATTTTGATGGAGTCCCTTCGGCCCGAACTTCTCGAGATTTCAAGACCCGCCGGGTGGAGAGAGGGTTGGAGTCTGGAATGCATGGCCATGATGCAGACGGAGTTTCAGGCGAATGGAAATTGCGGGCAATTTCGGATTTCATCAATCAGTCGTTTCGGATGGACGACGGATGGCGTATCGGTTCCTGTGAGAATGAGACTGTCGAAGTCGAAAGAGGGATCCAACAGCGTGAGGGTCACTCCCATGTTTGATGAACGGGGCCGGATTCAGGAGTACGTATTTTCAGGGTATTTTTCAAAGGGACCCTTGGTTTTTGATTTGCCTGTTCATCAGGGATCGACCTGGCTGCGAAATCTTTTCATTGAAAGGATCAAAGAGGCTGGTATTGCATACGATGAGGCACCCCGAGAAGAGAGCAAGGGTGCCGAGTTTTTTCCAATCCATGTGGATCTTTCTTCCCGCAGCATGATTGAGATTCTGCAGCAAGCGGTTCAGTACAGCATAAACGGTGTAATGGATCGAATTTTCTTCGAAGTAGGAGTTCAAAAGGAATCTCTCGACTCGGGATCCTGGATGGAGGCAATGATTCGAGACTTGGTGGGTGATGAAAGTCTGATGGCTGGAGTCAGGATGGAAGATGGAAGCGGATTGAATCTTTTCAATCGGGTCAGGCCGGATTTGGTGTATGCTTTTCTCTCAAGACTCAGACAAGAACCCTATTTTGATGAGCTCTTTTCAACCTTCGCAGTTGCCGGAAAATCCGGAACCCTCCTCAATCGAGCCACGCTTGTTTCCTCAAGTCATACTTACGGACGAATTCATGCAAAAACCGGTACTTTGAACGGGATCTCAAACCTTGCGGGATATTTTCTCTCACAGCCTGGCGGTACGCCGGAGCCATTTGTTGTATTGAGTGATTCAGATCTGTCTGCTGCCAAAGCGCGTCCCCTGATTGACGGAATTGTGGTGAATTTCGCGGCACAGAACTCCGGAAAAACCCAAAATTAAACGGAAGATCGATTGACAAAAATGACAAAAGAAAGTGACCTTAGATCAATGAAAATCCAAAATATACGGTTCCCTGAATATCTGAAAAACGAGACACTGAAACGTTGGGTTTCGGAGACGGCGGCCCTGGTTGAGCCGAGGGATGTTTATTTTTGTGATGGGTCCGACGAGGAATATGCGCGTCTCTGCAATGAGATGGTAGCCTCGGGAATGTTGAAGCGCTTGAATGAAGCAAAGCGCCCTGGAAGTTTCCTCGCTCTTTCAGATCCAACAGATGTTGCACGGGTTGAAGACAGGACCTACGTTTGCACGCGCAATCCCGAAGATGCCGGTCCGAACAACAACTGGATGGATCCGGTTGAAATGAAGCGAACTCTCAACCCTCTTCTAAAGGGGTGCATGCGTGGGAGAACGCTTTATGTGATTCCCTTTAGCATGGGGCCGATTGGTTCTCCCATTTCTCAAATCGGGGTGGAGATCTCTGACTCCCCTTATGTGGTCGTGAACATGAGAATCATGACCCGAATGGGACGAAAGGTTTTGGATGCTCTCGGGGATCGTGCCGACTTTGTGCATTGTCTCCACACCGTGGGAGCTCCTTTGGAGAATGGCCAAAAGGATTCTGCTTGGCCTTGCAATAAAGACGTCAAGTACATCACGCATTTTCCAGAGGACAAAACCATTATTTCGTATGGAAGTGGATATGGCGGCAACGCCCTTCTCGGGAAAAAGTGTTTTGCCCTTCGAATCGCGTCCTTTATGGGAAGAAACGAAGGATGGCTCGCGGAACACATGTTGATTCTCGGAGCGGAAAGCCCGAAGGGTGACAAGACGTACATCGCAGCGGCTTTCCCCAGTGCCTGTGGAAAAACAAATTTTGCGATGCTGATCCCGCCCAAGGCGCTCAGTGGTTGGAAGATTACAACCATCGGTGATGACATTGCTTGGATCAAGCCTGGAAAAGATGGTCGCCTCTATGCAATCAACCCGGAAGCCGGGTATTTCGGAGTTGCTCCTGGAACTTCGCTCCGAACGAATGAGAACGCGATCAAGACCATTTCAAAGAATACAATTTTCACCAACGTGGCTCTGACCGACGATGGCGATGTTTGGTGGGAGGGATTGAGCGACACACCTCCGGGAAATTTGACCGATTGGCAAGGCAATCCATGGACACCCGAAATTGGCAAGGAAACCGGTAAAAAGGCTGCTCATCCAAATGCCAGATTCACGGCTCCTGCGAGCCAGTGCCCATCGATTGATGCGAATTGGGAAAATCCCGAGGGTGTGCCCATCAGTGCTTTCATCTTCGGTGGAAGACGGGGGTCGACAGTTCCCCTCGTAGTTGAGCCTCGGGATTGGGAGAATGGTGTTTATTGGGCGGCGACGATTGGTTCGGAAACCACCGCGGCAGCAGCAGGGGCCGTTGGTCAGGTTCGTCGTGATCCTTTTGCGATGTTGCCATTTTGCGGCTATCATATGGGCGATTATTTTCAGCACTGGCTCAATATGGGGAAAGGTCTAAGCAATCCCCCAAAGATTTTCGGCGTGAATTGGTTTCGGAAGGGGCCGGATGGAAAATTCATGTGGCCGGGATACGGTGAAAACATGCGGGTTTTGGAGTGGATTATTGGACGCGTGAAGGGCGTGACCAAGGGGCGGGAAACCGAAATTGGAACCGTCCCGGGGTATCAAGATCTGAATTGGAGGGGACTCGACATGAATGAGGTCCAATTTGAGGCGGTATCCAAAATCGATAAAGATGAATGGTCGCAGGAATTGCGATTGCAGAGTGAGCTGATCGAAAAGCTGAATAACCGAATCCCAAAAAGGTTTCACGAGATTCATAAGACTCTGACCTCCCGGTTTGAAACCAAATCGGCTACTTCCAAGTCCGGAAGTGCTTCAGCCCTGATGCTCTGAAGCGGGACCTTCCTCAATTTTTTTCGCCGGTACTCCTGCCCATGTTTCACCGGCGGGTACCCGGGATTTCGGAAGTACAACTGAGTTTGGCAGGATTTTCGCTCCCTCACCGATTTCCGTACCTCCCATGATGACTGCTCTCAGTCCGATGGTAGCCCCTTTTTTGATAAGAACGGGCGCTATCACCAGATACCCTCTTACCGCATAATGGGCAAGGATGGTTGCCGAACCCCCGATGGTTACTTCCTCCTCCAGAGTGATTAAGCCGGGATCACTGATATTGCTTGTGTTGATTTCAGAACGCGCCCCGATCTTCATTCCCATTTGACGAAAAAAAAACAAATTGAAAGGGGTTGGAGTTATCCATTCCATGAATGTGTACCGGATGGAATAGGTGAGAATGTTGTGAGCGTACCACGGAAATATCTTGGTGGAGAAATAGGGGCCACGACATGGCTTAAGAAATCGCAGAATGAGCCTGTTTGGTAGCGGCACCAGCAGGATACTGCAAAATCCGAAGATCAGAAATCCCAGAAAAACCGTAAATCCTTTCAGAGGTAAGGCGATGAGTGGAGCAAGGCCATCGCTTACCTGGAACAAATGAAGACAGACGCCGATGCCCGGAGCCAGAGCCAACCCGAGCAATGCGGCGATCAGAAGGTAAAGCATGATCAGAGTCGCAGATAACACAAGGCGTTGATGCCTTCTCAGGAGGCTTTCGTACCATCCTCGTGGCCCACGATATTCGGATCCTTGAGGGTTTGTGTCTTCCCTGGTGTTCACTGCGAAATGCTAGCGCAGGGTTTGGAGATTCCCAACCGAAGAAAGCGCATTGTTAAATGTGATTAATTTAAGGTCGCGGGGTCACTGAGGCGCCGATTAAGAAATAATTTCCTGAACTTTTTACTCAAGTTTAGTCAAGAAGCTGCCGATAGGTATCCCAGGAGGTAGCATCATGGGAAAGGGTAAAAAACCAGAAATGGAAGTTGTAGGGGCAGAAGGATGTAAATGCGGGGGCTGTAAAAAACCTCAGTTTAGATTCACATTTTGCCCGGAGCATTATGAATGGTTCAAGTTCGGTTTGATCACAAAGGTGGGTCAAAAGGTTTCGGACTTTGACAAAAAATACGATCACTTCATGGCGTACCAAGAGCGCGTGAAGACTGCAAAAGCTGCATAAATCAAATTTGTCCCTGTGCGATGCTTCTGGAGGTGGGCGCGCAGGGAAGCCGAATTTGGGTCCAAGTACCCCGGACCCGAAAAGATGTTCCTCTTCCGCAAATCGGGCTAGGGACAACAAGGCTGTACCCACCACCTCCTCAGAGCGGGGGCTCGAAAGGCGTGAAAGTTTCGTGTCTTTCGGGCCTTCGATATTTTATGCTCTTGAATCATGAAATGGCTTATCTTGAGAGGGTTGGTTCGGGAACAAAGGCATTGGGGGGAATTTCCCCGGCAATTACTGGAGTCCATGCGGGAATTTGATTCATCTGCCGAGGTCCACATGCTCGATTTTCCGGGATTCGGCACAGAATCCGAACGAGCATCCCCATTTACCATTGATGGCATCGTTGATGATGTCCGAAGGCGTTGGCTTGCGATACCAAAGGAAAAGGGTGAGGTCTGTTATCTCCTCGCGGTGTCGCTTGGAGGAATGGTCGCAATGAATTGGGCGTCCCGCTTTTCAGATGACTTTCAGGGTTTGGTTTTGATCAACTCGAGTGCAACCGGCCTAAGCCCATTCAACAAGCGACTTAAACCAAAGAACTATCCGAGGATTCTGTCGTTTTTTGCAGGGGCAAGCGTAGAAAGCAGGGAGCGTAAAATTCTGGAAATGACGACAAATCTCTCAGGAGAGCGCCTCTCCGGTCTTGCGCAAAGGCATACTGAGTTTGCAAAAAAAGTTAGAAAGAAAGATGCCTTGGCACAGATTGTTTCCGCCCTCCGATTCATACCACCCGCCAAAATTTCCATTCCTTTGTTCGTTCTCGGAGCAAGGGGGGATCAGCTCGTCGATGTTTCGTGCTCTGAAAGAATCGCGAGCCATTTTGGTGGACTCCTCGAAATTCATGAGACTGCGAATCATGATCTTGCTACGGATGATGGCCCTTGGATCATTGGAAAGTTAAAAGATTGGATTAAACCAATCCCATCATAGTCCGGGAATCCTGTGCCACTCCCACCAGGCTTCCTTGGAGGGGCCTGTTTTCGATTCGGACTTTGATTTTGCGACATCCTTATTTTTGATGGATAAATACTTCAGACCTTCCGGGGTCTTCTTCAAGCGGAGGGAGTTTCCTTCGCCGAGATCCAAGGTTTTTTCAATTTCCTCGACTGAGCTAAGAAATTTGTAGATTCCCGATTTCCGCAGGGATAGCGCGACTTCTTCTGGGGAATGCCCAAGGCTGAACTCGAACTTAAAGTATTTCGGGTCATAAGGAATATGGATCCTGTCGCTCAGGGATACCAGGCAGAATTTTGGTGGGAAGGGTGAGGGGAGCTGAGGCGGACATTCCAGTTTTCCTAAATGATCACGTAAGTCCTTCGGAACACAGAATTCAATAAAACGATCCCGGATCTCTGCTAAGCGTTCAAGATGCTTTTTTTCGCTAGGCATTTTTTTGAAGAGAAGGGTGTCGTAGTGCCTTCCAAAACGGCCGATGGGCCCTGAATATTTCTTGCAGCTACCAAAACCAGGGTTCAGCGCCGCTTTGAGATCGCTCGCGTTCAGATCCCAGATCGCCTCTGGATCAACAAAAAATCCGCCCTTCATCTCGGGATGATTCAGGGAAAAGATGCGACCCTCCTTTCCCGTCTTAAAACGATAAGTGGTGCCACCAAAAGAAATCTCGGAAATCCTGCCGTCTTTGAAGCCGATCTTCGTTCTTGGTTCCTTCCTGATCCAATCTTTCAGGACCGACGCCTCTGAGTGTTCGCTGAATTTGGCCCAATCTGCCGCAGTGGTTGATTTGGGCAAATGTCGGCCCAGGGGAGCATCCGATAGAAATATGTATCCAGTGCCATCGAGCTTG
>CANGWP010000097.1 GCA_947457605.1 Bdellovibrionales bacterium | reverse complement strand
GAACCAGCGAATTCCAAATCCATAGTTCTGGCGAAGCTCAAAACTCTGCCCGGAATCGAAGAGAGGGACTCCCCCAAACGAATTCCCGATGTCATAAAACAAAACCCATTTAATTCCGGCCTCCTTGATCAGGGGGTGTTCGAGTTCGAAAAGAGAATAGAACTGGGATACCCCTCCGAGCTTTTCGACCGTCCCGTCCGCATAGGTCGCGATCGGGGAAAGACTGAATGCATCATATCCCCTCATGTTCCAGGGACCACCGAGAAAAAACTTCTCGGACGGAGGAATTCCCCGGCCGCCGGTGTTCATGAGCGCCCCGAACTCGGTGCTGTTCTTGAACACGAAATTGCCGACAAAGTTGTTGTAGTAGCGATTGTTCAAGATGAGTTTGGCAAAGTTTTTCACCCCGCCGAGTCCCGCCACTTCAAGTGAGCCGCTTTGGTAATTTCCGTCGGTGGTCTCGAATCGGTTGTTTCGCTTGTCCCGGACCACGCTGAACACAAGACTCGAGAGGATCCCTTTGTCCAGGGCATCATCCGCCCTGAGCGCTGGCAAGGTCGAGCCCGGAGCCGCACGATTGGCATTCTGAATATCTGCATAATTCGCAAGAACGCGGAGGTGTTCGAATTTGTAAGTCACAAATGCCTGGGTGTAGTCACTGATGGGATACCCGGCCCTGAGATTCAATCCGGATCGTCGGATCAGGTATCGATCAGGAATCGGGGAGTTTGCCATGAAAAGATCAAAACCAGCACTCCAGTTCGTATCAAGTGCGTAGGGATCGAGGAAGGAGAGCGAGAAGCTTCGCACGAGGTCTTCCTTGCCCCACTGGGTTTCAAAGCTGAGGTTTTGACCCCGCCCAAACAGGTTGATCTCCTGGATCTTGCCCTGAAAAAAGAACCCTTGAACCGAGCTGTATCCTGCCCCAAGGGTTACGCTTCCGGTAGAACGCTCCTTGACCTGGATCTCGATATCGACCACATCATCACGACCCTTGCGGGGAACTTGATTGAACTGGGTTTCACCGGGAGCAAAGAATCCGAGACGCTCCACCCTCTCTTTTGAAATCCTGAGATTCGACCCGCTGTACAACTCCCCCTCATAAATCCGAAGCTCCCGGCGAATCACTTTGTCGTAGGTTTTCGAATTTCCAACCACGCGGATCTCGCCAAAATGCACGAGGTTCCCCTTTTCAAAGGAATAATCCATCGACACGGTCCGGTTCTCGTCGTTGAATTCCATCTTGGGAATCACGTTCACAAACGCATAACCGAGATCCTGATATTTTTCGGTAAGCCGCTGAATGTCGGCGTTTCGTCCGGAGATGGAAAAGACCTGGCCTTCCTTCAGTTTGATCTCGTTTCTCAGCTCATCCTTCGGGTACAAAAGATCGCCCGAAAAATCATAGGAGCCAATCGAATACTGCTCGCCCTCATCCACGTAAGTGGAGATAAACACATACTTCTTGTCATCACTGATCGTGATCACAGGATTCTCGTGGCGAAACTTGAGATAGCCGTTTTCAAGGTAGTAATAGGTAAGGCGCTGAAGGTCCGTTTTGAAAGAAGCTTCCTTGAAGGAGCCACCGCTCGAGAAGAAGCTTACGGAATCGCCTTCCTTCGTCTCGGCAAACAAGCCCTTGAGTTTCTCGCTTCCGAATTTTTTGTTGTTGAGAAAGGTGATCCGCTTGATCTGCACCTTTTCATAATCAGAAACCTTGTAAACAAGTTTGACCTCACCCTCTTTATCAGGACGGGTCTCGTATGAAATCTTTGCGAGGAAGTATCCCTTGTCCTCGTACTGTTTCTGGAGGATCTCAAGGTCGGCCTGAACCTTGTTCACATCCAGGATCGACCATTTCTTCACCTTGATTGCCTCTTCAAGATCAGAAGTCCCGATTTTTTCGTTCCCCTCGAAAAGGACTTCATTGATCAGGGGGCGCTCCTTGAATTCCAAGCGCAATCCCACGCCACCTTGTTTTTCCTCACGATGGATTTCGATCTCATCGAAGTAACCCATTCCATACAGGGACTCGATGTCGCTTCTGACCTTCTCAGGAGAATATTCGGATCCGGGCTTGGAGGAGATCTTCTCAAGGATGGCATCCCGCTCGATCCTCTTCAGGCCCACAGTGTCCACTCCGGTCACCGAAGCGGCTTGAGCCTCCGCAAACAAAATACTTGATGCAATTACTAGGAACAGGGATCTCACGCGTGATTCTTCAGTATCACGAACTCATGATTTTTCCATCCTTCATCGTGAGCACCCGCTTCATCCTACTTGCGACCTCCTGGTCATGGGTCACGATGAGAATGGCAATTCCAAACTCCCGGTTCAGGTCCAAAAGCAGATCAATCACCTTTTTGCTATTTTCAGAGTCCAGGTTTCCGGTCATTTCATCCCCAAGCAGGATTTTGGGCTTAAGGATCACAGCCCGGGCAATCGCCACCCGCTGCTGTTCCCCCCCCGAAAGCTCACCCGGCTTGTGGTGAAGGCGTTCGCCTAGCCCCGTGAAGCGCAAGAGTTCGGTCGCGCGCTTGGCAGCTTCCTCGCGCTCCATTCCCGAGATGAGGGCTGGCATCATCACATTCTCAAGTGCGGTGAACTCCGGAAGCAGGTAGTGAAACTGGAAAACGAACCCAAGATTGCGGTTCCGGAAATCCGAGAGCTCCTCATCCGACATCTTCCAAACGTGCGTGTTTTTCGGGCCGAAATAAAGGTCCCCGTGGCTTGGGCGATCCAGCGCGCCCAGCATGTGCAAAAGCGTGGACTTCCCGGCACCCGATGCTCCCATGATCGCAACGCAATCTCCGGCGTGAAGATCGAGGGTCACTCCCTTCACGACTGAAATCCGTTCTTTCTCTTTCTTGAATTCCCGATGCAGGTTTTTTGCTCTTAAAATCACGTTGTCCATCGTAGGCCCTCAACAGGATTGCGTCTTGCGATCCGTGCGGCAGGACCCACGGTTGCAAGAAAACAGATTACAAATGCCATGACTCCGATTGCACACCACTCGGTCCAGCGGATGATCACCGGCAGATATTCCAAATGATACACTTCAGCCGGCAATTTGATGAACCGGTTGTAGCGGAGAAACAGGGTTGCTAAAATTCCGAGGATCACCCCTACCACCGTTCCCGCAAGCCCGAGCGCCGAGCCGATCAGGGCAAAAAGGTAGAAATGATCGCGGCGGCGGACCCCGAGGACCCGCAGAATCGAAATCTCTTTTTCCTTTTCGTACACCATCATGAGGAGTGCGCTGATCACATTGAAGGCGGCGACCACCATGATCGCAGTCAAAAGCACCGCGATGACGGCTTTCTCGAGCTTGATGGCATAGAGCAGATTCCGGTTCAACTGGCTCCAATCCCGAATCCGGTACGGAAAGCCAAAGTGCTGGGACAACTCCGCCCCCACTGCCTGGGCCGTGGACGGGTTTTTCAATTTGATCCGGAAAGACGTGATGAAGTCCTGATCCTCGCCGTACACCAGGCGCTGCACGGAACCCAAAGGAGCATAGGCGTATTTCGAGTCGTAGTCATACATCCCAAGATGAACGATGCCCACGAGCTTGAAGTCTTGAACCCGTGGGGCACCGAAGCCCTGATCCTCGTCCTCTTCCATACTGGAGAAAGGAATGATCACCCGGATTGCCTCGCCGACCTTTACCCCGAGTTTTTCCGCAAGTGCGGAACCGAGCAAAATCTCGCCCTCGTTTTCAGGGAGAGCCCCCCCGTCACTCAAGCGATTTCCCACAGAAATTACCGAAGACCAAGAGCGAAGATCCACCCCTTCGAGCACACCCCCGGAAACTCCATCCGGACCGTGAAACATCACTTCACTGACAAAGGAGCCGGTCATGGATTCGATTCCCGGGGCGAACTCCCGGATCTTCTTTTCAAGAGCATCCCGATCGCGAATGGGACTCGCCCTCGTGTAAAAGAGCACATCCCCTTGCGTGCCGGCAATTACGTTGGTGAGTTCATTCTCAAATCCGTTCACCACACTTGTGACCACCAGAAGCGCGAGAACGCCGACGCTCACTCCAACAATCGAGATGATGGTGATGAAGGAAAGAAAGTTCCCCCGGGTCTTCGAGAGAAGGAACCGGATTGCGATCTCGAGGGACAATTTCAAACGAGAAATCAGCACAGCCCCTCCGTTTTGCGGCCGCTCAGTGCGAGCCCGCGTGCTCGCTTTCAAGCCAGCGTTCGGCATCGATTGCGGCCATGCAACCGGTACCCGCAGCGGTGATCGCCTGACGATATACGTGATCCGCAACGTCTCCCGCAGCGAAGACTCCGGGAATTTCGGTGCGAGTCGAACCCGGCTGGATGATGAGGTACTCGGCATCCGTGGTTTTCAGCTGGCCTTTGAACAACTTGGTATTTGGCTGGTGACCGATGGCAACGAAGAACCCGGTCACAGGAAGTTCGCTGATCGCGCCGGTCTTCAGATTCTTGAGCTTGAGCCCGACCACTTCGTCCTGCCCCAGAACATCTTCAACCGCAGTATCGTAGATCACTTTGATCTTCGGATTTTTGAGCACGCGGTCCTGCATCACCTTCGAGGCACGGAAAACATCGCGTCTGTGGATGAGGGTCACGGATTTTGCAAACCGAGTGAGGAAATTCGCTTCTTCCATTGCGGTATCCCCCCCGCCCACAACCGCGATGTCTTGATTTCGGAAAAAGAATCCGTCACACGTGGCACAGGCCGAAACACCCCGACCCATGAGGCGTATTTCATTTTTGAGCCCCAGAAGTTTTGCCGAGGCTCCGGTTGCAATCACAAGCGCGCGAGTCTTCACTTCGGATCCATCGGCAAGCGATAGGGTGAAGGGGCGTTTCTGAAGGTTTACACTTTGGACATCTCCCACTTTGAAGCGGGTTCCGAATCGCTCCGCTTGAGCTCGAAACGATTGCATGAGTTCAGGCCCCTGAACTCCGTGAGGAAACCCAGGGTAATTTTCAACTTCGCTCGTGATTGTAAGTTGCCCGCCCGGCTGAGCACCTTCCACACAAAGTGGCGCAAGATTCGCTCTTGCGGCATAGACAGCGGCAGTGAGACCGGCAGGACCGGTCCCAAGGATTACCAGATTCTCAATTCCATCCGCGGGAGCGGAGGTGGTGGACGAGGACGATGCAGCAGCTTGGCCCATGGTGATTCCCCTCAGATTGAATGGTAGGACTTACTGACCCTGTTCGTTCAGCTCATCGAGGCTGATGTAGGCAGCGTTTTCAGCATCATCGGGAAGAGACTCAACAAAAGTCTTTGCCTCTTTATCGGTCACCACATTGCGAACGAGATTTCTCTCGAGCATGCGGACATCAAATTTTTTCTCGTGAATGGCTTCGTGAAGTAATGACATAGACACAAGGATTTACGTGAAAAGCTCTTCAAAGTCAAAGAAATAGCCGGTTTACTGCAAGCGCGCCCCGCCCCGACCCAGTGAAACCAATCCCAGCGCTTCAGCAGGAATTGAAGGATTTCGGTTTAATCGCGCGAGTGGCCATAAAGCAGGGTATCAGTCGATTCAAGGCTCCCGCGGCCTCGGCATCTTCTCCCCAAAAATCCTCATACATGTCGATCAAATGAAATCCCGCCCGCAGCTGCCCGCCGATTTGCTGCTCAAGGGTATGACCAAAACAAAGAGGCTCATCCTTATCGGTGTACCGCCGCCGTTCTTCCTCGGTCAGAGAAGTCAGATCAGAGTACGGAATGGCATACTTAAGCTGAGCCACCCCCTTGGCATCCAGATCAGGATCGACCGAATACAGAATCGGATTCACAAAGCCCGCAATCATTTCGCCTCCGGGCTTAAGCACTCGAAATGCCTCATCCCAAACAGGTTGGATGTTTTCAACAAAAGTGTTGGAGCAGGGATGAAAGATGAAGTCGAAGCTTGCATCCGGAAAACGGGAGAGATCCCTCATGTCGCCACGCTCTGCTTGGATCGTGAGTCCTGCGCTCGAAGCGGTGACCCGATCCTGCTCGAGCTGACGCTCGGATAAATCGAAAACCGTTACATCGGCCCCCGCTGCTGCAAAAATCGGAGTTTGTTGGCCGCCCCCGGAGGCAAGATTCAGGATTTTCACGCCATCCATTCGACCTTCACGCGCTGGAAACCAGTTCATGGGAACACGCTTTGCAGGAGTAAGGAGAACACTCCATCTTCCTTTTTTTGCCTCATCGATCTGCTGAGCCGTCACTGGAATGGTCCAGCGGTTCCGGATCGCAACCTGATGGTTCCACGCTTTTCGATTGTATTCAGTTGGATCCATTGAATTCCGCTCCACTCCCCGAATCAATGCCAGGTCTTGGGCCCGTTCCGATCGTCATCCTCCGGAGGATTGTCCTTTACCAAACGCAGGTGGGATGCGGACTTCTTCTTTTTTGGCGATGTCCCCCGGGTTAACTGAAACCCCTTGGCCTGAAGCCACAAAAAGAGGAACCCGGCCCCCATCCCGGAGAGATGCGCAATCGCGCCCAAGCCCCCCTGATTTGAAGAGAATGCCGCCTGAAGAAACTCAATGCCCGCAAGAATCCAGATGAACTGGCTTGCCTTCATCGGAAACAGCATCATGAAAAACATCTGCCGATCCGGAAACAGGATTCCGTATGCAAGCAGAAGCCCATAAATCCCGCCCGAGGCTCCTACCATCGGGATGGAAAGATAAAGAGGATTTGAAATCAGGAATTGCACGAACAGGTAAAAGAGCCCCGCCATGGTGGCGCAGTAAAAATAATAAAGGAGCATCTTGCGACGCCCCCACACCGCTTCCACATCCGAACCCACAAATGCCAGCACCAGGAGATTCAGGATTAGGTGCATGACATCCGCATGAAGAAAGCTGTAGGTGAAAATCTGCCAGATCTTCCCGCCAAGAATCGCATTTGGAATCAAGCCGAACCATGCATTGAAAGGAAACCCTAGAAACTGGGTCAAAGACTGCTGAAAAATGAAGATCACCACGTAAGCGATCAAAAGACGCTTCAGGGTTTTACTGATTCTAATCGGCATTGGTCGACTCCATAAGCTCAATCAACACCCCACCCGCAGTGGCTGGATGAATGAAATTGATCCGCATGTTCTGCGCACCTTTTTTGGGGGCCTCAAAGGTGAATCGAAAGCCCTCTTGCTTCAGGGTCTCGCAAAGGGAATCCAACTTTCCTGATTCGACCTGGAAAGACAGGTGATGAATGCCAGGGCCTCTTTTTTCAATAAAGCGAGCAACGGACCCTGCGGGATCAAAGACTTCGAGCAATTCCAAATGCGGAGGCTCGCCCTGAAGGTTGAAAAAATGCACCTTCACACCTTGGTCCGGAACCATTTCGCTGATTCCCCGACCAATTCCCAAAATCCGAAAGAGCTTTTCCAAAGGAGAGCTGCCCGACTCGGTGGCAATGCCGATGTGATTGAGAGTGACTTGAATGGCCATGCGAGAGAGCCTAGCGAAAAAAAAAGGAGCCGTCATCACCTCGCTGTACCCGGATTGACCTCCTCAGTCTGTGGTCTCTCCGAATTTAGATGAAACGGCCCCCAGTCAAGTGCCTATGCCTTCAGTACCCACCAAAGCACCTCCAGCGTAGACAATGTACATATCGGCGGACCGGGTAGGAACTTTAGGATTTTTTTTGAGACCTTTTGGGACACCCGGTCTAAAAAAGAAGAGCATTATGGTTTTGAAATCATGAAGTTTTTTTGCGGAAGCCGACACCCCAGATGCCCCCTTTCGCCAAGATGGAGTTCCAGTCTTGGGAAAAATTCCGGCTGATTTTGACCGCGATCCCATCAAAAAAGATCATTGATTAGCAGATTGACTTTGTCGGAAATTTTGGATAGGATTCGCGCGCGATGGCAGCAACAGAAAGAGTTCTGATCCTGAAACCAAAAATGGAAACTTCCCGCGAAAAACAGTCCATGGAAGTCATTGGATTGCGCGTCCGGATACGGACGACAACAGCTTCCCTCTCTGATTATCCGGAGTGGAACCTCGACGAACTTCGCCTGCATGATCGGGATCGGGTCGTGACAGACGGATCCTGCTCCTAACAATCCGGTGGCCCCATTCTGAATTATTTGTTCAAATAAAGGGGATGCGCGAAATTTTCATTTTCAAAAAAATTCCCTCATTAATGATCCCCTCAGTTCTCATGACCGCTTGCGCGACCCCCTCTTCACACACCGGGATGGGTTTCATCCGGACCAATCATTACGAAGGCGTGATGGTGACCTCGAACCCGGCCGGAAAGAAACGGGGAGTTGCCTGCACTGAAAACTTTTTCGGACTGATCACCCAAGGCGATGCCACTGTATCTGCTGCCATGAAAGATGGCGCGATCACCAGTGTGAGTTCTGTGGACCAACACTACGAAAGCACGCTAGGAATTTACGGAAAAACCTGCACAATCGTGACGGGAAACTGAAATCAGGCCACTTTCTTTTTCTCGTCTTT
>CANGWP010000096.1 GCA_947457605.1 Bdellovibrionales bacterium | reverse complement strand
TTGATTACGGGAGCATCGTCTTCGGTGGCTTCGAGGATGTCGATTGGACCTTCGAGATCAAGATCCTCTTCGGCAAATTCCCCCTCAATGTTGCCCACCATGTTGGAGGTGGATCTTTCATACACCCGGTTGATCGCATCTTGAATCCGAATCGGGGTACTCACGACCGTCTTGATCCTATGCCCGGTGAGGGCCTGAAGATCTTCTGCAATGGTAGGATTGAAGGGATCGGCGACCGCAATGGTGAGAACTTGTCCTAAGGCGTCCTCTGAAAGAAAGAGGGGGATTACTTCCTTGGTCTTTGCGTAATTGATGGGAAGGCTTGCAACCAACGCCGGATCAATGTCGTTTGCCTTCAGGTCTTCCTGAAAGGTGAGGCCAAGCTGAACGCAAAGCGCTTTCATGATCTCATGAGGAAGAATGGAGTTGTTCTTCAGCAGGATTTCGCCAAGCAATCCACCCCGATCCCGTTGTTCCTGAAGGGCTTTTTCAAGCTGCTCGGGCTTAAGGGAGGTGTATTTTAAGAGGATTTCTCCTAGGCGTTCCGGAGGCCGACGATCCCTCATGGACTTCCTCCTGAATTGGGGTCAGGAAGTGGCGGGAGTGCATCCACGGGAGGTGCCGTGATCGGACCTGTTGCTGCTCCGCCATCCGCAGGCGGAAGGGTGAGGGTTTCGTGGGACTCTTCTTTCATGGGCTCAGGAAGTGTACCTTCTTTTGAATCCTTTTTGGAGTCATTTTTTGTTTCATCTTCGTCAAGAGTCACGGTCTTTTTTGGATTGTAGTTTTTGATGGACTTCACGTCAGGCAGGTTCCGGATGATGTTGTTGCGCACTTCACGATGCGCATCCTCGCCACCAAATGCTCTTTCAACAAACTCATCGCGTTCCTTGAGTTTGCGATCAAGCACCATGCGAACGTTCTCGGGTTGACGCATGATCCTTGGGGTGATGAAGAGCATCAGATTGTTCTTTTCTATTGAAGCGGAACGAGATTTGAAGAGCCAGCCCAAGATTGGAATGTCGCCAAGCAATGGCACTTTATTGATCACTTCGGTTGCTTTGTCACGGATCAAGCCCCCAAGGACAATGGTATCGCTATCGGCCACCATAAGACTGGTCTCGGCGGACCTCTTGGTGGTGGAGAAGGCCTGTTCCTGGAGTGCCTTGGGAACAGAGGTAGCCGATGTGTCACTCACGGTTGCCTTGATGTCCATCTTGATAAAGTTCGAGATTTTGTTCAACTGCGGCTTGATCTTGATGGTGAGTGGAACATCTTGGAACTCCACGCCCACATTGGTAACTCCAAGACCCTGATTGGTGATTCTTGGAATTGGGATTTTGTCCGTAGTATCAAAAACGGCCTCGGTATTTTCGAGCGTCATGATTTGCGGAGTAGCCAGTATTGTTCCGTTTGATGAAGTTTGAACTGCCTTTAACAAAGCAGCAAGATTCGGTATTCTCACGCTCTGATTCGTCCCGTTCAACGGGATAGAGACGTTTTCTCCCGCCTCGCTCTTCCAGCGAAGAACCATTCCGGCTGAGGTTTGAGTCGGATCCTTGAGCCAATTGACGAGATCCTGGGTGGGGGCGACCGAGGTTCCACCCGGAAGAAGTACGTTTGCCGCAAAGTCGTTGTTGCGGTTCATCTTCATTTCCATGATCACGACCTCGATGTAGATCTGATCGCGGGGAATGTCGAGCTTGTTGATCACCCGCTGGATGGTTCCAAAGTCATTTGGAGAGGAGGTAATGACAAGCGAGTTTGTGGTCTTGTCCGGAGAAATCCGGATCTGACCCTCGAACAATGCTCCTTCGTTCGGATTGATCCCGATTCCGCCACCACCGCCCCCGGGACTGAAGCCGGGGCCGCCTCCACCGGTTCTGCTGCTCTGACTAAGGTCCTTCAGTGTTTTGGCCATTTCTTCGGCTTCTGCAAATTGCAGGTAGACGACGTGGACTTTGCCTCCGCCAATGGCCTGCGGCATTTTGCGATCAAGCCGTGAGATCAGAGCGCGAACCTGTTCAACGCCTTTTGGGTTGGCGTGGACAATCAAGGTGTTGGTGCGTTCATCCGCAATGATGTTGTTGATGAGGCCGCCTTCTTTGGTTCTACGAGCCGCAAAGTTTGAACGGGCACCACCTCCTCCGCCTCCGAAACCGGGGCGGCCCGGAAAGGCAGCCTGGGTTCCAGGCAAAAGAGAGTCGATCAGCTTTTGAATTTCGACGGCGGATGCGAACTTCACCGAGATCACCTCGATTCCCGCGTCGAAGCCTTCGACATCGAGAAACTGGATCATCTTGGCGATCTTGTCGATGTTGGATCCGGTATCGGTAATGATGAGGGTGTTGGTTTGTTCAAACCCGTAGATTCTCGCGCCCATGTTTGCATAGGTGCGGATCACGTTTTCAAGTTCTTTTGCGCTGATGAATTTGATTTTGAAAATCTTGGTGACGAGTGCGTCAGTATTGGGGGCTTTGGTGTTGGAATAGAGTCGCACGTTTTTCCCTTTTGCGTCGTTTTGGCGCATGATTCGCAGGTATCTCCCTGTGGGAACGATTGCAAGTCCATTCATGTCAAGTGAGGTAAGAAACGCTCTCCACGCATCCGCAACCGTGATCGGTGAATTGGAGATCACTGAAACCCGGCCTTTTACATCCTTGTCGAGGATGAAGTTTTTCCCGGTGAGTCTTCCCAGTGTTTTTGCAATGTCCATGATGTCCGCATCCGGAAAATTGAAATCGGTGATCATTTCCCGGTCGGCCGCGTCTCCGGATCCGCTTTCATTGTCAACAAACAGGGTGGGGACTTCATTTTTGGATTTGATACCTTTTTCTGTGCCGGGACCGGAGAGTTCAAATCCTTTTTTGCCGCGATTGAGTGCTGGTCCTGATTTGTCGTCCGGAGTTCCGCCCACACTGATTCCGCCCGAAAAGCTGTCATCGGCAACGCTGCCACGGCCTCCGGCCTTTCCTCGGGTGCGAGGGGGGGGCGGTGCGTCGAAGTCGTCAAACTCATCGAATTCCTCATCTCCGCTTGGATCGTTGAGGGGATTGCCGATCGGAGCGCCACCTGGACGAAATCCATTGGTTTGCGCCAGACCCACTTCGGAGAAAATCAGTAGAAGGATGCCCAGCAAGGCGCACAAGCCAAACACAAAACTCATTCGGGTAGACCAGGTATTATCGGATGTCATAGTTGAAATTAACTTCCTTTCCACCTCTCTCGATCGTCATGTCGAGAGAGGACATGGATTTCAGTCCCTGCAATAATTCGAAAGCTTTCGCTGCATCAGTCACTTTTTCGCCGTTTACAGAGCGAATCACGTCGCCATCCTTGAAGCCCGCTTTTTGATAAAAGCTATTGGGCACGATTTGGGTCAGGCGGAATCCCACCATTTGGCCGCCGCGCATTTCCGGCACTGCGCGGGCCTGGGTAAGAAGCGCATTGAAGTTTGCCATCTGGGAATCGATTTCCTGTCGACCGATCACGAAGCGATTTTCCTCGAGCTGATTGATGCCGGCGGTGGGCGCAGATTTGGGCCGCAGATTTGCCGTGGAGATCTTGATTGCCGGATCTTCAGGAATTTCGAGGAATTCCTTCCTGCGGGCGGTGCTGTTGATGAAAATCACTTTCCGTGCCTCCACGCTCACAATCTGCACGTTTTCGCCGATCATGTCGCCGATTCGAACCGGATACAGTTTGTTGTCGCCCTTGTCCTGGATTGCGGCAAGCGAGCGAGCGGGATTCCTGAAGATCACGGTACCGATCAACTGGTAGTTGAGGGTGGTAGGGACCGGTGCTGACTCGAGATCAATCGAATCAGCGCCTTTTTTCTCTACCTTGCTCGAAAAGAGGTTGCGTTCATTGATGATCTCATAATTGGCAAGCCCGGACATTCCAAGAGTTCCGCCAGCGGATCGGGAGGCGAGCGTCGAGACGGGAGGGCTGGGCAGATATTTTTCAACGAGAAGTGCGTTCAGGTCTGCAATGAGGCTCGCGCAAATGAGAAAGCAAATCCAAAACGAGACGGTCTTGATCGTGTCAGCATCAGAGAGTTTTTCAGAGATGTGCGCCAAGGAGTTGACGCCGGAAGGTGTGCTGGCGGACAGAGTCGAGGCGCTGACTTCCGACGGTTTGCGACCGAAAAACCCCATTTTCCCTCCCTTTTGGAAATTATGAAACGATGCAAGAAGAATAGAAGCAAATTCGATGCCACACTTTGGGATAAGAAAAATTAATTCTTAAGTCTTTGTTGTATCGGTGAAAAATACAAATTATTCTCTTGAGAGCTGTAGATTCAAAAACGTTTTATGTAACGCGTCTGACAGTTTGTCATGACAGCCTGTCGAAAACAGGAACTTTGAAAGGATTCGATATGTCCACATCTGAGAACAGCTTTTTGAAATCATTGTTTTTCGGCCAAATTCGCGAAGAGTTCATTTTTCCGTACCCGAAGCCCAAGGCGGAAACGGCTGAAACGGTGGGAATGATTCTCGATACCATCGATAAGTTCGGGAAAGACATTGTGAAGTCAGCGGAGTGGGATGAGATGGCCGCCATGCCAATCGAAGTAGTTCATCAGATGGCTCAGATGGGTCTTACCGGTCTTGGAGTGAAGGAAGAATTTGGAGGGCTCGGACTTCCGCAGAGCGGATATGCGCGGGTTATGCAGCAGATTGCGTCCCTTGATGGATCACTGGCCGTCACGCTCGGAGCGCATCAGAGCATCGGGTACAAGTGTTTGATGCTTTTTGGAACGGATGAACAAAAACAAAAGTACCTCCCGAAGCTTGCAACCGGCGAGATGATTGCGGCTTTCTGCCTGACGGAGCCTTCGAGCGGCTCTGATGCAGCTTCGATTCAGACTCGAGCAGAGCTTTCCGCAGACGGAAAGTACTATACCCTGACCGGGAATAAACTCTGGATCACCAACGGCGAAATTGCACAATTTTTGACCGTTTTCGCAAAGACGGAAGTGGTGGAAAACGGTGAAAAGAAAGACAAAGTCACCTGCTTCATTGTGGAGGCCCCGGCAGAAGGCGTGAGTGCGGGAGCGCGAGAGCACAAGCTTGGCATCCGCGCGTCCTGGACCAATGCGATTCATCTCGACAAGGTGAAGGTCCCCGTTGAAAACGTGGTAGGCGGTGTGGGCTACGGTTTCAAAGTGGCCATGGGGATTTTGAACCACGGACGACTGGGGCTTGCGGCAGGGTGCGTGGGAGTTGCGAAGAATGCAATCAAAGCCTCGATCGAGCATGCGAACGAGCGAGAGCAGTTCAAAAAGAAGATTGGCGACTTCGGAATGATCAAGGAGAAGATCGCACGCATGGTCATGAATAACTATGCGGCCGAGAGCATGGTTTACATGACGACACATTTCATCGATCGGGGTGACATGGATTACTCCATGGAAAGTGCCGCTGCAAAGGTGTTCTGCACTGAGATGCTCTGGGAGACTGTCGATGAGAACATCCAGGTGTGGGCCGGGAACGGATTTATGAAGGAATATCCTTTTGAGCGCTGGCTTCGGGATTCCCGAATCAACCGCATTTTCGAGGGAACGAACGAAATCTTGCGCGCATTTGTCGCACTCTCCGGGATGCAGGGACCGGGACAGGAGCTTGCGGGCCTGGCGAAAGCCATTCAGCATCCACTGAAGGGGCTTGGAGTGGTTACGGATTATGCCACTCGGAAGGTGAAGCAAGGAGTATTTGGCGAGACCATGAACAAGCCTCATGCGAGGCTGAAGAAGCTCGCAGGCTTCCTTGAGGAATACACTTTGGAGCTTTCCCAGCAGGTAGAGACGTTGCTCAAGCGCCATGGGAAAGAGATACACCTGAAGCAGTTTGCCCAAAAGCGTGTGGCTGACATTGTGATTGATTTGTATGCAATGTACTGCGTTCTTTCCCGGGTGACTGCGTCGATTGAAGCTCAGGGAGAGGAAAAGGCGCAAATGGAAATTGCGATTGCGGAAGCCTTCTTCTCAAAGTCCAATCGTAGGATTCGAGGCAATTTCAAGGCGATGAACAGGAATGAGGACGAACTCATGAAGTTCATTGCAGAGAAAAGCTACGAGCTCGGCGGATATCCGTACGACGTATTCAAGTCCTGATTGGAATCCCGAATCGGTTGAGGACTAGGAAGCAAAAATCTGCTGGATTTCCTGTTCCACCACGGATTCTTGGGTCCGCTTGGCAATGGAGATTTCCTTTACGATGAGTGCTTTTGCCTGATCGAGCATCTTGCGTTCGCCAAAAGACAGATCCTTGGAATGGCGAAGCAGGAAAAGGTCGCGGAGTACCTCTGAAATCTCGTAGATGGAGCCGGTCTTGATCTTTTCCATGTAATCGCGATACCGGCGATTCCAAGTGGTCTGGTCAATCTTCACATCGCGCATTTTGAGAATGGAATAAACTTGGGATACGTCTTTGTCAGATATGATGCTCCGAAGGCCAACGGCTGCAGCATTGTCGGTAGGAACCATGATGGTCATCTGGTTTTCGAGCACCTGAAGAACGTAAAAACTCTTCTTCTTGCCCCCCACGTCCCGTTCGTCGATTCGCTTGATGACTGCAATTCCGTGGGCTGGGTAGACGGCGCTTTCTCCAACTTTGAACATGCTTTCAGTACCTCCGAGCAATGTCCGCGGAGTATAACATACTTTTTAGTTCTGGTAAATGTGAAAGTAGGGTGAGTGTTCCCGTTCGGTCAATGAATTTCAATGACTCGCGAAGATATTGGGCATTTTCCCGAATCCGGGGCTGGGGTATTGTTTTATCAAATGCTAGAAAAAAAGATCTTCATCACCAATACCCGAACGCATAAAAAAGAGGAGTTTAGTACCCTTACGCCCGGGGAAGTGAAAATGTATTCCTGCGGGCCAACGGTGTACGGTGAGATCCATATCGGAAATCTGCGTGCAGGACTTACCGCGGATCTTTTCTACCGCTTGTTCAAACGCTTTGGCTACAAAGTGACCTACATTCGAAACTATACCGACATTGATGACAAAATCATCAAACGGGCGAATGAGGAGGGCGTGGAAATGGGCGTCATCACGCGGAAATACATCGAGGCTGCCGAGAAAAACTACGCGCTTGCCAAAATGGAAGAGCCCACCCGAAAAACGCTCGTCACCGATCATGTTCCCGAGATCATCGCGATGATCGAATCGATCCTGAAAAATGACAAAGGCTATGTGACCTCGGAGGGGGATGTCTATTTTTCAATTGATGCATTTCCAAAGTATGGAGCTCTCTCCGGGAAAACGCTGGAGGACTTGAGGGCGGGGGCACGGGTCGAGGTCAATGAAACCAAGCGAAACGCGGGTGATTTTGCGCTTTGGAAAAGAGCAAAGCCAGGGGAACCGTCGTGGGAGTCCCCTTGGGGAGCGGGGCGGCCCGGATGGCACATCGAGTGCTCTGCCATGGCGTGCAAGTGGCTTGGGCCCCGGATGGATCTTCATCATGGCGGCGAGGATCTGGTTTTTCCGCACCACGAAAATGAAATTGCCCAAAGTGAGGCCGCCACCGGGATCGCGCCTTATGTTGGCACCTGGGTTCACAACGCATTTCTCACCTTTTCATCCGAGAAGATGTCAAAGAGCCTTGGAAACATTGTGAACGCGATTGATTTCCTGTCCCAGTATGGTGGGGAGGTTGCGCGAATGGCATTCCTTTCGGTCCATTATCGTTCACCATTTGATTTCAGTCCGGAAACAGTGGACTCTGCCATTACGAATCTCGAGCGGATGTATGAGGCGAAGCTTTCTGCCGAGAAATTGCTGGATCAAAAGATCGCGCATGCAGACCCCGTGGCGGAATCCCTGTGGGGTGGGTTTTTCATCGATTGCGACCGCACAAAAAATTCGATTCTGGATCACTATGCCAATGATCTGAACACTCCGGGAGCGCTCTCTGAGCTTTTTGCGCTCATTCGGGAGTGGAACCGAATTTTATCGACGGGAAATGCAAGGAATACTCCGGCTGCAATCCTTGCGGCCCGGGAATTCATTAAGGTTCTTGAGGATGAGATCGGATCTGTAATCGGGGTGGGCAGGATGCGTGCAGAATCCATGCTCTCGCATTTGGCATCCCTTCGGGCTCTTCGCTCAAAAAACGAAGGGAGAGAGGTTCTCAGTGACGAAGAGGTGGAGCGCCAGCTTGCCGAGAGGCGGACTGCCAGGGCTGGTCGGGATTTCAAACGTTCCGACGAAATCCGGGATTACCTTTTGTCCAAAGGAGTGGAGATCAAGGATTCTCCGCAAGGAACTTCTTGGACTCGAAAGTGAATTTCGGTTTTTTTCGGTAGAACACTTCGATCAACTATTCGGGTTGGAAGTTCGTTGATTTATTACACAATGCTTGTTAAACCAGTGTCCGCTCGGGCGGAGGACACTAGCATGACTCGATTCACTTCCCTCTTCTTTCTTTTCTCACTTCTTATTTCAGGCACTGGTGCGCTGGCACAGACTCCGGAAGGAGGATCGGAAACGGCTT
>CANGWP010000095.1 GCA_947457605.1 Bdellovibrionales bacterium | reverse complement strand
GTAAAACCTTCTTTACAAAACCGAAGGCTTTCGATACCTTCCTCTCTACATCTCATATAGCGGGGGTGTAGTTGAGTTGGTTACAACGTCGCCCTGTCACGGCGAAGGCCGAGGGTTCGAGTCCCTTCACTCCCGCCATTAAAAAGGCTCGCTGACCGTTTGGTCGGCGGGCCTTTTTAGTTTTCGGGGATGATGGGACGAGAAGCGAGCAACCCGTGCCTGCAGTGCAGGCTTCGCGAGCGTGATGCGAGCGAAAGGGGTGCGAGGTGGCCAGGCGGAGAAACGCCCGGAAGGCGTTGCGAGCGCTTGGCCGAGTCCCTTCACTCCCGCCAGTTTTGAGTTCGGTTACAAATTTGACAAGTACGTATAATTACCGTACAATTGTATGCGTGAAGACCTATCGGGTTCTCATCTCGAAGTTTGCCCTAAAGCAACTGAAGCGAGCACCGAAGGAAATTTTAGAACACATTCGTTACTGGCAGAGAGCAGTTGAGTTAGATGGCCTACCCAACGTAAGGAAACTTTCGGGTTACCATGACGAACTCCTAAAGGGTGACCGGAAGGGCCAGCGCTCCATTCGACTGAATCGATCCTGAAGATTGTTTTACATTGAGGGCTCGGATTTTGATGGACCGAATGTTGAAGTTTTAGTGATTGAGGTGAACAAGCATGAACACTGAAAAACTAAGTCTTTCAAAAGCCTTGGATAAAGAATTGGGGCCCGTTTCCTTCGGAGGTTTTCTCCGAGGAGCGAGGGCATCCAAGGACCTTAGCCAAGTTGAGATGGCGAAAATGCTTGGCATTTCAAGGAGCACACTGTGCGATATCGAAAAGGGTCGCCACTTGGTGAGTCCAGAACTTGCTGCGAAGATTGCGCGACGATGCAAACTCTCAGTACAAGTGGCTGTAGAAGCTGCTCTTCAGGATCAGCTTAGGAAAGCGAAGCTGTCTTTTACTGTGCGCTTGGTTGCGTGACTCAAAAATGCTTTTTTTACACTACGAGATAATACTGGCGGGGCTCCAACTAGCCCTAAAAAACCTCCCCTCACGGATCAAGCCTTGTTCCAATTCGAAGCGCAGCCTGGGTCGCATCTCTAGCGACACTTCCCCCCGCATTTGAAACTGCTGCAACTGCACGATCATGATGAAGCGCAATCAGAATTGCGGCGTAATTCAAGGTATTGCTGCCTTCGAAGTACAAAACAGGATTCTCATCCGACCCAAGCCGAACCCATCCTCCTCGCGTGTAGCCATCGGAATTCATCGGTTGATACAAGAATTCTACATGTTCTGGATTCAAAAGACTTGATCGCCCCTGATGAAGATCCAGATGTAGGGCCGCATATTTCATCCAGTCCTCCAGGGAGCAATGCACTCTGCCCGCGGGGCCATATACTTTCGGATTGTCCTGCTGGAGTGGAACGAATTTCGAAATCTGATCCTTATGCCCAAAAACTTTTAGCGCAGGCCCAAGTCCGCAAGAGGTCATCTGAAGCGGTTGAAAAATCCTCTCCTGTAAAAGTTCAGAATAAGATTTCCTATAGGTTCGCTCGAGCAGGTGCCCAAGGATGATGTAGGCCGGATTTCCATACTCGATTTCCTGCCCGGGTTCAGACAAGGCAGGGACTTTTAGAATCTCACGCGTAAGCAAACCCCGCGCGCGAACCTCCTTGATCCTTTCGTGAAAAATCTCATGCAAAAGACCAACATCGTCGATCTCATTGAAGACGGACTCGCCCCCGATTCCAGAGGTATGCGTGAGCAATTGCTCAAGCGATGCTGATTTCAAGGAGGGTTCAATTTCGTAGTCTGGAAAGAGCTCTTGCAACGAGGTACGGTACTCGAACTTCCCTTCCTGCACCGCCATTGCAATGAGAAGTGCGGTCATGGATTTTGTGCAAGAGCCAAGATGAAAGGAATCGTTCGGCTTGAGCTCAGAACCAATCCCAAGCTCTCGTACACCGATCACTTCGGAGCGAAACCTGCGATCACCCTCCTTGATCTTCAGGGATGCCACCCCAAGACCTGGAACCTTGTAATGCTGATGGATCTCATAGAGGCTTGAAAATGAAGGCTCTGGATCAACAGCATGAGCCACCATCGGAAATAGAAACGAGAGAAGCGATAAGAGGCGGAATGCTCGAAACATGTACCCGAAGGTACTATAAAATACCGCAATGCGCTATCTGGACAAGATTCTCCAGAAACAAAAATCCCGATGGGTTTAGCACCCACCGGGATTTATCACTCTAACGATACCTCTTCGGTTAAAGCGTGATCGGAATTTTTAAATTCGAGATGCTTTTGCGCAGCAGTAAGGCTTTCCGTTCAGCAAAAACTGAAACGCGGATTCCATCTTGCATTTTTCTGCATCTGCAGCGCTTAGGATCGGGTAAGAAGCATTGGCTTCGCAACAAGCCTTTGAATCTCGCGCAAAGGAAACACTATACGTAGCTGACACTGTCACCACCTGGCTTGGCGGAACACAGGATGTGCTAGAGCCGGAATTCGCAGCCACTTTTCGGCAACAGTAGCCATCAGCATTGGCCACATAGGTAAAGACATTCCCACATGGGTCACCGGTTGCTGCCATCGCGTTTGAGGCGAGTACCACGAACAAAGCCAAAAATGATTTTTTCATGAATAGAATCTCCCTTGATTTCAGGCTCGCGGCTCCTGGGGTTCAGGGCAAGCGGGGTTATTCTACGGTAGCAAGCGACTCGCCGATTTCCTGTGATTTCTCTGAAAACTCAACCTTTCCGCTTGAATCAAGACGCAGGTACCAAAGTTTGTCATAGACCTTCCCACCCCACTCAGACGGAGCGTCAGTTGCGCCAAGGGCTCGCGCAATCTCGGGGATTCGCTTGTGCTCCCAGCAAACCACAACCGTTCGCCCCTGAAACTTCGGGCTCTGGAGGATCTCTTTTGCAAGGGCCGACACTTCGAGCTTTGTGAATTTCGATTCAATTTTGATCTTAAGGGCCTGTGATGTCGGAGTCAGTGTTTCGATCGAGCGTACCGAACCAGTGGGCTCCTCGGGCCTTACTGCATAAAGCCCTGCGATTTTTCCAAACTGAATCGCATCCGGAGCCTCTGAGAAATAGCGAGCCAACGCTCGGGCTCTGGCCCAGCCCTCTTCGCTCAAATGCGAGCCTTCCACGGGATATGGCTTTTCCGCGTGTCGAAGGAGGATGACTTGGGAGGGAAAACCGAAACAGGGAATGGCGAGTAAAAGGAAAACCATCAAAAAAAATCGAGCCATAAAAACCTCCCAAAGGATTGCGGAGGCACTCTACCAGTTTTTACTTAAAATAAACACATGAGAAGGGCCGAGGCGAAACTACCCTCACTCCTCAAATCTAAGCTTTATCTTCGACTTGCTTGCGATCTTGCGGTTGGCGGCACTCTTTAGGTGCCCGTTGAATGCGTATTCAGGGTCAATGCTCTGAGCGCCCCGACGGAGTTCAAAATGCAAATGCGCCCCACTTGCGCGTCCAGATTTTCCAGAAAGCGCGATCTTCTGGCCCGCCTCAACCTTGTTGCCGATCTTGACCAGGTTCTTTGAGTGATGGGCATACACCGTATAAAACCCATCCGCATGCTTCAACACCACCATGCGACCATAGCCGCGGATCTTCGATCCCACGTACACGACTTCACCGTCAGCGGATGCAAACACCGGCGTTCCAACATTTGCCCGAAGGTCCACCCCTTGATGGAACTTGCGCCCGCGCTCACCGTAGGACGAAGAAATCTCAATGTTCTCAAGTGGCCACTGCCAGCGGCCCGGAAGCTTGATCTCGCCAAACGCTTTTGGACTGTAGGTATCATTTGCGGTCTTTTTGAAAAACCTGGCACCAATCCGCTTGTCGCCCTGATCCAAAAGTCCTTGGCGGGCGGACTTTGTCGGAGCTGTCGAGCAAGCCGAAAGAAGCAGTGCAACTCCTACCATCCCAAACAGCGAATTGAACCGTACTGCATTGATGATTGCGATTGCCTGTTTTCGAACCATGCGCCCTTCTATTCTGCGATCCGTTTCATCTCTTCGAGGTACGCCATGTCCGTCACATCCAGCTTCAGTGGGGACACTGCGACATACCCTTTGTGTACGACCGCACAATCCGTATCGGTTTCCTGCTCAAAACCATGATACTGACCGCCAACCCAAAAGTAATCTTTTCCTCTGTGGTCGGTGCGCTTTAGGACTTCACTCGAATAAAACCGAAATCCCTGGCGTGCAGGCATGATCCCCTTGATCCGATTCATCGGGCGATCCGGCACATTGATGTTTAAAAGCGTGAACTTAGGAAAGCCCCGGGAATGATATTCCTTGATGACCTTGACCGCCATTTTTGCGGCGCTCGCATAGTGGAGCTTGGTCTCGGGTTTGCGGTTTTTAAAGTCCACATCAAGACTCACCGCGTAAGAAGGGATTCCAAGCATGCACCCTTCACGCGCCGCAGAAACGGTGCCGGAGTAATAAACATCCTGCCCGAGGTTCGCTCCCCGATTGATTCCGGAAACCACAATGTCGGGCGCGCCTTTCAACACATGGCGCATCCCAAGATAGACGCAATCCGCGGGAGATCCACTGACCCCATAGAAATCTTTTCCGATATTGATGAGTCTCAGCGGCTTATGAAGGGTCAGCGAGTGCCCCATGGTGCTCTTTTCCTCAAGCGGGGCAACCACTTTCACAGAACCCAATTTTTTTAGCTCTTCGTAGAGAAAGCGAAGTCCAGGAGCGTGCACTCCATCATCATTGGAGAGGAGAATTTTCATATCTCCCGAGTCTACCGATGCCTTATGGTTTTTTCAACGAATCATCGAGAGTGCCATAAGATTCACCAGAAAGGTTTAATGCAAAGTTCAGAATGGGCCCCGTTCCTCGGTCAATTGAGCGTACAAGCCCTAATTCCAGCTGCCAACAGCGCGATGGGCTCTGAAACAACACCCCGAACATGCTATCGAGGAGCGCGAAATTTCCAGCAATCAAGTTGTACGAGAGCATGGCCTTTGGCATCACATAATCGTTGAGCGAAAAATTGCCGGAAACCTGAAGCGAGGAAACCTTCGCCGAAAGCTTTGAAAAGGTATACCCGGTGGTAATGCTCCGCTCAAAGCGCAGGAGCCCGTCTTTGAGCATCCGGGCCCAAACCCAGGAAAACGAGGTGCTCAGCCTGTGCGGACTCGGATTCGGAATCAGCTGCGCGTTCTGATAGCGCTCGAGAAACGAATAATAGGTGTATTCCAGCCCCGCACTGAAAGATTCATCCGAATAATTGAAATGGGTAAAGAGTGGAGACAGAATGATCCGGTCATCAAGCGAGGAATTCTCGATCAAACGTTTTGCTTCCAGCAGGTCAAGAGTCTGGGTGAGCCCCGCCTCAAAACGCCTGCTCAATTTTGAGCTCCCTTCTGCCGTGGTTTCCCTTTTTAGGATCTGGGATACCACTCCATACGTCAGCGAGTTTCCGAGTGGCGTGAAATAACTGTTCAAGTTCTGGGTCGCCTTTTCGGGAACGATGTCAGAGTTGTCGAAATACTGGCCGGGACGCGCCTGACTTTGAACCTGGGTGATGAAGGGATGATTGGGAGGCGATTGAATGGTCGGGATCACCGAGTAAGTCAGCATGGGCCGGATCGTATGCTTGAAGGCAGCACCCGGCTCAGAGGACGGATACACCTTTTCAAGCTGCAGGCTCATCTCGGCCTGACCAAGGAGATAACCTCGGGCCAGGTTCGGATACACTCCATTGAAATTGTAAAAGAAGGACCGGTACTGCACCGAAGGCGTAATCGAGAGCCAGGGCTTTGGATTTAGAGTGGTGTAAAGATTTGGAATCAGCGTGAAACGATTCGCCTCACGGATGGTCTCTGTCGTAGTCGAACCCGAAGTGAAGGTATCAATCGGCCCTGCTTCCCTGGTGAACCGATTGAACCTCGCCTCAAGACCTGCCGCGAATTTTTGTCCGAACACAAATTTGTCATTCGAATTCACCACAACGCGGGGAAACTCCTGAACGGTCGTCGGGTCAAACCCGCTCTTTGGGCGTCCCGCTGAATCAAACTGAAGCAAATTCCGAAATCGTCTGAGCGAAATCACCGTGCTGACATCAGGCGAGTTCCGCGAAAAAAACAAATCACTCGCAAGAACCGGCTCCAAACGGCCCGGAACATCCTCGGAATACGTGATCGGATACCCTGAGTCACTCACTTCGTTCAAACGCAGTTTTCCTTCGAATCCAAACGGAAGCTCCTGCGAAAGCGCCGTCCTGATCGCATACCGGTAATTGAGACCCGTTACCGAATTGTCGCGAGTCATCGAGAAATTGAGCGCCCCTTGCGATCGATCCGTGAGTGCGTATCGCCCCTCCCACTCAAAGCGCGATCCACGCGAAGAATAGTAACCCGCACCAAAGGTCATGTCGGACCAATCATTCAATGCAAGAAAATAGGGCTGTACCGCAAAAGCGCCGTACACCTGATTCACACCGAATCTCGGAAACAAAAGCCCGCTTTGTCGCTTCGTTTTTGCCGGAACCACAAGGAAGGGAAGCCACATGAGGGACGCGTCCCTAATCTTGAACACGAAATCATGAATGTAGGCATATCCCTCAATCGTGAAGTCAACATCCTTACCCGTAAGCTCCCACGAGTTCGGACAATCCGTACAAGTGGTGTAGGTATAATCCTTCACCAGAAAATGGTCCTCACCCTCCTGCTTGAGCGTCGAGCCTCTGAGCGAGAATTTTCCGTTCGTCACACTCCCGTTGATTACGGTTCCAAAATGCGTGTTCAAATCGATATCAATGGAATCCGCACGGATCGTGTAATCCCCGTACTGATAGAGCACCCTGCCCTTCGCATAGACATGATCCGTTTCGCTGCTGTAATCGATCGAATCCGCGCGCACGGTTTCGTTCTCGCGAAGAAGGTAGGCGTTACCCCGAAGCTCTACGATTTTTTCTTTTCGCTTCAGCACCGTTCGATCCGCACCGATTTGCGCGAGTTTTTTGGCGGTCTCAGCTGAAACCGGGGTGACTTGTTCGAAACTCAGGATTTGAAGAAGACAAAATAGCGCAAATCCCCTTAGAACTTGCACCGATTCCCCAGACGAACGAAGAGCTGATGAAGCTCCGCGCGCATCTCCCGACGATGAACGATCCGATCGACAAATCCATGCTTGAGCAAGAACTCACTGCGCTGGAAACCTTCCGGAAGCTTTTGACGAATGGTTTGCTCGATCACCCGAGGTCCGGCAAATCCAATCAGAGCTCGTGGTTCTGCAAGGATCACATCTCCAAGGGACGCAAACGAAGCCGCGACCCCACCCGTGGTCGGGTCGGTCAGAATGGAGATGTACGGTACACCCGCATCCCGCATTTTCTGAATCACTGCCGAGGTTTTTGCCATTTGCATGAGCGAGAGAATCCCCTCTTGCATGCGGGCTCCCCCACTTGCGGAAATGATCACTGCAGGCAATCGATCCTTGAGCGCATTCTCGAGGGTCATGGTGATTTTTTCGCCAACCACCACACCCATGCTTCCGCCCATGAACTTGAATTCAAACACTCCAAGATGAAACCCGAGCCCGTTCAAGGTACCTTTTCCGGCAACAAAGGCATCGTTGATCTTGTGATTCTTCATCGCTTGCGCAAGACGCTCACGATAGGGTTTGGAATCATCAAATTTAAGCGGGTCATTGGACTTGAAGTCCTCGCCGTACGGCACAAAAGAGTTCTCGTCAGTCAGAAGCATCACGCGATCAAGCGCCGAGATACGCAAATGATGATCACACTCGGCGCACACCGAGAAACTTTCCTGGAGCTGGCGGGTCTGGATGATTTCGCCGCACTGGGGGCACTTGCCCCACAATCCTTCTGGAATTTTGGCAACGCGAGCCTGGGGCTCACCCTTAAAACGGGGAGTTTTTAAATCGTCGAACCATGATGACATAACCCCATCAGACTATCAGGATTATGTGTTCCGTGCATTGAGAAATTGAGCAAAATCCTCGACGAGTTCCGGGCAGAACTGACTTCCCCTGTTTAAATGGATTTCCTCGAGCGCAGCGCTCTCGCTTCGAGCCCGCTGATAGCAACGGGAACTGGTCATCGCATCGAATGCATCCACAATCCCGATCACGCGTGCAAGAAAGGGAATCTCATTCCCACGAAGACCCGCGGGATACCCTGCCCCATCCCAACGTTCATGATGATGGAGGATTCCAAGAGATACTTGTTCTAAACTCGAAACATTGCAAAAAAGCTCGTATCCTATGCGGGAGTGTTCATTCATCTGCTCCCGCTCGACGGCACTCAAGGGGCCCGATTTGTTCAAAATTGCGTCTGAAACGGCCATTTTCCCGATGTCGTGAAACCGAGCACTCAAGGCGACCTCGCTTGCGCTCACCTCAAGCCATTTGGATCGGGAGTGCATGTGCTCCACCCACTCCCAGGCAAGATCACTCACTCGCGAAGAATGAGCGTGGGTCTCATCGCTTTTGCGACGAAGAAGTTCAAGCAATGTGTTTTCGAGGGAGCCGGGAACCGGCGCGGAGGGAAGCGTCCTTGCATCCATGCAATCTGCCTTCTT
>CANGWP010000094.1 GCA_947457605.1 Bdellovibrionales bacterium | reverse complement strand
AGTCCTCCGCACATTCCAAGAAACAAAACCGCCTTCGGATCGAGCACTGCAAGACACTCAATGATGAGAGCAGCGGTCGGAGATCCAATCGAGAAGTTGATGATCGAAACGCCGTCACGCTCGGAATGCACTGCGCTCATTGCAGAGCCGCGAGTCTTGGTGCCGTTGCTGAGCACCGCAAATCGATCGAGATAATACTCGAAGTTCGTGAGAATGATCTGCTTTTGAAATTGCTTCAGATCACTACCCGTGTAACGCTCCAGAATGTCGCGGGCGATTTTTTGCTTCCGCGCATTTGTATAAATGCGATTGGTATTGGGGATCAAATACGGGTTTTTTTCCACGCCCCTAGGTTACCGATGTGAGAGAGTGGAAACAAGTGAAATCATTCGATTATGTCATCAGAAAAGACACCTGAAACCACCCGCCACATTCCGATCCTGCTTGAGCCAATTGCGGACTTTTTGTTCGAAGGGATCCGAGCGCTCCCTGAAGACGCAACTCCCGGAGTGATCCTGGATTGCACTCTTGGAGGTGGCGGTCACACCGCCCGACTTCTCGAGAAGCTCGCCTTGATTCCCGGGGCTGAAAAACACCTCGTTTTAGGGGTGGATCGTGATCCTGATGCAATTGGTCGGAATAAAATCCGCTTCAAGAATGAACTTTCAGCGGGGCGAATGGAAATCCACCATTGCGCCTTCAGTGAATCGATGAAAATCATTGGCTCTCGCCCGATCTACGGCATGCTCGCTGACCTCGGAGTCTCAAGCGACCAGATCGATTCCGAGACCCGGGGCTTCAGCTTTCGCTTCAATTCACCCTTGGACATGAGAATGAACACAGGGTCCGGCGAGCCACTTTCAAGCTGGCTCTCTCAGGTGAGCGAGTCTGTTCTTGCGGATGTAATCTGGAAATACGGCGAGGAGCGATTCTCCCGAAAGATCGCACGAAGAATCATCGACCTTCGAAGTCGCGGCGAAATGCCAAAGGATACCCAGGGGCTTGCCGATGCAATCCGTTCCGTGTTCCCCCCAAAACTTCGCCACCAGGGACTTCATCCCGCAACCCGGACCTTTCAGGCGCTTCGAATTGAAATCAATGAGGAACTGAAGGAACTGGAGACCCTCATCCGCGAAGGTTTTCCAAAGACTGCCCCGGGCGGAAGGATTGCGATCCTCTCGTTTCATTCTCTAGAGGATCGTTTAGTCAAAGAAGAGTTCCGAAACCGGGATCGGTATGAACTCCCCTTCAAGAAACCCCTTCAGGCCGATGAGGCTGAAGTCACCATGAACTCACGATCCAGAAGCGCAAAACTACGGCTTGCCATTCGAAAAGCGTCAGAACCCGAGGCTCCCCAGTCAAGGTCTTGATCCCGGGATAATTGCCCGAGATTCTTACATCTTTTTGTTGCCCGGCATTAGTTGA
Source organism: Bdellovibrionales bacterium (assembly GCA_947457605.1). Classification (GTDB taxonomy): domain Bacteria; phylum Bdellovibrionota; class UBA1018; order UBA1018; family CAIMNF01; genus CAIMNF01. Next base: position 7,229 of record CANGWP010000094.1, on the reverse strand, counting down.
TCACGCTACTCTTTAAAAAGCAGATGAGCAAACTTGTGCCGTTTTGGACCATTCCGGTTTTGATTGTTCTCGCCTTCACCACCGTATGGCTCCGCCTGAGCGTGGTTCACACGACCTACGAACTCGATCAAGCCAACAAGACTCTTCACAATCTGAAACTCGAAAACGAAAAACTTGAATTGAAAGTGGCCCAGCTCCGATCACCCCGACGACTCGAGGCACTGGCCAGGCAAAAATTCAAATTGAGCGCCCCCACTCCGGACAAGCTCATCCAATTGAAGGACTAAGGGAAATCCCGTGAGCACGGCAAGCTATCAAACCCCCGCAATGCGCATCCGACTGTCCCTGGTGATCTGTGTTTTTGCGGTTCTTGCCGTCGGAATGCTGGTGCGCTCGACCTGGATCCAGATCATCCATGATCCGAAACTCGAAACCCTGGCCCGCCGCCAGTTTGAATCAAAAATCCTCATGAAACCGAGGCGGGGCTTGATTCTGGATCGCACCGGCGAGCCCTTTGCGATCAATCTTGAAACCTCCTCTCTTGCGGGGAATCCAAAAAAAATCCTGAAATCCCGCTCTACCGCCCATCTTCTTTCGCGCGCGCTCGGCACCCAGCTCAGTCAGCTGAAAAAGCGTCTCGACTCTAAGAAAAGCTTCATCTGGTTTGAGCGACATCTCTCCGACCAGCGAATCGAACAATTCAGAAAAGCCGGAATCCTTCAGCCCTCAGGCGAGATGCCGGAAGGTCTCTGGATCGTAAAGGAAATGAAGCGGGTCTATCCTCATGGTGAACTCGCCTCCTCCCTGATCGGTTCGGTGAATGTTGATGCCGAAGGAATCGAGGGCGTTGAGCTTTGGAAAAACCAAGGATTGCGCGGGAAAAGTGCCTCGATTGATGCCTTCAAAGACGCACTCGGGCGACCGACTCTCATGAATTCAGGCAAGGACACCGTGATGCAAGACGGAGAGCCAGTCGAACTCTCGATCGATGCGTCGTTGCAGTATTCAGTCGAAGAGGCGCTCAATGAGTCCATTGAATCCACCAACTCGGATTCAGGAATGGTGATCGTGATGGACTCCTCGACCGGAGAAATCCTGGCGCTTGCTCAAGCTCCCCACCGAAGAGGCGTAAAGAAGGTCACCGCTCTCACCGACGGGTACGAGCCCGGCTCCACGATGAAGCCGTTGATTCTCGCCTCTGCCATCAATAAGGGAGCAATCAAGGTAACCGACGGGCTCTTCGGCCACTACGGAAAGTTCAAGATTCAAGGCCGCACGATCAGCGAAGCCGAGGCCCATGAAAAATTCGGATACATTTCGATGAAAAAAATGATCGAAGTTTCCTCGAACATTGCCGCAGCCGAACTTGCGCTGAAACTCGGTGCGGAAAGAACCGTGCAGGGAATGCGCGGGATGGGATTCGGCTCAAGATCAGGTGTGGGATTCCCGGGCGAAATCACGGGCTGGATGCCCTCCAATCCGAAGGCGATCAAGCCCCTCACCCTTGCTACCATCGGATTCGGGCAAAGCGTGATGGTAACCCCGATTCAAATGATCCGCGCCTACGCAGCCCTCTCCAACGGCGGACAACTTGTGGAGCCCACCCTCTTGAAACGCAAAGAGAAGGAAGAGCTTAAGACCTCACAGGTGTTCAAGCCCGGAACCGTGAAAGATGTGACCGAAGCCCTCGTGACCGTTACCGAAGGCGAAAAGGGAACCGGAGCCAAAGCTCGACTGGAGGGCTACCGGATTGCTGGAAAAACCGGTACTGCTCAAACGGTTGATCCAAAAACCAAACGCTACTCGACCTCCCGGCACATCGCCTCGTTCATCGGGTATCCGGTGGGAGTAAAACAGCCCATTGTTGTCCTGACCTTGCTTGATGGTCCACGCGGCATTTATTATGCCGGATCCACTGCGGCCCCGCTGTTTTCAAAGGTGCTTTCAAAAGTTGTGGCACGATTCTCGATTCCCACCACCGAGAAGATCCGGATGCCTCTTGTAGAAAGCACCCCGACGCCGGCACCTGTGGTAGAGGATTCGGAAGTGATTAAGGTGGCGCAATCAAACGCGGAAATTCTGGAGCAATCGCTTCAAAGCACAAAGGAAGTCAATCTTGACCACCCGGTGATGCCTTCTCTCATCGGACTCACACCTCAAGAGGCGATCGCAGCTTTGAAACCGTTTGTTCCCCGCGTTCAAATCAAAGGCTTCGGGCTCATCAAAAAGCAAACCCCGGAAACAGGGACCATGATTTCACGAAACGTGAAAGTGAATCTGATCTTGGAGGAGTAAACTAAAGACCGAGCGCCCTACGGGCTTCCTCGCGATCGTCGAAGTGCCGTTTTTCACTTCCAATCAGCTGATAATCCTCATGCCCCTTCCCTGCAATCAGAACGATGTCTCCTGGACCTGCAGACTGAATGGCTTTTTCGATCGCCGCCCTCCGATCGGGGATGATCTCAAAATTTTTCTTCTCAATTCCGGCTTCAATCTCTTCCAGAATCAAAAGCGGGTCTTCGGTTCTCGGATTGTCGCTCGTAAGGATCACCCGATGAGAAAGTCTTGTCGCAAGCTCCCCCATAACAGGCCTCTTGCTTCGATCCCGATCCCCTCCGCACCCGAACACCGTCCAGATCCGTCCGCCTCCTTGAATGGCAAGAAGCACTTTTTCGAGTGCCTCAGGCTTGTGGGCATAGTCCACAAACACGAGAAGCCCTTTGGAATTCGGAATGAACTCCATTCGTCCGGGAACTCCGGGAAAACAGGACAGCGTCTTGCAGGCAAGCGAGGGATCCACTCCGAGACCTGCGCAAATCGAAAGAGCAGCGAGAACATTTTCCGTCTGAAAGGATCCGAAGAGGGGACACTCCACGGGATGCCACTTCTCTTGAAGGAGCACCTCAAAACGCAAGCCAAAGGCGCCCGACTCAAGATTCCGAATCTGACTTGAAACGGAATACGATTCGATCCCCGGATTTTCCGCGATGAGCCGGTTCCCGAAGCCCGAATCGCGATTGGAAAAGGCATGAACTGACTTTCCGAGACCTCGCGAAAAAAAGGCATGGCTTGTGAGCAACAGCGCTTTTGCCTCGAAGTAATGATCGAGCGTCGGATGGTAATCCATGTGTTCACGGCTCAGGTTCAAAAAACAAACTGAATCCCATGCGATTCCCCAACACCGATCCTGATGAAGCGCATGCGAGGAAGCCTCGAGCACGACCGCTTTTGCGCCCAACTTCCGAACTTCTGCAAACCAGTTCTGGAGCGTAATCGCGTCCGGAGTGGTATTTGCTGTAGGCACCGCGTGGCCTTGGAACTCTCCTCCATTCGTTCCAAGTCGCGCACATGGGATTCCGACACTTGAAAGAATGTGTTGAATCAAATAGGTGGTCGTGGTTTTACCACTCGTTCCGGTAACGCCGATCATCTTCAAGGCATGGGTCGGGTGCCCGGCCATTTCACTCGCCATTTCGGCAAGTCGCTTTCGAGCGCCCGCTCCCAGAACTTCGACCCCTGGAATTCCGGTATCACGTTCGGAAAAAATCTTGGCTGCCCCCTTCTCGAGGGCTTCCCGAATGAAAAGGTGCCCGTCGTGCTTTGCACCTTTCAGCGCGAAGAACACGGAGCCTTGAACTACTTCTTTCGAATTTGCGGTGACATGCATAGAACTTCTCGCCCGTAGGCTAGCATGCCAATCTAGCACATGAAAAATATCTTTTCAGGCGCCTAAAAGAAGTAAATCAAGCTTGCTCCCAGAAGCCCGGACAAACCCGACATCAGGAAGTCCGCCTTGCTTGCGACCAGACTCACCTGAGGTCCGCCATCCACTGCAAAGACCACAGATGAAGATGGGCTGAAATGAATCCCAATAAGACCACCTGTGAGCAGAGTGAATTCACCACCAGCGGCACCCAAAAGGATATCCCCCCCGATGTGGAAACCGTTGTTTGCGCTGCCGGAAAGTGTGTATTTATAGGCACCCCCTGCATGGAAATTGAAGTTTCCACTGGTGGTTGGAATGCTGAGGTAGGTTTGCACCCCCATGGTGTGATTGAGTGGAATCCATGCAGAGATTGCGGTGGTTGCCGCAACTCCGGCGCCAAAGCTTGCAAGCCCAAGCCCGAAGTCATGCTCAGGAGAGCCGCCCGATGATCCTTTCTGATGTTCCGCAGATGCCACGCTCCGGGGAGCGGCATACGCGGTTTGGTGGAAGAGAACAAATACTGCCAAAACTAAGACCAGGTTTTTCATCGCGCGCAGGTTTCCCACAAGAAAGAGGGAATCCGAAGTTCAAACAGAGCCAAACAGAAGCAGCCTGCGTCAAGTGAGTGTTTCCAAACGAGGGCAGCAAAAAAGTATTTGTGGGCTTCCGCACTAGAAGATCACAATTACATCCCGGCACGCTTCCCGGAGCGCATTCACCACTTCTTCAGAATGTTCCGAGCCGCGGGTTTCGAGCATCAACTCGACTTCGGTCTCATCAAGCCTGAGCCTCATCTCGGATCGGTCATGCACTGTTTGCAGGATATTGGCCTTCAGGCCTGCAATCAATGCCGTAAGTTTCGACAAAGAGCCCGGCTTATCCAGGATTCTCACCCGAAGATGCAGTCTTCGCCCCGAGCGGATGAGCCCGCGATCAATGATTCTCGAAATCATGTTCACATCAATGTTTCCGCCACAAACGAGCAAAACCACTTTTTTGCCCTTCAACTCCTCGCCGTAACGGTCCAGCGCTCCAAGCACAATGGCGGCACTTCCCTCGGACAACACTTTTCCCATCTCCATCAGTCGAAGGACATTCATCGCGATCTCTTCTTCATCCGAAGTGAAAACCCGATCGACAACACCCCTCAAAATCTCGAACATGTCAGGATTTGCACGCTGGACCGCAATTCCATCGGCAAGGGTTCCAAGATTCGGACTTTCGGTAAGCACTCCGGAATTCAGTGATTTCGCCATTGCGGACACGTTTTCGGCCTGACAGGCAATGATCTGGACTGCTGGCTTCAGGGCCTTTAAGGCAATGCCCATCCCTGAACAAAGCCCCCCGCCACCGATGGAGGTGACCACGTAATCCACCTCCGGGAGCTGGGCCAAAATCTCAAGCCCCACGGTTCCCTGGCCGGCAATTACATCCGGATCATGAAAGGCATGCACGTAGGTTCGCCCCGTTTCCTTCATGATTCTTTGGGCCGCCTGAAAACTCTGATCATAGGTTTCACCCTCAAGATGAATCCTCGCACCAAGGGCCTGGGTGTTTGAAACTTTGGTCAGGGCCGCGGTCTCCGGCATCACGATCAACGCCGAGGTTCCGTATCGTTTTGCTCCCCAGGCAACTCCCTGAGCATGATTGCCGGCTGAAGCTGCAATGACACCGGCCTTTCTTTCAGCCTCGGTCAGCTTTGAAATCCGATAGCTTGCGCCCCGGATCTTGAAGGAGCCGATCGGCTGCACGGTCTCGAGCTTCAGGTACACATCACACTGATAAAGATTCGAGAGCCATTCATTCCGGATGAGCGGAGTTGGAGGAAGAATCTTCTCCAGAACCTTCTGCGCATTTTGAATGTTTTCAAGGTTTACAGATTTCATGGTGACTCACTTTCGCACAGGGATCTTGACCAATTCGGGGTCATTCCATTCAAAAAGCTCGGCTTCCCGCTGCCGGGTAAGATCTCCTTCGGGATAGCGGATCCAGGCAAAACATTTTTTTCCAAAACTCTCGCGGCACTCGGGATCCTTGAAGGCAGGAGACCAGGTTCCGGTATTGATCACTTCCACCTGATCCACGAAGGTGTGAAGTTCACGATGAGTATGCCCGAAAATGACCCGCTGGGTTTTCGTGATCCTGGCAACCATCGGGGCGTTTTTGAAAATCTCTTCCATGGTCTCGATCACCACACTCTTGATGTTCCGAGAATAAAATATGAGTCCTGGAACAAGCAACATAAAGAAGAAAAAAAACCAAAACTTCGAAATCGGGAACATCAGATAAATCACTGCATAGATCTGGAAGCTCAGAAACCCGATCAAGGCCAACAGCATGAATCGATCAAGCCACAACTCCCGGGCGATCTTGATCGGATTGAAGATTGCGGAGTGCACCTTCAGCTCCAGCATCGTTCGGACCATCTCAGGACTGGCATTTGCCTTCTCGGCAACTTCTTGCACCCGTTGCTCAACAAAGAGCGGATCCCGCATTGCAGGCAAAAGGCCATCCGTGATTGCAACCCAGAACGAAACAAACGCGCCCCATAGCCAGGTAAACCCGATCAGGGGTTGTACCCGAATTGCATATTTGTAGAAAAACCGGAAGTATTCCGGGAGATCCATCAAAAAGGAGCTCTCGACGTGCGGATTGAAGAGCCCCATGCCATTGGTCATGTAGCGACCGGCAATGTTGCCGAACGGGAGGCGCACCTGAATGCGCTTCCCTTTTTTGATGAAGGGATGGATCGGATTGCTGGATACGCAGTAATCATCATATTGATTGCCATGCTCGACCGCAGTATCTCCGTTCGAAACATAAAAGAACTCGCAAAACCGGACCCGAGCTTCATCCTCGGGAGATAGCTCAAGCGCCTTCAAAACCTCTTTTTGAACCAAGGGCCAATGCAGCTCGATGTCGTGGTTCCCCACAATGAAAACAACAGAGTTTCCAAGCTTGATGAACTCCCGTACCGCGTGAACAAAAACGGGATGATCCGAGAGGATGACCTCCATTTTGAAGCGGGATTTCTCTTCTTCCGGAAACAAACCCCGCTTTTTCTCGAGCCAGGAAAGATGAAGGCTCGTGTGAAGGGGCAGCCTCATCACGGAATCGAAGTCGAAAATGTCACCATTGAAAATGAGCTCGCACGGTGATCCCCTCGTCTCCGACTCAAGGAACTGGAGCAAGCGCTTGAAGCTCTGATCAATGAAAAATTTGGGCCGCTTGTAGCGCTTCCAAAGGGATTTCCCCGGCACTCCGAGTTCGGCGTCGGCAAGATGGATGTCGCTCAAAACAAAGGTGTGCAAGGGGCGGGACATGCTTATATTTTACACTGCGACGATTTAAAATGATATCCACTCCTTTCATTGAAGAGTCAGGAAAGGAGCGGAATCAGAAGCTCCGGAAGCCTTGTGATCGAGCCTGCGCCCATGGTCAGGATCAGATCGTGGGATTTGACCTCTTTTGAAACAAGCAAGGCGGCTTCCTCAAGTGTTTTGACCGTTCTCACGCGTGGCTT
>CANGWP010000093.1 GCA_947457605.1 Bdellovibrionales bacterium | reverse complement strand
AGGCCGGCGCCATCGGCAGTGCCTCCGCCCCCCGATGCGCGGATTTCGGGATTGATCTTGAGCCCTGTATTTGAAATCGCCTTGATGACCTCTACCGTGGTCACACCTTGCGCTTCTCCTTTGGACCTCACCACAGCGGCTTCCGCATCCCCGATGTTCTGCGTTTTAGCAGCCTCTGGTTCCGCAATCATGCGAACTCGGGCAGCATCCCCCCGGCCCGTTCTTCCATCTGACGGGCCTCGTGCTGAGCGACTTGATCCCGAAGACAAACCAGTCAACTCCAGGGAATTTTTCCGTCTATTTTCCAATTTCAGAAAGTCGAACAAAGTAAGCAAAGGAGACGTATGAAAAATACGTCGGACTGCGCGAATCTGAAGTGAGACGTACTGAAATTGGAAAAGAGACGAGGAAAATGGTTGGGGCGCAAGGATTCGAACCTTGGAATGGCGGAATCAAAATCCGCTAGCTTACCACTTGCCGACGCCCCAACAGATTGAAGCAATAGCGGATAAGTCAGGGATAACACAGCCCTTCCCCTAGCGCAAGGATAGGCTCAATAGAATGAACGGGAATAAAACGGAGTGATCTACTCGTTGGAAGCCAACTCCTGAAGACCATCGTCCTCAGGGATGCCGGCGTGTCCGGATCCTTTCTTGATTTCAGAAAGGTAGGCTTCGAGAATTTTCTTCTCCATTGCCATCCGGGTTGCCTTGTTCAGGGGGTGGGCCACATCCTTGTAGGTTCCATCTGAACGCTTTTTGCTCGGCATTGCTACGAAAAGCCCGGTAGCTCCATTGATGATCTTGAGGTCGCGCACGACAAAACAACCGTCCAGAACAATGGTCACATACGCCTTTAGCTTCTCTTCGCTGACTGGAAAAACCTTCACTTCGGTGATTTCCATTTTCTTTCTCCTCCGCTTTTCACCGATTTCATTGCAACATCCCTGTTGCCTCCGGAACCGGTCTCCAAGCTTCTTCCGTACCTTAATTTACGGAAGTTGGTTGACCTTCTCGCTCTGATCCGGATTTTGGATGCGTTGTCCAAGCCGATACAAAGTGAGACCTTGACTAATATTCTACGGGAAAATTTTACCATTGCAAATTTACTTCTTGACGAGGAAGTGGCCTTGACCCCCTTGCGAACTTCAGTACATTCTGTTCTCAATGAAAAAAATCGACAGCTTTTTGACTGAAGTTTCGAGTTTCCTCTCCCCTGAACAAGTGTGCACCGACCCTGACTCTCTCTCATTTTACGCGCAGGACTGGAGCCGGGTGCTGACTCCGCGTGCGTCCGCCATCCTTTTTCCTTCCTCCACACTCGAGGTCTCAAAAATTTTGAGATCGGCAAACGAACACCGAGTTCCCGTGGTCCCCTCGGGCGGAAGAACCGGACTTTCAGGGGGTGCGGTGGCCACAGACGGTGAGATCGTGCTTTCGCTCACCAAGCTTGACTTCATCGGTCCCATTCATGAGGGTGCACTCACGCTTCGAACGGGAGCAGGAGCAATCACGGAAGCCGTTCACAAATTCTGCGAGCCTCATGGACTCACTTGGCCTGTGGATTTTGCCTCCAAAGGGTCGTCCACTGTCGGAGGAAACATCGCAACGAACGCAGGGGGGATCCGGGTGATCCGATATGGCAACACCCGCAACTGGGTTTTGGGTCTGACCCTCGTCACGATGGATGGAACCATTCACACCTTCAACTCGGAGCTTGAGAAAAACAACACCGGGTATGACCTGCGACAACTCATGATCGGAAGCGAAGGCACCCTTGGCATCATTACTGAAGCCACTCTTAAGCTTGCACCCACTCCCGAGGAAACCCAGGTTTTGTTTTTCTCCCTGAGGGGATTTCCTGAACTGATCGGTTTCTTCAACGCTTGTCGAAAAACCTTTCCTGAGATGAGCGCATTTGAGTGTCTGGATCACGAGTCCTTGAAGTCGGTGAGTGCCCATTTCAAGATACCGTTCCCTGTCAGAAACGAAGGCGCAGTGTACGCGCTGGTGGAAGTGGAAAACACGAGTCTCCCTCTGCTGGAGGACCGCCTGGAAAGAATTTTGGAGAACGGATTGATTCTCGATGCGGTCATCGCCCAAAATGAGCGCGAAAAAAAATCCCTCTGGCAGTACCGCGAGGGAGTGGCAGAGAGCATCCTTCATGCCGCGCTTGTCCATCAGGAAGATGTGTCGGTACCGGTTGCAAAGCTTCCGGAATTCTACTCCACCATCCAAAAACGTTATGAGGAAGCACTCCCCGGATGGTCCGTGTATTTTTTCGGTCACATTGGAGATGGAAACCTTCATATCTTCATAAAAAAGCCGGAAAACATGCCGCCCTCGGAATTTCAGGAGTCAGCAAGAAAATCCGATCACGATCTATTTCAAATTTTAAAACACCTCGAGGGATCTGTTTCCGCGGAGCATGGGATCGGCCTTTTGAAACGCCATGCACTCCATTTCACAAGATCCAAGTCCGAACTTGAGATCATGAGGGGGATCAAAAAAACCTTCGATCCAAACGGACTTCTCAATCCCGGAAAAATTTTTTCGTGACACACCCGAATTTCCAGTCAAGCCACATCCATCAAATCCGGTACGTTTTGGGTTTCTGAATTTCAAGTGTGTCCGATCTGACTCCATGGCTTCCTTTTGTCAGATCGGACACATTCCGAACATCCGGAGCGCCATGGGAGAATGAATTTAGAGAGTTGAGATCTCCTGACCGCCCAAAGGGGGGGTGAGCTCAGATTCCTTTTGGGTCTGGGCCTGTGCTTCACAGGTCTTTCATCCTCTTTTGCCGCTGACTTGAACACGATCAAAACTCAATGGATCTCGCAGCCCTCGCGCGCACAAACAGACACTGATGGATGCAGGCACCATTAATCACCTTGGAGAATTGTCTCAATCGGCGAGCATAGCCAGCTTCAGCTACGACGGAACGAATGTGAGCCTGCAACAGCAGAGCGGTTCCCTCATTCAAAACATGAACCTCGTGGAGTCCTATGGAGGTTACTATGACACCAAATCCGGTATCGGCGTTGATTATTTGGGATCCAACTGCTCGGGCGGAAAGCAAAGTACAGTGCCGCTGGCTGCGGTCGCATTCTACACGGACCTAAAGAGCGCGACATCTCACCCGATTGGCTTCAAGCTAACCGGAGACCAATCTTGCGCAAGCCCTGGAGCTCCGGACGAAATGATCAATATCTCTGCAATCCTGGAATGGATCAAAATGAATATCAATTCCAAGGGCCCGAGTTGATCATCTGCCGTTAAAATGTAAATACCTCTTTCCTCGAATCATAATCGACTCGAACCGAAGTACTTCCGTCGCCTCCCCTCTTGACACTTCCAGAAAGAAGACTCATCGCAAGCGGATCCTGAATGCGTTTTTGAAACACCCGTTTCATCGGACGCGCTCCAAAGTCGGCATCATACCCCTCTTCCAAAAGCTGCGCTCGCGCGGACTCGGTAAGTTCGAGCACCACGCCCCGATCCCGAAGCTGAGCGTTCAGTTTCTCGACATAGAGACCCACAATCTGGGTAAGGTCCGATTTCTCGAGCTGATTGAACACCACGATCTCATCGATCCGGTTTACAAGTTCAGGCTTCAGTTGCGCGCGAATCATTTCCTGAATCTTCGCATCCCGAATGACCGGATTCTTTTCGCCAAGGATCAGGCTTGACCCAAGGTTCGAGGTCATGATGATGAGGGTGTTTGAAAAATTCACCGTTCGACCCTGCCCGTCGGTCACGCGCCCATCGTCCAGAATCTGCAAAAACAAATTGAACACATCCGGATGCGCTTTTTCCATCTCATCGAGCAGAATCACAGAATAGGGCTTGCGACGGATCGCCTCAGTCAGCACGCCCCCCTCTTCATAGCCGACGTATCCTGGAGGCGCTCCGATCAAGCGCGCAACCGAGTGCTTTTCCATGAACTCACTCATGTCGATCCGGACCATCGAGCCTTCCGTATCAAACAAAAATTCAGCCAAGGCTTTTGCAGTCTCGGTCTTTCCAACGCCGGTTGGCCCAAGAAACAAAAAGCTTCCGATCGGGCGATTCGCCTCCCTGAGTCCCGCACGCGAGCGCCGGACTGCATTCGACACGGCTTCGAGCGCGGCCCTTTGCCCGATCACCCGTCCTGCCAAACGCTCCTCCATGTGAACGAGCTTTTGGCCTTCGCTTTCGACCAGTTTTGTGACCGGGACCCCGGTCTTCTTTGAAACCACCTCTGCGATGTCTTCTTCGCTCACTTCCTGGCTCAAGAGCATGGATTCTTTTGCGCCTGAACGTGCGGCTCTCAGTTCGGTAAATTGCTTTTCAAGCGCCGGGAGTTTGCCGTACCTGAGCTCGGCCGCCTTCTCGAGCTCACCCCGTCTTTCGGCAGCGTCAGATTGGAGCTTCACTTGTTCAAGCTGCTCCTTCACGCTTTTTACGCGCTCGATCACGCGCTTTTCCTCTTCCCAGATCGCTTTTAGGCGCACCGATTCTTCTCTCAGGCCCGAAAGCTCCTTTTCGACCACAGAAAGGCGCGCTGCCGATGCAGGATCCGGCTCCTTTTTTAGCGCTTGCCGCTCGACCTCAAGCTGAATCAGGCGCCGCTCGATCTGATCGATTTTTTCGGGTCTCGAATCGAGCTCGATCCTCGTTTTCGAGGCCGCCTCATCCATCAGGTCAATGGCCTTGTCCGGCAAGAAGCGGTCCATGATGTAGCGATGCGAGAGTGTGGCTGCGGCAACGAGGGCCGCATCGCGAATGGTGACGCCATGATGGACCTCATAGCGCTCCTTCAGCCCCCGCAGGATTGAAATCGTGTCCTCGACGCTCGGCTCATCCACCTGCACGGGCTGGAATCTGCGCTCAAGAGCTGCGTCTTTTTCGATGTATTTCCGATATTCATCCAGAGTCGTCGCCCCAATGCAATGAAGCTCGCCTCTTGATAACGCTGGTTTTAAGAGATTTGCCGCATCCATGGCTCCCTCGGTTGCGCCGGCTCCGACCAGGGTGTGAATCTCATCGATGAACAAAATGATCTCACCTTCGGATTCAGTCACTTCTTTCAGCACGCCTTTTAATCGTTCTTCGAATTCACCCCGGAATTTGGCTCCGGCAATGAGGGCTCCAAGATCAAGCACCAGCACTCTCTTGTTTTTCAGGCTCTCAGGCACATCCCCGTTTGCAATCCGAAGCGCAAGCCCTTCCGCAATCGCCGTTTTTCCTACCCCTGGCTCGCCGATCAAAACGGGGTTGTTTTTGGTTCTGCGCGAAAGTACCTGCATCACCCGTCTGATCTCTTCGTCCCGCCCGATGACCGGATCGAGTTTCTGCTCGCGCGCAAGCGTGGTCAGATCACGACAGTATTTTTTGAGCACATTCATTTTTGATTCCGGCTCCTCATCCTCGATGCGGGAATTGCCCCGAACCTTTTGCAGCGACTCTTTGAACTTCGCCTCTGACAGTCCGGCATCCTTAAGAATCACCGCCGACTCAAAGCCTGAAACACTTCCTGCAAAGTGCGCGAGGATAAAGTGCTCGGGCGCCACATACTCATCCCGAAGCTTCTTCGCCTCGGCTTCCGACAATGCCATCAGTTTTTGAAATTCAGGTGTGGGATAAAGTTGGGCACTTCCCGACAGCACCCTCGGAACGGCCTTGAGCTTTTGTTCAAGACCGGCTTGAAAGGCCTTTAGATTCACGCCTGAGATCGAAAGGAGGCTTGCGACCGAGGATTCTTCCTCACTCCCCGCCCGAACCAGAACATGGAGCAAATGGAGCGGGCTTAAGGCTTGATGCTCCCGCTGGTGGGCTTCGCTTTGGGCTGCCTGCAATGCACTCATCATGGACCGGGTATAATTTTGATTCATAAGCTCTATCTCCCGTATTTGGTAATGGAGACGCATTCCGGTGTGTCAAGGAGGCCCAGAAAACTCTTTTGGAATCATTGGGAAATCTTCAAAAATTCTTGGATCTCTAGCAAGTCCCCGCTGACACATTTCGGACCAAATCTGGCGATGAGATCATCAGAAACGGGCTGACTCTACCGCCTAAAAGGGGGCGGATTTGCGATCCTACTTACGACGGCCCATGCGCCCCTGTGATTTGGACAACAGAGCTTGCATACATTGGAAGCCAATCTGAATCGGACCAAGGCCACGCATGGAGCCGCCAAGGCCGGGTTCGATTCGGCGAATGCCACAGCAACTGCGGCTCCATCAAGACGTAAAGAGCTAAATGACGCTAGAGATGCTGCCTCAGCTGCGGTGATTTCTGCGCGCAAGGCCCATGAGGAAGCCCTTGCTAAGTCGAATGCTGAGCGGAGAAACAGCGCTCTCAGGGTTACCGCGAATACTCTGCTCGCCAGCTTGAACAATGCCACTCGGGCATTCAGTGCCGCAACCACTGCCCAAGGCCAGGTCCAAACCAAGAATGATTCCGCAAAAATAGCTTAGAATCGGGCGAACAGCGCGGCTTCCGCTGCCGGGACTGCCCTTGCCGCAGCAGCAGCAAATCTTGCGACCGCTCAAGCCAGTGCAGTCCAAGCAGCCTCTGTTTTGTCTTCGGCTCAGGTAGATATCAATCCTGCTCACACTCCTTGGATTCAAGCCCGCATTTGAGAACGGCATCTGGGTTGGCGGCCATGTGTGGAGAAAAAACCCCTCTCAGGTTTCGTAGCGCTGATCCATGTATTGATACAAAAACTGATGCACCATCGCAGGATCCGGAATCTTCGCAACCATGCCGTACATCGCAGCCATGCCCTCACCCGCTAGCTCAGGGTGGGCTTTTGCGGTCTCAAAGGCCGCTTTCAGGTCTGCAAGGTATTCATTCAGCACCGGCTCATTTGCGGGAGTGATGGTCAGGTGAATCGAATCCGGATTCATCTGACGATCCAAGAACCAGCTCTTTGCGCTCATGAGATCCGCGATCACATGCATGTTCACATCTTTGGAAGTATACGCAAACAACGTCCCCACCGGATTTCCGACGATCGAAAATCCGATTTTCTCGATCCCCGTGCGATAGGCATCCACCGTTTTCATGAGTTTTGAGTAAAGCGACAGATACCCTTCTTCTCCAAGGGCATTGAGCGTTGCCCATGCGGCTGCAATCGAGCCTGCGGGCCTTGTGCCGGTGACTGAAGGGGATGCAAACAAGCCTCCTGGCCAATCCTTGCTGATGAAAAACTGGAACCTTCGAAGCTCCTTGTCGCAAAACAGAAGGCAAGAGGCCCCTTTGGCGGTGAACCCGTACTTGTGAAGATCAGCCGAAATCGAGGTCACCCCGTCGACTGAAAAATCAAAGGGGGGGATGTCGCGACCAAGCTTTCTCAAAAACGGCAACATGAAGCCACCCACGCAGGCGTCCACATGCATTCCCACTCCGTAGCTCTTGGCCAAGCTTGCCAGATCAATGATCGGATCCATCACGCCATGCGGATACTGAGGCGCAGACCCCACAATCAGAATCGTATTCTTGGTAATCGCCCTCTTAACCGAATCAAGATCCATGCGCTGATGAGAATCAACAGGCACCTTCACGGGCTTCACCCCGAAATAATGCGCAGCCTTGTCAAAGGCCGGATGCGCAGTGACGGCAAAAATCATTTCAGGCTCTGAAATCCCCTTCGTTTCAAATGCCCAATCCCGATGGGTCTTGACTGCCATCATGACACTCTCCGAGCCACCCGAGGTCATCGATCCCGCGGCTCTTTCTCCACCTCCAAGCAAGTGAGCCGCAATCGATACCACTTCGGCCTCGTATTTTCGAATGGATGGAAAGGCGCCCGGGTTGAGTCCATTTTCATGAAAATAAGTGGTGTAGGCTTTTTTTAGAAACTCCGTGTGCTCATCACTCTCGTGGTAGACCAGACTGAAAGTCCGCCCCTCATGCCATTTGCTATCCCCTGCCCGGTTTTCAGAAAGCGCGGACAATACCGTTTCGCGAGCCGTTCCCTTTTTAGGAAGAGTGACCTTATTTTCCACGATTGGCGCCCCCGTTTGTCTCCTTTTCAGCAGAAACAAAAGTCATTCGAAGCTGAAACAGCAGATGATTCAGAAGCTGATCCTCCTCGGGTGAGCGATTCCCATGGGTTTTCTCATGCATGAGCTCGAGCAAATCAATGTTGTGCTTTGCGATCTCAAGATCCCTTGTTGAGGACTCCATGGACTGCATTGCGGCTTGCGATACGGACAGAAAAAAGGTGGTCAAATCGATCTTAGGCAGCATGCCTAGATCTTAGCAATTTTCAGGAGTCTCTCAAGGGGATAAAGCCAGAAGGAGAGAAACCAATACCGGAACTCCTCCTCACGCCCTTTCCAGCGATCGAGCCTAAGGCGCACCGAGAACAGCCGATTGCGCTTCCGAATCTCGCGCAGTCGCATTTCAAGGACTCCCCGGATCGCGGTTCGGATTTCCTGGTCCGTCGCCCTCTCCAAAAAGCCCTGACTGAAAAATATGCCGATCTTCCCAGGAGAATGGACCCATACCTTGAACTCGGAAGCCGTGGCCCGATAGCTGAAAAACTCAACCCCCATCCGCTCCGGCCCATCTTCGCGCCAGAGCGCAAGCAGGCGACTCTCAATGTCCTTGTGCAAGCGATAGGGCCTGATCCGAAGCAAAAACTCGGAATAGGAATTGAGCCAGAAATAGAGGATTCCAAAGCCCCCGCAGCCAAGACCAGCCGCGAGAACCCAGATCGACTTCAACACAAGGGCAAGAAGGAGGATCGGAAACGAGAAAAAGAAAAACAGGCTGGTCAGAAAGCGAATCATAACCTGCCTCTCACGGGAGCGTGAACTCCTTCAGGTACTCAATTGATTCGCGAATGCTTCGGACTTCTTTGATTTTCCAGAGCCCGTCCACCTTGATCACGGAACAGAGTTTTTTCTGGGTGACTTGCGCAAGATT
>CANGWP010000092.1 GCA_947457605.1 Bdellovibrionales bacterium | reverse complement strand
TTTTGATGTTCTTCACGTTTGCCCTGAACACCGGGCTCCTGATCCATGCGAAAATCAGCGTTCAATCCGCAGCCGATGCCGCAGCCTATGCCGGGGCCGCAACCCAAGGCCGCTACCTGAACGGAATTTCGTTTCTAAACTACGACATGCGCAGGCAATACAAGAAATTCCTCTTTCGGAATGCATTTGTGGGAGCCCTCGGAAGCCCGAATTTCCCGAGTACCTCCACCAACCAAACCACGGGCAGGTATGACTTTCCGAAGTTTGATTTCAGCGGCGGCACCCCCCAGAAGGTAGCCCTAAAGGTCCCCGTGGTTTGCGTCCCACTCCTCGCGCGGGGTGTAAACAGCGATCGATGCATGCAACTCAACATGAAGAATACGGGGAAGGACATCAAAGACAGGTTGGGCATCCTTCCCGGCGGCGGCAGCTCGATCATCCAGGCCCTGATTGAGAGCAATCAGCAACTTGCATCCGCCATCCAGAGAACCTGTGTGGGTCAGGGTGGGATCAACGAAGCGGTTCTCATCTCCTGGCTTTTCAAAGGAGAAAGCAACGAAACCTACATCGTGGACCTGATCAACAAGTGGTTTGACTCGTCCGGAAATGCCGCAAACCAAAACCGGGGCGAAGTAACAGCGCTCATTCAAGGCTTGGTGAAGGGGCTTGGACTCTACCCTCGAAATATCCTGAATTTGATGCGGATTGATACGCTCCGGGATTTCATCAATACCCCTCACCAGGAAAACCTTGATCTCGAAACCGTGGAGTCCATGGAACGTGACACCACCAAGGCAGAGCGCATGGAAAGAACCATTCTTGCCTTTAAATCCGCCCTTTCAAACTTGAATTCCAGCGTATTCGATCCCGCGTCCATGCGAATGGATGAACTGCAGCCCGATACCATGCTCCAATTGGATCACGTGTATGCTTCGGACTTGAATGTCTTCTATCAAGCGTCCAGGATTGACGGGACCGTGGACGAGAATGATCCCACCTTCTGCAAGAGTTTCGCAAAGCGGATCACACTCAAACAGATTCCTGTTGCGGTGAAGCGAGTGAATCTGGGAACCAAAAATATCGTTTATGCGGTGAAGGTTCGAGCCTTCATCAAACCGAGAGGCCTCCTTTTTGCGCCTTGGAGTGAGGACTTGGAGCTTACCGCAGTGGCGGGTGCGAAGCCATTTGGCAGCAGAATCGGCCCGATGGCCGTCACTGGCCAAGTGTTCTCAACCACCATCGGGGACATGCTGAATGCCCGGATCAATGGCCAACCGATTTGCGACATAGGGGGAGTTTCGGGCGATTGCCCGGTCCCCAATCTGGAGGTGGGAGCGGGAAAGACCTTCTACGACACTGAATTTCTGGTTCAAATGAAGGATATTGTGACCAACGGAGCAGGAGGCGGAAATTTCTCTCTCTCGGGTCTTGAAAAGGCCCAATACCACGCGATGGCTCCCAACCCCCCCGAAGTGGGGCGATACGGAATCATCCCGCCCCCTCCCGATTCCGCGAATATGTCATCGAGGATGCCCTTTCAATTCATCCCCTACTTTCATGGAAAGGGCATTCCATCGGGCAATGAGTTCAAGTTGCCGATTCCGGTATACCGTTTCTATGCCCCCATTTATCCGGCTGGTCAGGGCGACCCCACAGCCTATGTGAGGAACTTCCTGGTGTTTCTAAAAGACCTGAATGCAGAGTATGGATTTGATCCCCAATCCACCTACGATACAGCGCTCGCCTCTCTCATGACCTACATCAACGGCCCCCTCACTACCGGGAACGGCTCCGAAAATCGCGAGTCCCGTACCTTTGCCGCGATTGAACTCCCCATGTACAATCTGGACAACCCCAGCAGCCCATTTTGGTTGAAACGGGCTGAAAACGTTCTTACCTCTTGGGCTCCCTCTTACGTGAGGGTAGGAAGAAGTGACTTCACATTTACCCCGAGATTTGGCTACTCGGTAAAACATGTCGCACTGCGTGACCTGATTCGGGAGGGTGTCCCCGACGTG
This sequence comes from Bdellovibrionales bacterium, assembly GCA_947457605.1. Classification (GTDB taxonomy): domain Bacteria; phylum Bdellovibrionota; class UBA1018; order UBA1018; family CAIMNF01; genus CAIMNF01. The sequence goes on along the minus strand of CANGWP010000092.1, from coordinate 6,994 downwards.
GATTCAGAACTGGAACGCGTTTCCCACTGATTTCCCAAAAAAAACACCCTCCAGACTTGCCAAAATCCTTCTTTCTTCGCTAGCTTTCTTCGGGTACTCATTTGCAAAAGATTGAAGGAGATCTCCATGGCAAAAAAGAAAGCAGCGAAAAAAGCGGCACCAAAAAAAGCCGCAAAAAAAGCGACCAAGAAGAAAGCAGCCGCACCGAAAAAAGCCGCAAAAAAGGCAGCACCCAAGAAGACGGCAGCGAAGAAGCCCGCGGCCAAAAAGACAGTAGTCTCCAAGAAAGCGGCACCAAAAAAAGCGCCAGCGAAAAAAACCATCGCAAAAAAACCGGCAGCCGCAAAAAAGACAGCCCCTAAAAAGATCGCACCCAAAGCCGTGGTTCAAAAAGAACTGCAAACCAAAACCCAGAACTCTTCCTCCTTGGCATCCGCAATTGCCGCAACCGCCGCAGTAGGTGCCCTCGGCGCAACCCTCATGGACCATGATGCGAACGCCGACGAGATGACTGATGAGGACATGGGAATGGAGGAAACCTTCATCGACGATGAAGAATCCCTTCGCGAAATGGACGAAGACGAGGAAGAGGAAGATTACTTCACCCGCGGTTATGATGAAGACGAAGAATCCGAAGACCTGGGGGATGAAGACGAAGATTTCGTGGACGAAGACGAAGATGACCTCGGCGACGAAGATGAAGACTTCGCAGACGAAGACGAAGAAGAGCTCGATCTCGACTCTGACGAAGACTTCAGCAACGAAGACGAAGACTAAACCTTAACCAGATCTCCGGGGAGCTCATTGTGGACATTCGCGACGTCATTCATGGCGTAATTCAAATCGAACCTCATGAGCTCCCCGCAATCGAATCTTATTTTTTTCAACGACTTCGCCAAATCCGCCAAACCGGCTTCGCGGAGCACTCCTATCCGGGAGCCACTCACAACCGCTTCATTCACTCCATTGGCGCCCTCCACACCATCACAGAAACCTTCGAGTCGATTTTTGATGGCCTTCGAAAGCGAAATCCGGATGCATGGCGCAGGTTTCGGGCGCTGGCCCGCTTTGCAGCCCTTCTGCATGATATCGGCCACGGCCCCCTTTCCCATACCACCGAATTCGCCATGCCGGAAGTTTCAAGACTTGGCGGGCACGCTTCCTCCAAGCGAAAAGCAACACACGAGGATTACACGCTTAAGATCATTCTGGACTCTCCTCTTACTCCCCACCTTTCCAAAGCCGGGGCGGTCTTTGGATTCACACCTGCCCACATCGCGGCACTGATTGAAACTGATGTGCCGGCAGATGAGGATTTTTTCAAGGAACGGATTGATGGAGAGAACCTCGACTTCAGGCCGGTGCTTCACCAGTTGATCTCAAGCGAACTCGATGCCGACCGGATGGATTATCTGAGGCGGGACAGTTTTTACTGCGGCGTGAATTATGGAGAGTTCGACTACTCCTGGATCCTTCGAAATCTGTGCGCCCACACCAAGGACGGGCAGGTGTTCCTCGGACTCAAGCACCGGGCGCTCTATGCCTTTGAAGATTTTTTGCTCGCGCGCTTCAATATGTTCCTGCAGGTTTACCTGCATCACAAAACGGTTGTGTACGATGAGATGCTCGCGAACTACCTGAACGATCCGGAATGTGATTACAAGCTTCCCTCCGACATTGAGGCCTATGCCCAATGCACGGATGCGCATTTGTACTCGCATCTCGCCAAATCAAAGAACCCGTGGGCGAAAAGGATTGTCGAAAAACAGCCCTTCAAAATGTTTGTCGAAGTGCATAGCGGAATGCCCTCCACTGCAAACGCACGCGAACAGCAGGAGCGTGTGTTCAAGAAAGCAAAGCAAGAGCTTGAAACAAAAGGAATCGAGTACATCGAAAACGTATCTACTGGAATCCTCTCCAAGTACTTTGGCAAATCCGATCATCCGATTTTCGTGAATTACGACAACCTGTATTCCGATCCAAGCTTTATTCCGGTGCAGAAATGCACGTCTCTTTTCACCCAGTATCCGAATAGCCGGTCCATTTCGAGGCTGTTTGTATCCCCCGAGGATCACAAAAAACTGGGCTCAAACCGCACGCGCGAAAAAGCCATCCTGTTTGAATAACTCTCTGAAAAGTGAGAGAATGAAGCAATGAACCGGGCATTCTACCTGCTCGCTTACACGATTCCCGTTGCGGTCTGGATTTCACTCGAATTTCCAGAGTCCCTCTCCTTTTTTGCGCTTTTGTACGCATTTGGATTTTTGCCCCTTATGGAGCTCCTTCTGCCCGCCTCGAAAGAAAACCCATCGGATGCGGTTGCCGAGAAGCTTCGGGAATCCCGCTTTTTTGATCTGCTGCTCTATTCAATGCTTCCGATTCAGGCGTTTCTCGTCGCTTCATTCTGCAGGGTTTTTGAGTCCCAGGACTTACCTCCATCCACGCGGATCGGTCTGGTCACAGCCCTTGGCGTTGCCTGTGGCGTGATCGGGATCAATGTCGCCCACGAACTTGGCCACCGCAAAAGCCGCTTTGAGAGGATTCTTGCAAGGCTCCTTCTTGCGAGCTCCCTCAATTGGCAGTTTTACATTGAGCACAACCGGGGACATCACAGGAACGTTTCCACTCCCAACGATCCGGAAAGCGCGCGCCTTCATGAATCCATTTATGCGTTTTTTGTCCGAGCGATCCGGGATAGTTTCAAGAACGCATGGCGGCTTGACGCCCCCGAGATGCGCATCGGCGCATTGTCTGAAATTGCCCTGTTATCCTGCATCGGATTCTTTTTTGGCCCGATGACTCTGTTTGGATTCATGTGCTCTGCGCTTTTCGGAATCTTGCTTCTGCAGTCCGTAAACTACATTGAACACTATGGCCTCTCGCGGAAAGAAACGAGCCCGGGGGTTTTCGAAGCGGTCCGCCCCCATCATTCCTGGAATGCAAACCCCTACCTCTCGCGGGCCATTCTTTTTGAGCTTTCCCGCCACTCCGATCATCATGCCTATGCAACCCGGAAATATCAGATCTTGCGGCATCACGAAGAGGCACCTCAAATGCCGACCGGATACCCGGGCATGATCCTGCTTGCCCTCGTCCCGCCACTCTGGTTTCGAGTGATGGACCGAAGGATTCCGAACCCACACCATTGATGAGATCCACTCAGGAAGACGCTGTTCTGCTGGCAACGAAACAAAGTCCTTGGGCATTGACCTCAAGATCAATCTCAAGCAGGTGCAGATCTTTCGCATCAAGCCTGATTCCCCATCGCTCGAAAAAATACCGAACCACCCAATCCGTGAGAATCGCAGCAACTCTCGGTGCATCAAGCCCCATTCCGCGAATTTTTTTCAAGAGATCCATGGAAAACCGGATCTCGTCCCGGAGCATCTGAAGTACCCGTGGATGATCCTTTTTCTCAATGAAACCAAAATGGGTCGGAGCGATCCGTTCCGGAGAAAGCCGCTCGATCCAATCGAGGGTTTCAAGTGCGGCTTCTCCGTCAAAATCCGTGGGGGACGTGGAGGCGAGAGCAAGAACCCCGTGTCGCTCATTTACCTCCGGGTACGAGACTCCGCAAGAGTCACCCGTGAACAGGGTGCGAGTGCTGGTTTCAAAGACAACGAGGTGATGATTGGCGTGCCCTCGGGTATGTCTGATCTCGAGTTCCGCACCCTGGAAAAAAACCGAGTCTCCGTCGAGGAGAACACGCACTCGATCCTCTTCACAGGGAAGAATTTCTCCGTAGCGTTCCTTCATGAATGCTTCTCCGTAAACGGAGGTCGCGCTTGCCACCAATCGAGAGGGATCAATCGCATGGCGTGCAGCACGCGGATGGGCATAGAGAACCGCATTCGGGAACTTTCGCAAAAAAGTGCCGGCGCCGCCCGCATGATCCAGATGCACATGCGTGATGATGAGACCATCGATCTGATCCGGCATCAGGCCTTCGGACTTCGCCGCAGCCAAAAGATGGGGGATGGCGTGATTCGTATTGCACTCGATGAAAAGGCCCCTTCCCTCCCGGATCAGAAGATAGGATGCGGCAAAACCTGGCTCTACATATTTGCAATCCACGGGAATGATCTTCATACTTGTTTTATATCATGAGCTTGAAAATCATGACCTGGAATATCAGCTATGCCTACGGCCCCGGATCCGAGGGGGACGAACGGTACCAACCAAAGAGCCCGAAGCACTTCGAGACCACGCTTCAAGCCATGGGCGATACCATCAAAAAACTTGATCCGGACATCGTCCTGCTCCAGGAGGTGGACTTTTACTCGAAACGCTCGCACTTTGAAAACCAGCTGGATCATCTGGCCAGAAGAAGCGGCCTTTTGTACCGAAGCGGGATTGTCACCTGGGATCGAATGTATGTCCCTTATCCGGGGTTGCGTCCTTACCGGCAATTCGGCAGGATTCGCTCAGGAGGGGGCATCCTCTCGAAAACTCAGATCGAGCCAATCCAGAATGACCTTCTCGCAAAGCCGCGCGAGAATTCCGGAATTTACAACTATTTTTACGTACAGCGATTCCTCCAGATGGTGAAGATCAGGGGGATGAATCTATGCAATCTTCACCTCGAGGCTTTCTCTTCCGACAACCGCGATCTCCATCTGGTGCGTCTCCAGGACCGACTCACCGAGTATGGTCTTGATCTCGCCGGGGGAGACTTCAATGGTGAAGCATGCATTCGAGCCGAGCTCCAGGAAGCTTTTCAGACCCACAAACCACCCAAAGGAACTTTCCCGAGCGACGCTCCTTTGCAGCCTTTGGATCAATTCGTGGTGAAGAGAGAAAGTTTTTCAAACATCCGGCTTGAGGTCCCCGATACCGGAACCCTTTCGGATCACTTGCCTGTTTTGCTGGTGGCGGAAAGCTCTTGCAAAGCCTGATCAAGACTCCCCCGGAACAAGTTTCCCGCCTCACGCATCAGTTCGCAGGTATGGGTCCGAAGTTCCTTTAACCCGAAGAGAATTTGCTCATTCCGTTTCAGATCCTGCTTGTCTTTGGAAGAAAGTACCTTCCGGTCTTCTTCCTCCAGCGCAAACTCCCTCGCATTCAAGAGCTCGTAGTAATCGATCTGGCCCACCCCTTGAGGGAGATCGACCGATTTTGACTTCAAATAATCCCCGAAAACAAGGTAAAGCGCCGAGCCGATCGGGGCAGCCTTCGTACGGGACAAACCAATGTGGGAAACCCACCCCTCAAAGTTTTTCGCGGCTTGCCCGGCAAGACATTCCTGTACTCCGCGCTCATCCGGTGCCTTCACCATTTCATCCGCGATGCCCTCGTAGGCATAATGGTAATTGGCTATTGCGTGGGTGGACTGCCTCACAAAACCTGAGAGCAACTCCTTCCAGGGAAGCATGGACGCATCGGGAACCTGGGTGACATGAAACGGCTGAAGCAAATCCTGAATGAAATGTTCGCGCCAAAGAAGCAGCCTCAGTCCAAAGAATGGATTTCCCGCCTTGAAGTAGTCCCGTGAGGCTTCTCCCAGAAATTCAATGCGATCCGGAGCCGCTCCCGCGCGTTTGAATGGAATCTGAAGCGTTCGAATCGGGGAGCTCCACTCGATTCCGGGAAACACCATATGACGGAATCCCTGCGAGGTGGGCCCCGTAGTTCCCCCCATCCACTTCCGATAGCCTTCGGGGTCCGCAGAATCGGGCAGATCCTGGTCCATCCCATGATCGGGCTCATCGATGATGCCGAGCTTTAAAACCTCAAGCACACTGAGAGCCTCGGGCTTTCCGCTTCCGCATTTCTTTTTGGAAAGGAGGGGAACCGCATCCGCGCGAATCTGGATCTTGGAGGCGAGGGCTTCGATTTCCTTTTTTTCCTCTTCCTGACACGGCAAGCTGATCCTGGCCGAAAGGTAGTTTCTGGACGCGAACTCTGAATCCTGAAGAACACGATTCACCACGTTCTGATGAATGTTCCAGGCAAAAGCAGGGCCCATGCCAAAAAAAAGAAATGCTCCCGCGAAAAATCGCATGCCGCTTATGGGAAGAGACCGCGAAGAAGCATTGCCTGGGAGAGACGCTCTACCGAAGTAATGAGAGCTGCGGTCTTCATTCCTGTCTTGTAGCGCTCGGCATTTCCAGCCACGCGATTGAATGCGCGCGCCATGATCTCGGCGAGCTTTTCATTCACTTCTTTTTCATTCCAGAAGAACTGCTGAAGGCCTTGTACCCACTCGAAGTAGGAAACAATCACGCCGCCTGCGTTTGCAAGAATGTCAGGAATGATGTAACAGCCGTTTTGCTCAAGATACTGCTGGGCTTCAGAGGTGATCGGTCCGTTTGCTCCCTCGGAGATGATCTTGGCCTTGATATTCTTCATGTTGGCTTTTGTGATCACGCCGTCAATCGCCGCAGGAACGAGGATGTCCACATTGAGTGCAAGCAGGTCTTCATTCGAGATCGCCTCGGCATTCGGATAACCCTTCAGCGTGCGGTTCTTGTTCATGTAGGCCTGGACTTCGTCGATGTTGAGTCCGTTTTTGTTGTGAATTGCGCCGTAGAAATCGCTCACCGCGACCACTTTGCAACCGCGGATTGAGAGCTCATGGGCTGCAACCGCGCCCACTTTTCCGAAGCCGTGCACGGCTGCGGTCATGGACTTCATGCTGAAGTTCGCCTTGTTTTGTTTCTTCAGAAGCTCGATCGCATGCTCGATCACATACACCACGCCACGTCCTGTCGATTCGGGACGGCCCAGAGATCCACCGATCTCAATCGGCTTTCCGGTTACAACTCCGGGAACTGCGTGTCCTTTTGCCATGGAATACGTGTCCATCATCCATGCCATGTGTTGGCCATCGGTGCCGACGTCTGGAGCAGGAATGTCTTGCTCAGGACCGATCATGGAGATGATCTCCATGGTGAATCGGCGAGTAAGCGCTTGTTGTTCCGCACGCGAGAGCTGGGATGGATCCACACGGATACCGCCCTTGGCTCCACCGAGTGGAAGACCAACCAAGGAACAC
>CANGWP010000091.1 GCA_947457605.1 Bdellovibrionales bacterium | reverse complement strand
TGGCAAGTTGGGTTAAGTCTCCGGCCTCGGCAATGAAGATCACGACAAAGGTTTTTAAAAACGCGCCTGCGAAACTTAGGCTTTGTGCCTTGTCCCCAGCTTCAGATTCTGTTGGCTCAGGCGTAAAGGCACGTTTTAGGCTGATCATCGCAAAGATCAAGAAAAGCACTCCGCTTCCAAGTTTGATCCAGCCAGCGGGGAGCAGGCCCAGGTACTCGCCCACGGAGACTGCCAAAATGACATGAATCAAAAATGCGGTAGCCGCCCCCAGGAATAGCGCAGGGAGCTTTCCTTCGCCTGCGAGCATGAGTGTGGCAAATGCCGTCTTGTCGGGAAGTTCGGCAAGAAAGATCAATCCAAAGGTGCTTGCAAAGAGATTCCAGTTCAAGGTGGGGCACTCCAGTAGTTTCGAATACAGTAGCCTATGGGGCGGGCTGTTTTCAACGAGGAGAATGAAGGATGGCGCACCCGTCAGGACTTGGCAAAGCTCCCGCCGCGCCTCCTGCGCTTTCGGTCGCCTTGCCACTCGCAAACCCTTTCCTCGCATCCTGCGAGGAAGCAGACTTTTAGTCTGCTCGGGCTTGCTCTCTTCAAGTCCGCTCCGGGATACACCAAAACCCTCAAAAATCCCTTTTGAGGAAATCGAGCGAAATGAACGAAGAAGGCATACTTAGCGTATGTCGGACTGAGTGAGGCGAGTGAGATGATGTCAAAAGGGATTTTAGAAGGTTTTGGCGCACCCGTCAGGACTTGAACCTGAAACCCTCTGATCCGAAGTCAGATACTCTATCCAATTGAGCTACGGGTGCGTAGTCCCTGACCATAGCGTAGGTGGGGGCGCCTCGCAAGAAGCTCTTGAGGTGGGGGGGGATCCGTGTCTAAACTGAAAGAAAGGAGAATTTTATGACCATGAAGAAACTCGTATTGCTCAATACTCTTGCCCTAGGTTTGGTGTTTTCCCCCGTGATTCGCGCCGAGGAAGCTGCGGCTCCGGCTAATGAAGCGAAAATGGAGAAAAAGAGCGATTGTGAAGGGGAGTGCGATTGCTCGAAGTGCAAAAAGGGCAAGGACCATAAAAACTGCAAAAATTGTAAGACAAAGCTCGATCAAAAACATGATCACAAGCACCACAACCATGATGAAAAAGCCGCTCACGGCGAAGCTCCAAAAACTGAGGCGAAATAATCTCTGAATTGGTAAAAGGGTCCTTTTCAGGGTCTCCTTAGAGCCAATGAAATTTTTGCTCGATTTGTCGGGGTGCTTTGGGAGGGTCGTGATCCGGCCAGCCCAAAGCCACTCCGCAGAGCAATTCCAGTTTTCCCTCCTGATATTCCTTAAGTGCCGTCACTCCTAAGAACTCATCCACATCCTTTTTGATCTCAAGCGGCGCCCCCATGGTGCAGCAGCCGAGTCCTTCGGCAACCGCCGCAAGGTTTAAATTCTCAACTGCCATGTACACCGACCCCACACTCGTAAGGTATTTTTCCTCATCATCATTGTGCGAGTAGCACAGGATCATGACCGGGGCATTGCCCAGGGTGTAGAAGAATCGCTCGGTGAATTCATAGAGTGAGGGCTTCAGGCGCTTTTGGAGAATGTCTTTGATCCCAAGCCAGGATTTTTGAGAAAGCGAAAGGTACGCATCGCGCTTTTCGCCCGTGAGAATGTAAAAACGCCAATTCTGTCGGTTTTTGCCTGAGGGAGCCTCGATTGCGGCATGGAGGATTCGCTCGAGCGTTTCGCGGGGGATCTGATCCGGCTTGAACTTGCGAATGGATCTGCGGGCTTTTAAAAGCCGCAGAAATTCATCGCGAAAATCTTTTGAAAACGGACCTTGGGTTGGCTTCGGTTCGGCGGGGTTCATTTCCTCCGAACATGGCACGATTGGAGCCTCGAATTCAATGGAAACTCAAACTCCGGATGCGAACCCTCATTGACACTTTTCCGGATACTTTTTGATGGCATCCAGTTTTTCAAATACGGATTTTGGGAGTACCTCAGAAGAATGCAAGGTTGGAGATTCATGGGAGTCGATCACCTGGTATCTTCCGGTGTTGGTTTTCAAGCAGGGATCACAGGCTCCGGATGAATGAGGCTTGGCGATGAGAAGGTTGGATATGGATTTGATTCTTGCATGATCTTCCCCTGAAGAGTCCTGAAAGGGTTCGTATTGGCCCGAGAGATGGATCACACAGCTTGTTTTTGGATCACGGTAGGTGATGCTGAACGGACTGGACTTGCTTTGCCTCAGCATTTTAAGCTGCATGTCTTTTGCCCAGGCTTCAATCCCCTCGAATTCAGGGTGGAATGGGTCCGCTTTGCTCAGTCGCTGCAACCAGGCCCAGGTCTCGTCCGAGCTTTCGGGAAGCGCATTCAATCCCAAGAACTCGTCGTCCACAAGGCGGGAGTTTTCCAGAAGGCAGGTCCTCTTGCCGCTCAGAGCCCTCTCAAATTTGGTCCATTGGCGCATCAGGTCCGGTTGATTGGCTTGGCTTTTGGGAACAGTGAGAGAGAGCAGCAGAGCAAGGAAGAAAGAGCCTCGCCGCGTTTTTTCGGAAGATTTTAGTCAAACTTGAAGGAGAAGTCTTTGGACGGGGGTGAAAATAAAAATGGAGCGGGAAAAGGGGCTCGAACCCTCGACCTCCACGTTGGCAACGTGGCGCTCTAGCCAACTGAGCTACTCCCGCATTGAAATAGACCGCTTTTCGCTAGTCCGGTATTCTTACCGTACCTCGGGGGAGAAGGTCAAGAATTTATTGCGATGGGGGATGTCCTCATTTAGGCTTAACCTATGAAAATTTATACGAAATCAGGTGATCAAGGTGAAACCTCCCTTTGGGGCGGCGGAAGGGTCATGAAGTCGCACCCAAGGGTGAATGCCTATGGGACTGTGGATGAGGCCAATTCCATGATTGGGCTCGCGATTTCTTTTTTGCCAGCTAAGGAATCCCTGATCCAAGGGCGCTTGATCCGCATCCAAAATGAGCTTTTTCAGGTGGGCTCAGAACTTGCCACGCAAAACGGGGCCAGCACCTCCTGCCCCTTTGTGGAGGAGTCCGAGATCCAAAAACTTGAGCAGGAAATCGATGAAATGGAGGCCCTGCTTCAGCCGCTTAAAAATTTCATTCTTCCGAATGGCGGATCCGCGGGTTCAGCGCTTCACCTTGCGCGAACCATCGTACGAAGAAGCGAGCGGGAATGTGTGGATTTGGGCCACAATGAGCCGGTTCGCCAAGAGCTGATCCGGTATCTGAATCGTCTCAGTGATTACCTTTTTGTGATGGCCCGCCATGTGAATCAGGTATTGGGACAGGTGGAAACCAAGTGGGTTCCCCCAAAAAAGAACGCGTAGATCAGGAATTTTAAATGGAAGAGCGTCGCTGAAGCTTTGACTTCAATTTGAGTTCGCGTTTCTTCTGGCGCGCCATTTTTTTCTGGATCCGTCTCTCTTTCCGGATCGCAGATGCCACCTTCAAGCCCTTGAAGAAATCCACAATGTAGTCCTTGGCGCTCCAAAGCGAAAACGCAAGCGACAGATAGGTGAGCCACATCCCGATGGCATAAAACGGAATCCCAAAAACATCCCGAATCATGAGGCACGGAATGGCGGTCATCTGGATTGCTGTCTTCCACTTTCCGCCGGAAGATGCCGCAACGATCACGCCTTCGGCCGAGGCAAGGGCTCGAAGGCCGGTGATGGTGAGTTCCCGGCAAACGAGGACCATGACCACAACGGGGCTCATGCGACCCAGATGCTGAAGCATGATCAGGGAGCAAATGACCAGGAACTTGTCTGCGAGGGGATCGAGAAGCTTTCCGTAAACGGTTTCAATCTTGTACTTCCGGGCAAGATAGCCATCAAAATAGTCGGTAATGCCGGCGATGCCGAAGAAAACGGCGGCAAAAAAGTCCCAAAACGGAGTCCCCTGGAAAAGGCTAAGGATTACCGCAGGAACCATGATCACCCGAAGAAGGGTCAGGTAGTTCGGGGTGGTGTGAAAGGTGAGCTGATCAAAGGGTTCCTGACCGGATTCCATCGGAACTGAGGATGCGCTTTTTCATGGGGTTTGTAAAACCCAAAAGTTTTGCCTTTCAACGAAAATTGAGGATAAACTCTGCCTCGTATGCACCATGAAAAACGCAAGCTTCCAAGATTCCACATCTCTCACTGCCAGTTTCTCGATTCCGGAGAAACCAAGACTTTTCCGGTTCAGGATGTTTCCCGAGGGGGGCTTGCAGTTCGCCTCATGGACCGCGCAGATCTTCCGAAATTCGCAGTTTCCTCGATTCATGAGGGCGTGATCAAGGTTGAGGGTCGCAAGATCAATTGCTCCTTTCAGGTGCGAAACATCCGCGGGACTCTGATCGGAGCGGAATGGGTAAATCCGAGCAAAGAGCTGTTGTCCCACCTCGACGACATTTCTCATCCTGAGCGCCTTGGAGTGAATCTTCGAAAGTTCGATCTTCCGGATGTGAATGCAACCCATTGGTTCCACAACCCTGTAGGTGTGGATTTGCTGTTTTATCAGCCCGGGCGCTGGATGCTTTACATTCATCAGAATTTCATCCAGTGGGAATCCGATTCCGGAGTGCAAACAGGGCAAGCTCTTGCGGAAGCGGACGAAGGCTCTGCCCACGGGATTGTCAGGCTTGAAACGCGTCTGATTGAGTATGATCCGATGATTGATCGGACTTTGGTACGGACGGCCCGTGAATTGGTCGAACATGCTCCGATCGACAATCCCGAGCTGAAGAGCCTTGTGCTGAATCATTTGAACGGAGTGGCCTGAAAATGAATCGGAACTTCGCTCTTGAGTTTGTGAGGGTGACCGAGGCTGCAGCACTTTCCAGTGCACGCCTCATGGGTCGCGGAGACGAGAAGCTTGCCGATCAAGCCGCGGTGGATGCGATGAGAAATGCGCTCAATTCCATCGAGTTTGATGGTCGCGTGGTCATCGGAGAGGGAGAACGGGATGAGGCTCCCATGCTCTACATCGGAGAAAAAGTGGGTAAGGGAGGCTCCGCGCGCCTCGATCTGGCCCTTGATCCGCTCGAGGGCACCACGATTTGCGCAAAGGGGCTCAATAACTCGATCTCGGTGATCGCGATTGCAGAGGATGGAAACTTCCTTCATGCACCCGATGTTTACATGGAAAAAATTGCGGTAGGCCCCGAAGCCAAAGGCGCCATCGATCTGAACCGCACTCCGACCCAGAATCTAAAAGAGATTGCGCGCGCAAAAAAATGTTCGGTATCCGATCTCACTGCGATCATTCTGGATCGTCCCCGGCATGAGGAACTCATCAAGGAAGTCCGGATGAGTGGAGCCCGGATCTGGCTCATCGGAGATGGTGATGTTTCAGCCGCGATTGCCACCACCGAACCCTTTAGCGGGGTGGATGTGTTGTTTGGGAGCGGTGGGGCGCCCGAGGGCGTGATCGCTGCGGCCGCCCTTCGCTGCCGGGGTGGTGACTTTATTGGACGTTTGAATTTCAAAACACCGGATCAAATCGAGCGCGCCCGAAAAATGGGGATTACGGATCCTGGCAGAATTTATGGGATCCATGATCTGGCAAAAGGAAATGTCATGTTTTGTGCAACAGGTGTCACGCAGGGAACCTTCCTAAGCGGCGTTCGTTTCTTCCCGGGAGGTGCCCATTCCCACTCGGTGGTGATGCGCTCCGAGACCGGCACGATCCGTTATGTACAAACCGAACATCGGTTTGAAAAGAAAAACATTCAGTAATCAAGGAGAATCACATGGCCCAGGCTGAGAGCGAAAAAACCTATGAAGTGAGTGCGGATAAGTTTTTCAAGGCGGTTGCCGACTACGAAAAGTACCCTGAGTTCGTCGATGGCATGAGGAAAGTCAAGGCCGAGAAAAACCCCGATGGCACCATCATTGCCCATTATGACCTTTCCATGATGTCAAAGGACATGAGCTATACCTTGAGGATCAAGGAAGCGCCCGAGCAGGGAGAGGTGAACTGGAGCCTGGTAAAGAGTGACTTCTTCAAAGTGAACAATGGAGCGTGGAAGATCACTTCGACCGGCCCGGCCTCCTGCAAAGTGCGATATTCACTGGAAGTGGAATTCAGTTTTTCCGTGCCCTCCCTGATTCTGAAAGGAATCGTAAAGGGCTCTCTCCCTACGATGATGAATAGTTTCTATGAAAGGGCGAAAAAACTGTGAAGCCCGAGGATCGTGACGAGCAGGCGGGTTCCATTTCCTGGGCCAAAAAGCTGATGACTGCCGGAGTGGGAGCCTTTTTCCTTACCGAAGAGGCGCTCAAGACCCTGGTTTCCGAGTTCAAGCTTCCCAAGGAAATTGTGGGGAGCATCCTGGACGGAGCGAAGAACGTTCGCAAGGAGTTCATGCAAAGCGTGGTCAGCGAAATGATGACCAAGGTTCAGGACAAGATTGATCCGACGGTCATGGTTGCAGAGTTTTTCAAAAAAAATGAAGTGACTCTGGAAGTGAAAATCAAGGTGAAGGACAAAACTTCATCTGATTCTGATTCGAGTCTTGTATAATTTTCTACTCCCGTTTCAATAGGTCGTCCATTTCCTGAATCAGGAAGGTAAGTTTTTTACGTGCATTCCGCAATTCGAGCAAATCAGCGGCGAGGCTTTTCTTTCCTGCCTGAACTTCGTTCGTTGCCCATTCACGATACGATTCCTGATCTGACGGGGAGACGGCCGCAGCTTCTACTTTAGGTGCAAGGACAACGCCCTTGATGGGGGAGGATTCGTCCCTGAATTTTGATTTCTCCTTTTGGTACAGTTGGTAGAAGTTGGAGAAGACAAAGGTTGCGTTTTGGCTTGAATCGCGGGTTGCTGACATCTTGTGTTTTCCTTCTAGCCAGTATGTTGCAACCATGATGCCAGACCTTCTTTGATCGTTCTGACTCATGAAAACAATGGCTTGCCCCATTAAATCAAATTAGTTTCTGTCCAAGGTTTTTACAGTGTCTAAGAGTCCTGATCGAAAGCAATTGAGTGAAGCGGCTTAGCCGAGCGTTCCCTTTCCGGCCTTCGGACTTACAAAGGCCGGTGCCGGCAGTGTTTCTGAAAACCGGATCTGTTTCGCAATCTTGGCATTGTTGCGTTCCGCTTGAACGGTGTCCCGGTTTTCCGCATTGATCCTGTGGGAGGGGCCGTATTTTGGAATGTGAAACTCAACCCCCGCCTCGGTTTCCGTTCGTGTGATGGCTCTTGCATCGATTGGGGTGTCGAGATTGATCTTTTCCGAGAGGGTCTGATGGGTCCTCGTGTTGATGGTACGCCCCTGCTCAAAAGCCTCTTGATCGCTGACCCTGACCCCGATCAGTTGTACATCCTGACCATTTGCCTGGATTTTCAGGTTCTTTCGTTCATGGGCCGGAACCTTTACGCTCAAACGGTAGGAATTTCCCTCATCCACCATGCTGCTCTCAAAACGCTGGAGTTGATAAAAGGGATCATTCTTTTGCTGCTCCTGCAGCGAGAAGAGACGAGCACCCTCCAGACGTTTCTGATTCAAATCCCGGAATCTTTTTTCCTCGATCGAGGTCAGTTCTTCCCGGTGACGCGTCTGAAAGTCACTTCTCAGATCCTGATAATGTTCTTCAATTCCATTGAGCGCTTGGGAATGGTTTTGTTTGCGATCCTCAAGGTAGCGCGTTTTCTCGTGTCGAAGTGCTTCCACGCTGTTTTCCGCATTTTCCATGATTTGTCGCGTACTTCTTTCACGAAGGTCATTGGCCTCGTCGTTTGCCTGTTTGGTCGCCTGCCTTTGATACTCTTCCAATGCGGCATACTTTTTCAGGGTCTGATCGACTCTCTTTCTGCCCTCTGAGTCCGCAAGGGTTTCATCCTTCTGGAGGCGAAGCGTCTTGTTCGCGATGGACTCCCGTCCTCGTGACTCGAGGTCGCGTTCTTCGCGATTGATTTGGCTTTTCAGTTTGCGCAAATTTTCGTAGTGGGTGAGTCGGCCATTTTGGGCCGAGGACTCAAATCGATCCACGGATTCTGCTTTTTCCGCCGCGTAGGATTTTTTCAGGTTCTCCATTTCGCGTTCATGGGATTCCTGAAGTTCCTCTTTTTGTTTTTTCTGGCTGCGAAGGGAGTCTGCAAGTTCCTGACTGGTTTGGCTTTGAGTCTGTATTGGATTCATGCCGATCGATCCTCTTTTCTGCCGGTGGCTTTAATGGCGTACCTGGCTTTTTTCGAACATATCGTTTTCAACGATATTGAAATAAGTCTTGATCACCCTGTACAAAATTTCCTCGGGGAGAGCCTCCACGTAGGCCTTTTGTTTTTCAAAGGTTTCGAGCGTAATCAGCTTTTCAATGTGGGATTCCACCTCGCGTGCCTCTGTTTCACTCATGGGAGGGGTTTTGATGCTAAAAACTTTCCGCACGAGCTCCAGGTCAAAAAGAACGTGGTTTCCCTGCGCTGATTGTTGAATGAGGTATTCGACGGTGTTGAGTTGGTTTTGATTGATGGTAATCATCCCGCTGCCCCTCCTGGGCCGGATTGATGGTCAAGAAGTGGAAACATCCTGTCTCCACTTTTGATTTTCCAAGGATTCTCCCCCTTCTG
This sequence comes from Bdellovibrionales bacterium, assembly GCA_947457605.1. GTDB lineage: Bacteria > Bdellovibrionota > UBA1018 > UBA1018 > CAIMNF01 > CAIMNF01. The sequence continues at coordinate 583 of CANGWP010000091.1, read as the reverse complement.
CAACGACAAAAAAATGTCAACATCGGGAATCAAAATCCTGTCATTGACGGGGGTTTGTTCCGGGCAGACACTTGTAAAAAGGCCCATGGATCGGGCTTCAATCGGGATTGTTCCCGGAGGAATTCAGGATGAGTTCAAAACCTCGCAGTCCCGCAAAAAAATCAAAAAAAATAAATTGTTTTGAGTGCAAAAAAGTCATCCCCGCGCGCGAAGAGGCACTCTTTGTGGAAGAGGAAGTAGGACGTTTTTTTTGTGACGAAGGCTGCATTGTTGCACATTTCACTCCCGACATCGAGAAACTGGAGCGCGAGTATGGCCGCCACGTTTCACCGACGGACCTTAGCGCAGAGGAACGTGAAAGATACGCCCACTTTCGATGGATGGCGCTTGAGAATCCGGATGAGGTTTGGCGCGAGAAGACCCAAAAAGGGGACTTCAGGTATGTGCTCATTTCCGAATACAAGCCTGAGCAGAAGAAGGTCTGGGCGATTTCAGTATGTTTGATGCTGAGGGGCGAGCCCAGCTTCCTTTACCTTGCGTTTGTTACGGCGGATCGGAATCTTGTGGATGAATTTCGTCGAGG